>JASLPZ010000049.1:0-21404 GCA_030744725.1 Pirellulaceae bacterium
CGATGGCCTGTGCGTCAAGTCGCGCCAGACTATTTGTGAAATGGGCCCGGTTGTGGATTCCCGTCGCCGAGAAATGTGATTCGAAGCGAGTTCTCATTTTCGCCGCACCGAACGGGCTGACTGCCTCGAATTCAGGCAAACGCTGAGGTTGTGACTCGTGGAAATTCAATGCTCCAACATTCCCAGCTGACGCGAAGAATTCATCGACCGCTGGCGATTCGTTCACATTAACGTTGACGCTCTGCGAAGCCAATGAAGTCAACGGTGCCTGGCGACGACCACGCAACAGCACAATGTTGCTGTCCTCCGCCAGCAGAGACGGGACGATGCCGTGACGCAGCATTGCCTGGGAAAAATCTCCGTGATGAGGTAGCCGAGGGCGCATCTCCTCGCGTACGGGCCAACTCTCGAGAAGTTCAGCGGTAGCCAGATACAGATTTGCGTCGGCACGGCGATCGGTCAAATCAATCTGAAATTCCTGATACAGATTGGCCAGTACCTTGCTACGCCATTGCAACCAAGGTTCTCGGCTGGTCGAATTGAGTAGTCTGGCCCGATCCGCAAACCGTCTCGGTCCATTGGTCGGCATTTCGATTTTCGTCTCAGCCGCGAAACGAGTGATCGTCTTGTCGTCGAGGGCCCAGTTTTGGTTCGGTAATTGAGTAAACGTGTTGGCCCCCAGCTGAAGGCACAGACCGCCAAACGAGGGATGATGCGCGTACCGGTTCGTGAGCTCAGTAAGCACCCGTTTCATGGCATCTTGAACTCGTGAATCCAATGGATTGTAATACGGAGCCAAACCCTGTCGCGCGAGATGGCGGGCCAAACGGCTGATCCCCTTGTGGTCTACTTCCAACAGGTCGATGCCCGCGCCGTCGGGACCAAGCGTGGCGAGGCGAGACTCGAGTTCGGGCAATGGCGTGGCAAAATGAATCGCGGGGATCAGCTTTAGACCTTGGCGGTCAAACTGTCGAAACAGCATTTCAAGCACATCCTTGCGACGCGGATCTTGGCCCGTGAAGAACAGACCACCGTTGTCGTAACGCAGTGTTGGCTCCAAGAGCTGGCTTGGATAGATCGTACTTCCGTCGCGAGCGACCGAGATGATGGCGGCGTTGTAGCCAACATGTTTGAGGTACTCTGTCAGTCGGCGTCCACCTTCATAGAACTTCTCCCAATCGTCCAACGTACGCCTGGTGGCTTTATCTTCACCAGACGGCGCGTTGAAGTTTTCAGGAAAGAACGGCTTGTCATAGTACGCTGCAACCAATCGGTTTCCGGGCGTATAGGTCGACACCGGCGGCAGTGCCGATGGGCCCGACAGAACGCGAATCTCGCCGAACAACGCAGTCCCTTCTTCGCGCCGATTCGTCAACAACAACAGCGGTGACTTTGTTCGCGGCCAGAAAATGATGCGATGTCTTTCGATTGCGGGTGCCACGTGATTGGGTCGTCGTCGTACGTCGATCCCTGAATTCAAGCCAACGGGTACGACCATTCCCGACTGATCCGGTTCGACAATGCTGATCCCCATCGTCTGATTAATGTCGTTGGGATACTCGATTTCCAGAACGTGTGGTTGGCCTGTCTGTGCGACAGGAATCTGCATCGCCCACCATTTGGTGAGCTCCGTCAGTTTGACGCCTTGATGAACACGAGTTCGCGTGTTTTCCTCGCCAAGCGGACCTTGTCTCGTGCCGGCGACTCGCGCCAGTTGTGGCCACCTCCAACGAGCCCACCAGGCTGGATTCGTCAGGTCGACTTTATCGACCTCTTCCCAAACCGGTGGACCGGCCACTGCTGCTGGAAGCTGCCGCCGACTGTCAACGACAACCAGCTGTACGCGACGATGCATCGCCTCCACGTATCGAGGAAACTTCCATTCGTGCAAGGTCACGACCAAGTCGTAGACACCTTCAGCGGTCGGCAACTTTACCTGCAGAGGACCGAACGTCGGGCTGGCACCGTTAGCATCGACCTCGAACGAAGACTCGTCTTCCCACAGAGGATCCTCAGCGTGAATCTGAATCAGTTCGACGCGACACTTTAGTTGCGTCTCCGCCGCGAATCCCAGGTACGAAGGTAGAATCTTGAATGTAAAATGTTCACCAGGAGAAAAGACGAGCGAATCGCGCTCAAATTCGACCCGTATTCGATCGCCAGGTGCTCGACGCACGACAACGCGGTTTTGTTGGTCGTCAAGCTTCGAGCTATCGACGAATTCCCGTTGCGAAATAAACTGGCTGAATGGGAGTTCAACTGTCTGTGATTGATCCGGTTTATCGGCGGGCACGAGCGTGAGAATGAGCGTTGCGGTAGTAGGGCCTTGCAAACGCAAGTCCATCCCATCGAATTCGGTTGGGCTACGCTGCCAGAATTGGAGTGCGCCGTTCTGCATTGCCATCGATCCGGGCGCGTCGGCGGCAAACCCAAGCCGTTCGGCTTCCGAGATGCGGCCAGTCGAAGTGCGGATCGAACCGTGCCACATCCGCGGCGTGCCTTCGCCCCAGGTTAGACGGATGCGGACATCTAATTCGGCCGCTTCGACCCTCGCTGCCAGTGCGAACGCGCAGAGGGCCAGGCAAAGCCCACGAGCGAGCAAACGCATCCTGTGACGTTTTGAATGTTCGAAAGGCACAGCCTCTCCTACCGGACCTCCGTGTCCGATCAGGACGAGCCAAAGCGATTTGTGGGCGATGAATCCAGGAGCTCTCGCGCGAATACGAGAGGGCGGGGATTATACGCAGGGTCGTGAATTCATGGCCAGACAGATCAGCCGAGTTCGATCACCAATTCATCGGAAAGCTGGGGTAGGCACGGCAGGCAGGTCGTGTTCGCTTGCTCCTGAAACGAATCCAAGGTGGTTGCTAGCTCTGCCACCACATCCGAGCAGCGGTCGGCAACTTCGTTGACTTCCCAGCGATCGTCCGGTTTGGCGAACAGCATGGGTGGCGCGGGCGGAGCGGATCGCATGTACCAAATCGGCGTACGAATGGCACACTCTTGGCCCGCGACGGCGACGGCACAACGCTTCCGGCTGATGTTTTTCGTATTGAGAAGACTGGTCCCCCAGATTGCGTCCGGAGTCTTCAGGCCAAACCAGTCGTACAGTGTCGCACACACGTCACTCGGTTGTACCAGGCTCGTGCAACGACGTGACGCCATTTGCCGATCTGGGAATCGTACCAACAATGGGACTTGCAGGATCTCGCCAAACAACTTGTCGCCACAAGCGCCGACACTGCCGTGCTGGCCTATGGCAAAGCCGCGTGGCGAGGTGACGATGAGCAGTGTTTCCTCCACTGTGTGCAAGTTGGCGATGGCTTCGAGAAATGCGTCGAGGATTCGATCCAAAGCCACGACTTCTCCCCCATAGGCCTGCGACAACCCCAGGAGTTCGTCTGGATCGATCTCGCCGTCAAGCTGGTAGTTCGGCGGGATGACCATGTTTGGAGGTGGCGGGTCGTCATCGTCAGCCAGAGATTCTCGTACGGCGTACGGTGCATCCCAAGCTGAATTCATCGCGTCGGCATGTAACCATAGGCAATAGGGACTGGAGCGACTGACCAACTCGTCAATCGCGGCGGCAAACAGCTGGCCCGATCTGGTTTCGTCAACCGTTTGTGCGGGAGTCGGCGTGTCGCTTCGTGCGAGGTTCGTGCCGGCAGAAAAGTCAAGTGCCAGTGGGTGTTGCGCCACCTGTTGGGAGTCCGTCAACAACACCATTTCAACGTCGGCTGCGATGGCTTGCTGAGGCAGTGTTGAGTGTGGTGCGATCAACGGAGCGACCGCGTGCAGGCCCTGCCAGTAGGAACGATAGATGGTGTTCAGACAAACCGTGTCCGCGATCGCAGTTTCGAACAGCAGTGACTCGCTGGCAAGCCGATTCAAGGTCGGCGAATCGACCCATGTGTTCCCGTAGGGGCCCACAAAGCCACTTCCCAAGCGGTCAATGACAACGACAATGGCACTTCGTGGTGTTTCCAAAGCTGGGTAACTCGATCGTCCAAACGGGTTTGCAAAATCGCCTTCGTGTTGCTCAGCATACCGTTCCGGTGGGGCGTGCGAGAAGGCCCCGCGGCCTTGACAGTTGCCAGCCGCTGTCCAAAAATCCAGTCAAAACATTCGCTGGCAGCTCTCACTCGGACCTTTGCTGACCTGAACCTCGGAGTAAATCGATGCAAGTTGACGTGCGACAAATCAAGGACCAAGTCACGGCCAAGACCGAACTGGTTCACCGTCTGACCAGCGAACTCGGAAAAGCGATCGTCGGGCAGGAGAACATGGTCTCACGTCTCCTGATTGGCTTGTTGACACATGGTCATATCTTGCTGGAGGGAGTTCCTGGCCTGGCAAAGACCACCGCGATCAAGTCCTTGGCAGAGGCAATTTCGACAGATTTCAAACGCATCCAGTTCACCCCCGACCTGCTCCCCGCGGATTTGATCGGGACGATGATCTATATGCCCAACGAAGGAACATTCAAGACGCGCAAGGGGCCGATTTTTGCAAATTTTGTCCTGGCCGATGAAATCAACCGGGCGCCGTCAAAGGTCCAATCCGCGTTACTCGAAGCAATGCAGGAGCAACAAGTCACAATTGGCGACGAAACGTACGTCTTGCCGGGCCTGTTCCTGGTGATGGCCACGCAAAACCCGATCGAACAGGAAGGGACGTACCCGTTGCCGGAAGCGCAAGTCGACCGTTTCATGCTGAAGGTGAAGATTGACTATCCAAGCCAGGACGAAGAGCGCAAGGTTCTGGATCGTGCGCTCGCGGCGGCCAATGCGGCGATTCAGCCGGTGCTGTCCGCCGAAGATATTGTCGAGATGCAAGAAGTTGTGCAGATGATCTACATCGACGAGCAAATCAAGGACTACATTATCAGTTTGGTCCGCGCCACTCGCGCCCCGGCGACTTTTGGGCTGCAGGACTTGCAACCGCTGATCGATTTCGGCGGTTCGCCCCGCGCGTCGATCTATCTGGGGATGGGTGCTCGAGCCGTCGCATTTTTGCAGGGCCGTGGATACGTCACGCCTCAAGACGTCAAAGACATCGCCCCAGACGTGCTCCGCCATCGCGTCGTACTCACGTACGAAGCCGAGGCGGAGGAAGTCTCGGCAGAAGCTGTCATCGAACGAATTTTAGGCGCTGTTCCCGTACCATAACAAGACACCAGACCTTGAATAAGAAACGTCAGACAAAACCATGAGTTCGCAAAGCGTCGCCGAGATCCTCAAAAAGGTCCAGCGCATTCAGATTGTCGCGAATCGAACGGTGAATGATCTGTTCGCCGGTCAATACAAGAGTGTGTTCCGGGGCAGGGGCATGGAATTCGATGAGGTGCGTCACTATCAACCGGGTGACGACATTCGCTCGATTGATTGGAACGTCACGGCCAGAACTGGTGATTGCTTCATCAAACGGTTTTGCGAAGAACGAGAGCTGACGGTGCTGTTCGTCGTAGATATTTCGGCATCCGGCGTGTTCGGTTCTACTCACCGATCGAAATTGAACGTGGCTGTCGAGATCGCCGCCCTGCTGATGTTTTCGGCGTTGAAGAACAACGACAAAGTCGGTTTGATCACGTTCTGCGATGAGGTGATCGAGTTCATTCCGCCGCGGAAAGGCAAAGCGCATACGCTCCGGCTGATTCGTCAAATGGTCGATGTCGATCCGGTCGCTCGGCCAACGCGAATGGAAGTTGCGCTGGAATATCTGAATCGGGTGCAAAAACGCCGAGCAGTCGTGTTCGTGATTAGCGATTTTCTCGGGCAGACGCGGCAGCGCGCTCTTGCCGCCGCCAACAGGCGGCACGATTTGACGGCGATTACGGTTGAAGATCGGCGTGAGCTGGAATTGCCTGACGTCGGATTCATCCGTTTGCGTGATGCGGAAACCGGCGAGACGATCGAGGTCGATACGCGTCATCGGCGCGTGCGCGAAATGTTTCGTGACGATGGCGTGCGGCGCCGAGAGGCCTTATCTAAGGCGTTGCAGCGAATCGGTGTCGACCAGCTGCCGATCGATACCGAACACGACTACCTGATCAGTCTACGACGCTTCTTTCACATGCGCCAACAGCGGTTTCGTTAGCGGGAGTTCTAGACGAATCAGAGGCGTTTTGAGACCGCTTTTTGCCCTTGGCCAGAAGCACCCTCCAGTTCAGGACGAGGCGACACAGAGAATGACAGGAAAGGGGAGAATGGTAGGAACGGGGAAATGCAGGGAAATTGCAATGACAGGATTGGAATTGCAGCACCGTCGCCGCGCGACGAGCCGAGCAGGTTCGCCGTCTGCATGTTGCCCGATCCGGTTGCATTGGCAAATTCGGGCTATCAGCCTGGTTGGCGTGGCAACCATGCTGCTTGCTGGTTGCCAAACCGAGTCTTCGGATACTCAGTCGTCGGAGAACACGCGAGTTGCCAAGAAAACGGGTGTGCGCACCAATCAGGAGCTTGGGCCGGTTCGCGTCACGGTCGAAGTTGTGCCGGCACCCGCCAGACTCTCCGACGAACCGACATTGACGGTAACTGTCACGGCGAAGCCCGGCGTTGACGTGCAGCTGCCTCCGTTTGGTGAAGCAGTGGGCGATTTTGTGATTCTGGACTTTCGCGAGCCGTTAGTTGAAGTCCGTGGCGATCGCGAAGTGATTCGGCAAGTCTATTCGCTCGAACCACCACGCACCGGAACACTGGAGATCGACCCAATCACTGTGACGTTCATTGACAAGAAGTCGGGATCTGGACAGGGCGTGCAGAGCTTGGAAACCGAGGCGTTAGCCGTCGAGATTGTTTCTTTGGTGGACGCAGAGGCTCCGTCGCTGAATGATTTACAGGGATTCGCACCGCCCATGGAATTGCCCCGAAAGATCCTGTGGTGGCCTTGGATCATGTTCTCGACTTTGGTGTTATTCTCGTTGGCGATCGGCATATTTTGGTTCCACCGCCAGCGTGCACACGCACTCCGTCCGCCGACACTCAGTCCGCGAGAGGTGGCGTCGCTCGAATTGCAACGCATCTGGCAAGAACAGCTGCACCTTCGCGACATCAAACGGTTTTACACCGAATTGACTGGAATCGTCCGACGATACATCGAAGGCACGGTCGGCGTGCGTGCGCCCGAGCAAACCACCGAAGAGTTTCTGCGCGAGATCAGCAACGGCCATGTGTTCTCTGCCGACGAGCGTCGGCGGTTGAAGGACTTTCTCGAATCGTCGGATCTGGTCAAGTTCGCGGCTCATCAGCCTGATCGAAGGGATATCGACGACGCCTACGATCGAGCTCGGCTGTTTGTCGGCATCGACGACGAGCAGACTGTGAGGGGGCAGACCGAGGCAGTGAATCGTCAGGTGGTGGCGCATGACTGATTTCCGCTTTCAGCACCCCTGGTGGTTGATGGCTTTGATTCCGCTGTCGCTGGCCGTCGTGGTGACGATGCGGCGGGACAAACGGGACGCCATTTGGTATTCCAGCACGGCCCTACTGGCGTCGTTGCCAACGACCTGGGCGCAAATGGTCCGACGGAGCTTACCGGGGTTGCGTTTATTCGGCATGGCCCTGGTCGTTGTCGCGATGGCTCGGCCCCAACATGGTCTCCGCGAGTTTCGCGTCCGCAAGGACGGAATTGCCATCATGATGTGCCTGGACCGTTCGGGTTCGATGTCTGCGCTCGATTTTCAACTGGATGGGAACCGTGTGAATCGACTGGCGGCAGTCAAACGCGTGTTTCGTGATTTTGTTGTGGGCGATGAACAACTCGCAGGCCGGCCGGACGACCTGGTCGGTCTGATTTCGTTCGGCGGCTTTGCCGAAGGGCGGTCGCCATTGACACTGGATCATGCGGCGCTGGAGCAAGTCTTGGAAACTGTCGAAATTCCGCGACCGATTCACGATGCTGAAGGAAACGTAATCAACCAGCGATATCTGGCCGAGGAACAGTCGACCGCGATCGGCGATGCGGTGACGTTGGCTGTGGATCGGTTGCGCGAATCTGCGTCGAAGAGCAAAGTCATCATCCTGCTGTCCGACGGCGAGAACACAGCGGGAGTCGTGCAGCCCGAGGACGCGTCGCTCGCAGCAAAGGAATTCGGCATTAAGATCTACGCGATCGGCGTCGGCTCAACGGGCAAGGCGCCGTTTCCTGCTGTCAACATGTTTGGCCGAACCGTCTTGGTCAATCGGGACGTCAAATTGGATGAGAAGACACTGAAAATGTTGGCTGATAACACTGGCGGACGGTACTTCAACGCTCGGAACACAGAGGCTCTAGGCGAGGTCTATGGTGAAATCGACAAACTCGAAAAAACCGTTTCCGAAGGTCGTATGTTCACCGAATATCGAGAGCTTTACCAATCCCTGGTCCTCTGGGGGCTAGGGTTCTTGATGCTGGAATTGGTTTTGCGTTGCACAAGATTTCGCGCGCTGCCGTAGAACTTCTGAACATTGAACATCGAACATCGAACATCGAACATTCAGACGTCCAACTTCGAATTTCAACCTCTTGACCATTGAACTCAAATGCACTGGGACGCGCCAAGATACTTTCTGCTGCTTTGGATTCCGTTGCTGATTGTGGCGCTACTGTTGTACGCGCATTCTAAACGGCGCCGCGCTGCGGGGCGGTTTGCGGATCATCCGATGCTGGTTCGCCTACAGCCGGTCGACGAAATCTGGCGCGGTTTGGCGCGAACGCTCTTGCTGCTGCTGGGGGTCAGCTTGTTGGTGGTGGCCGTCGCGCGGCCGCGCTGGGGCGTCTATTACCAGGAGATTCGGTCTCGCGGCGTTGACATGTTTGTCTTGTTGGATGTTTCACGGTCGATGTCCGCTCAGGATGTGAGGCCGAGTCGGTTGGAGCGAGCCAAGTCTGACATTCGCGATTTGCTGGCGCGTGTAAAAGGCGATCGGGTGGGCCTGATCGTGTTTGCCGGCACGTCGGTCGTAAAGGTACCGCTGACCACCGATCGAGGATTCTTTGAAATGGTCCTGGACGATATCGACATTGCCAGCGCGCCACGCGGTGGCAGTTTGGTTGGCGATGCGATCCGCAAGTCGCTCGTCTCAATGCCGGAGGAGCACGACAGGGATCAGGTGCTGGTGTTGATTACCGATGGCGAAGATCACGATTCGTTTCCCGATGAGGCGGCGAAGGCGGCCGCCGCGCGGGGGATCAAGATTTTTACACTTGGATTGGGCGACGTTGGCGAAGGCAATCGAATCCCGTTGCACGACGAAAACGGGAGTCTTCGTTTTCTGCAACACGACGGTCAGGAAGTGTGGTCACGATTGGACGAGGGCCTTCTGAAGTCTGTGGCCCTGGCCACGGGCGGGGCCTACATTCCAGGGAGAACGTCGGCCTACGATCTGGGGCAGATCTACGAAGATCATCTGGCGTCACTCGCGCACGGTTCGGCGACCACCGAACGCCGTCGGCGGTACCGTGAGCAGTTTCAATGGTTTCTCGCGTTTGGGTTGGGATGCCTGTTGCTGGAAATGGCGATTTCACGATATCCTCGGGACTCTTCGCCAAGAACGACCACAGAAGAATCATGAATACGTCTCAACCGCTACAAACCCGCACGATATGCCGCCTTGTTGTCTTTGCCCTTCTGGTCTGGATGACCAGCGCAGCAGCCATGGCAACCGATCGCGAGGCCGCCAAACAGGTTCGCGAGGGAGTTCGTCTCCATCAGGCCGGCGACTTTGAACAAGCGGCCAAGGCATTCTCTAAAGCGGCGGAAACGCTGCCGGCTAATCCCAGGGTCGCATTCAATCGAGGTTGCGCCCTGGCGGAGCAAGGCAAGCACGATGAAGCGGAATCACTGTTGCGTGATGCGGCGCAGTCGCGAGATTCTGCCTTGGCTGCGGCTGCCTTCTACAACCTGGGATGCCTCGCGGGCGATCAAATGAAAACCCTGTTCGGCGACCAACCGGAGGAAGCGGTCGGCGAGGCTCGTGAGAACGGGTTGCTACTGGTCCGTGCAGCCGTCGACCATTACCGCAACGTACTTCGAGTTAACACAGAGCACGCCGCGGCACGCCGTAATCTGGAATTACTGCGGATCTGGAGCAAGCACATTCAGGATCGCTGGGCGCAGCGTGATCGAGAGCGGCGTCGCGAGAAAATGAACCTATTGGAGTTTCTCGCCTGGCTTCAGGCCGAGCAACGTGAAACGCGAGCAATGGCGAAGGATCTGCCTGGCAAACTGGATTCACCTACACTTCGTCAAACCGCTCGCAAACTGGCGGCGACACAACGCGCGTTGACGCTCGAAATCGAACCGCTCAAAGTCAAGCTCGACGAGGCCCTTCAACCGCCCCCAGACTCAGCAGCGCAACCACCGGCGACCAGTGCACCAAATGCCCCCAAGCCCGCCTTGTCACCAGAGATGCTACAGGCCAGACAGGCACTTCACGGGCTAGCCGATCATGCTGGGCAGTCGATGTCGCACGCGGCCGATGAATTGGCGAATCGAAATGTATCCAGCGCGATCGTCGAGCAAACCGAAGTATTACCGCCGCTGAACCAACTGTTCGAGCTCGTGGCGCCGTTTGAAGCGATCTTGTCGGCGGCGATTGAGTCCGAAACTGCGTTGATCGAAATGTCAACGCAGGCCACGGCCGGTGGTTCGGCCGGTACAACCGGCGGCACACGGTCCGATCTCGAGGAGGCTGCAGAGGATCAACGATTTGTTTCGGGGTGGTCACGGATTCTGATCAGAAAAGCGGAGCAGCTGTTGACCGAAGCCGAGTCAGCCGGTGACGTGGTGCCGGGAGGTGCCAGACCAACCGATATTAGCCCAACCGAGATTCCGCTGCCGACCGCCGAGACAGACGTCACACCAGCTGCGCCCAGCGACGCAGCTGCCGATTCTTCGCAAACCGCCACATCGACATCGGGTGGCGATTCGGCCCCGCCACCAGCCGATCCCAAAGCCGCTTATCGGAAAGCCATCGAACTTGGTCCGCGAATCGAGAATCTAACAAGCGAGGCTGCTGACGATCTGCAGCAGCAAGCCTGGTCCGAAGCGTTACCCAAGCAGGAGGAATCACTCGAGCTACTTCAGGAAATCGCGGAATTGCTGCCACCACAAGAACAGGAAAACGAAGATCAAGAGCAACAGGATCAAGAGAACCAAGACGAACAGGAAAAAAAGGACCAAGAGAAGGACGGCGAGCAAGACAAGCCGTCTGACGACGAACAGAAAAAGAAACGTGACCAGGACCAGAAAGATTCGAAACAGGAGGATGACGCTGACAAGAAGAAGTCCAACGAAGAAAGAGAGAAGTCGAAGAAAGAACAAGGTCAGCCGCCGGAGAAGTTGTCGCGGCAGCAGGCCGAATCTTTGTTGCGTCAAGTTCGCGAGCGAGAACGCGAACACCGTGAGATCGAAAAGGAGATCCGCCGCTTGTTGCAATCGCACATTTTTGTCGAGAAAGACTGGTAAGGATGGCTCAACCAAGAACCTATCTCGATTCCGCTGGACGTCTCCGTCGACTGTTACTTGCGGGCATCACGGTTGCCACCCTACTGGTGATGATGCCCTCGCACATTCTGTTGGCGGAAACTCCTGAAGTGTTGGTGGAATTGGATCGAGAGCAGATCTTTGTTGGCGAGACGGTTCATTATCGCGTGCTGCTAAACCACTGCGGGATGCAGGCCGAGCCTGACATGTCAGATTTCAAGCAATTTGACGTGCGGCTTGTCAGTCGCAGGGAAATCCAAACCACACAAATCATTGACGATGGCCGCCAAAGGCAACGAGTCGTTCGGATGGGGCCTTTGTACGAGTTTCAGTTGACACCGCACATAGCGGGGAGCGTTCATGTGCCGGCTCCATCCGCGGAGATTGATGGCAAGACCTATCTCGGGCAGACACTGACGCTCAAGGTGACGGAGATTGAAGATCAGGATCTGGTTCATTTGGAAATGTCGTTTGAACCGGAGTCGGTCTATCCGATGCAGCCATTCAGGATTCGCTTGACGCTTGCCGTGAAGGGGCTTCCAGACCCGGCCTCCGGCACGGATCCGCTGAAACTCCGACGCACTTTGCCTTCATTAACGATTCCCTGGGCCGATGACGAACAGCTTGATGACGCGCTCCAGCCGAAGGAACCGTTCAGCCGGTGGCTTCAGCAGTACATTGACCAGTCGTCCCACGGCGTGGCAATCAACGATTTGCAACAGGCACGCGTGGATGTATTTGAGCTCTTTGGTTCCCGCCAAAGCGACCGCCGCCTGGCGTTTCGACCGTCGCCAAAGCGTGTGCTTCGCGAAGATGGCCAAGGTCGCCCGGTCGAGTATTGGGAGTACGTGTTCGAGCGGACCGTGATTCCGCAACGGGACGGCAGTTTTTCCTTGGGCACGGTCAGCATCAAGGGGCAATTCGCGGCGAGAATCAACACGCGTGGGAATGTTGAACTGGATACGGTCTACGCTATCGCACGGCCGCGGGAGCTGATTGTCAAACAGCCGCCGTCGACGGACAGGCCCGCGACGTTCACCGGCGCGATCGGGAGTTTCACAGGCGGCGCGGAACTCACGCCGGTTGAAGCTAGCGTTGGCGACCCGATGACGCTGACCCTCTGGCTGCGCGGCGCGGGTACGCTGAGCGGAGCGACAGCCCCCGATTTGGCCGCCAACACCACCGTCGCCAAACAGTTCAAAGTGTATGAAGCGACCGAAGAGACCGATCAAGACACACGTCGATTCACTTACAGCTTGCGTCCCAAGACGGACGAGATCACTCAGTTCCCTTCGATTCCCCTGACCTACTTTGATGTCAACCAAGAGCAGTATGTAACGCTGCAAACCGAACCAATACCGCTGGCCATTGCCGCAGCGAAGCAGTTGGCCAGTAGTGAAATTGCCATGGCGCATGGTTCGGCGGGCCCAGACGGTGAAATCGGCACGGCGTCCGAGGGTATCCTCGCCAACGTGACCGACTTGTCACAACTTCGTAACGACGGTGTGAATCCGAATCGGTGGTTTCTCAACATGGGTGGCTTGGCTTGTCTATTTGTCGTGATTGCAATTGTCACTCGGCGAGTGCAACGCATCCGGGAAGATCCCAGACTGCAACGTCGCAAATCGGCACTTGGCCGCGCGCGGCGACGGATCGAGGCTGCAGTGGGAGAGAACTCTCGTGATGTGGCCGACTCGATTAGCGGTGCGCTCATTGGCCTGGTCGCGGATATCTGCGATCTCGCCGAAGAAGGTCTGACCTCCGCCGATGCTGCCAGCGGGCTCGCCTCGCGAAACGTTGCTCCCGAATTGGTCAGCCGCTTGCAATTGGTGTTGGAGACTTGCGATGCGATGCGATACGCCAGCGTGGGCGCTGAGTCCGATGCGATGCTAGAGCAGGCACAAACACTCTTCGCGCAACTCGCCCAGGAACTCCGGAGCAGAAAGCTGATCTCGTGATGTCTGCACGAACGCTGGTTCTTCTTAGCCTGTTGGCGGCGTCGCTTGTTGCTTCGAGTGGCTGTGGAGGCCGTGTTGATCCGGCGATGTTCTCACAGTTTCAACGGGCCCAAGATGCATTCGATCAGGCGCGACAGCCGGACGAGTTCTTGCGAGTGGCGGCGCAATATCAGGAGATTCTGGACACTGGCCTGGTTTCCGGTGCCGTACTTTACAATCAGGGCAATGCGTTCATGCGCGCCGGAGAGCATGGTCGCGCCGTCGCCTGTTATCGGCAGGCGGTACGCTATCGACCGCGCGATCAGAACCTGATGAAGAATCTGGAGTATGCGTTAGAAGGAGTCGCAACGGAGCCGCCCCGCAGGCCGTTGGTCTTGTACATTCTGTTTTGGCAGGATTGGGTCAGCTACCTAGAGAAGATCCTCATTGACACACTGGCGGGTATATTGACTTTCTTGCTGGCGCTCTCCGGGATGTTCTGGCGACCCAGGCTGATGAACCTATTGGCCATCGCCGGGTTCTTGCTGACACTCGTCTTTGCTGTGTCGGCCGCTTACGACTGGTATCGCTTTGACCTCGTCAACCGTGGTGTTGTGGTCAAGGACGGTGCGATCGCTCGCAAAGGTGACGCGGAAAGCTATGCGCCGGCGTTCACCAAGGCGCTCCCAGAAGGTTCCGAATTTCGATCTCTCGAAGGCCGAGGTGACTGGGTCCTGATTGAATTGCCCGGCGCGCAACAAGGCTGGATTCGTATGGACAACGTCGTGGTTTATTAGTGGGCCAGCGCCATCAAATAAACTGGCGAGACCTGGTCGACTTTGCCGATAAGTGGGGCAGCATGACTTTTGGAGCGACAAACGGTCGCTGATGTGCCGTGTGTGACAAAACGCAGGGAGGCGTTTTTGTAACGGACTTGTACCGACCCCATGCGCACTCTCCTGGTTGCTATCGCTGCTTGCACGTTGGCGGGATGTAGCGCGTTTCCCGACGTCGTTCATCAGCCACAGCTACACAACCCGTTTCCCCAGCTTAGCCGCGTTGCTGTGATTCCGTTCATGAATCAGAGCGACGACCCGACGATCGACGGGGACCAGATCGCACTGGCTTACTACAACGAACTCCAACAGATTCCTGGCTTTGAAGTGATGCCTGTTGGAGTTGCCAAAGTTAAGGCGTTGGAGTTCGCCATGCTACATGACAGGTTGCCCAACGGTGGTGAGCGCTTTCAGAAGCTCGCGCAATTCATGGATGTCGACGCCGTTGTCGTTGCCTCGGTCACCGAGTTTTCCTCGTACTATCCCCCACGAATGGGACTGGCTGTCCGGTGGTACGCTGCGAATCCCTGCTTTCATCCGATTCCAGCCGGCTATGGCCTGCCGTGGGGCACTGCGGAAGAAGAGTACATTCCTGATTCACTGGTGTTCGAAGCTGAGTTTGAATTGGCCAAGCAACAGCTGAAGACGCAATCGCCTCCATTGCCCATGCAGCAAATACCGCTGCCGCAAACGCCAGCCGAGCGCGATGCGACAGGATCGGGGCAGCCGCAGCAGGCGTCCGCACAATCGGTCCTGTCACAATCGGCCCTGTCACATTCCGACGACGCTTCCTCGTCAACGCTTTCTGCAGATGCTGACTCGGAGGAAGGCTTCCCCTGTGTTGAGCCCAATGCTTTGGTGGTTGGTAATGGACTCGATGCGATCCCTGGTCTGGCGCCAGCACCAGAATTGCCAGCGGACTGGCCGGACCCACGCGGTTTTCTTCCGCCGGTACCGACACCATTTCCTGTGGAATGCCTTCCCCAATCGTCACCCATTCTCTCATTGACACGACTGTATCATGGGAACGATGCACAGTTTACCGAGCAATTGGCGAATTATTATTACTTCCGTGACGACGCACGATTCGGGGGTTGGCAGTCCTATCTACAGCGCAGCGAGGACTTTATCAGGTTCTGCTGTCATCTCCACGTCACCGAACTGCTGGCGGCCCGCGGTGGGGCGGGAAAAACCCGAGTGGTGTGGCGCTGGCCGATTGGCCGATACGAGCGTTAGGTTCCGACGGTCATGGATTCGACCGCCTTGATGAAACCAAAAACGGATCGTAACGCGACCAATTATGGAGATTTGGGGACGTGCCGCAGGACATCAATGTACTCGCACTGGTCAAAGGTGCCGAACGTTACATCTTTCTGTTTGACGACAGCAACCGGTCTGAAGCGCTTCGCACGCTAGGACGTTATGCGTCGAATCCTGATCTTAGTTTCACTTGGTATGATGCAGCCGTCCTGAGCCAGAAGATCCGGCAGACCACCGAGCCGGTCGAGACAGAGGCGGAGCCGCGCTTTACACTGCCGTTGCCGAGCGACAATCACGACGACTAGTGCGTGTCCATTCCGCGGGTCGACATGTGACTCTCGCGCAATAGCCGGTTCGGTTTCACTCACTACGAGTTGCCTCGTCACCTTCGGTCTTGCGTCCGGCCCACATTGCCATCGCCAATCATGCAGACCGCTATCTCCCGCTTCCTGAGATATTTGCACGTCGAACGCAATGCGTCGGATCTGACGATCAAGTCCTATCGCGAAGACCTCATGTCGCTCAGCGAGTATCTATCCGATGCGCTCGGCGGCAATGTGCAACCGGCACAGATCACTCCAGTTGATTTGCGCGGTTACGTGGCAGCTTTGCATGAGGCCGGGTATGCCAAGACGTCGGTCGCGCGGCGACTAGCATCTTTGCGGAGCTTTTTCCGATTCTCGCAACGGGAGGGGATTGTCGAAGGCAATCCCGCCAAGCCGTTGCGAAATCCGCGTCCTGATCGCGCGCTGCCGCATTTTCTATCGACCGAAGAGATTGGTCGGCTCTTGAGTGCGCCGGCTGTCGAAATGCCCATGGGCCTCCGCGATCGGGCGATCTTGGAGACCATGTACTCGGCCGGTCTTCGCGTTAGCGAAGCGATGGGAATCAACGAAGGCGACTTGGATTTTTCACAAGGCATTGTTTGCGTGCGAGGGAAAGGAAAACGCGAACGGCTTGCACCACTCGGCTCGTACGCAACGCGTGCTCTGCGGCGCTGGCTTAAGGTCAGGCACCTTGCACCAAGCGAACCGAACGACTCGAACGCTCCAGTGTTTGTCAACAAATTCGGCCGGCGTCTGACAACGCGAAGCGTCTCGAGAATGCTGGAGAAGCACCTCAAGGCCGCAGGGCTGGATACACGAACCACACCGCATACGTTACGCCACAGCTTCGCAACGCATCTCTTGAATCGTGGGGCCGATATTCGCAGCGTTCAAGAACTGCTCGGCCATAAGAGTCTGGTGACGACTCAGATCTACACGCATGTCAGCACGGCCGGGTTGCGTGAAGCTTATGAGAAAGCACATCCGCGTGCCGGATGAAAGACGTGGTTCCGAGGATAACTCGAACCATGTCAGACCACGCTTCTACGTACCGCCCAGACCGCTGCTTGTGTACGGTCATTGACGTCAAGCTTCCGCAGAATGTTCTGCACGTGTTCCTTGACAGTTTCGATGCTGATTCCCAGCGAATGACCGATTTCGCGGTTGCTCAAGCCCAACGCCACATGGCGTAACACTTGCAGTTCGCGATTGGTTAGCGGAATGCCATCGTCCTCGCGCTCATGCCGACGGCGCATGACACGTTTGACCCGCCGCAAGATGCTCGTATCGGGTGCTTCGACGCCGCTAGCCGTTCGTTTGACGGCGTCGACCAATTCTTGTCCAGGCGAGGTCTTCAGGATGAAATCCGCTGCACCCAACGCTACGCTGCGCGCGATGTAGGTTGGGTTCTCGTATGACGTGTAAATGATGACTCCGGTCTCGGGGAGTTTCTTGTGGATTTGCTCGAGAGCGGCAAGCCCGTCGCAATTGGGCATTCGAATGTCCATCACCACAGCGTCGGGTAGATGACGGAGGGTCTTTTCGACCGCCTCATTGCCATCAACGGCAACATCGACAATTTCGATGTCCGTACCTTGAAAGAGGGTGGGAAACCCCGCCCGCACGACTTCATGGTCGTCCGCGGCAATTATCCTAATACTCATTTTGATACACCCCTTTTCGGTTGTACTAAACTCGAAATGTGGGGTTGCTTAACTCCAGTCACGAGAGAGAAACGCCCCAGAAGTCGCCAAATATTACTGAGACCACGAACTGTTTCGGTTGAAGCGAATGCGGGACCGACCAGACCCATCATGATACCTTGGTCGGGGAGTTTGGCTAGCGTTTTCGCAGGCATTGTGAAGATTTTGCGGTGATTCGCAGGTCTGCAGAGGGGGTTTTGCACGAATTGAGGGTCCACATCAGCGTCGAACGATGCAATTCCGTTTTTCGGCCTTGTTTGACCGCTTCCAACCCGTGACCTAAATACCTACTGAGACTGCACAAACACACGACAGGGTGAAGTGAACCATGAATATTGGCTCGTTGCTATTAGTCGACGATGATCAGAATGTGCTGGCGTCGATGTCGGGCTGGCTACGCGAACAAGGCTTCGGCGTGGTCGAGGCCGCCAATTGCCGAGACGCTGTCGAGCAGATCGAACGTCACCAGTTGGATCTGGTGTTGGCGGATGTTCGCCTGCCCGATGGCGATGGCTTTGACATCTTGGCCTACTGCAACGAAAACCATCCAGGTCTCACGGTCATTTTGCTAACTGGATACGGCACCGTGGAAACCGGGGTCGAAGCGATTCGTGCCGGAGCCTTCGACCTGCTGACGAAACCGCTGATCGACGAAGAACTGCAGATGTCGATCAAACGTGCGCTGTCGCAGCGCGAGGTGATCGAAGAAAACAGGCAGCTCAAACAACAGCTCGACATTCGTTTTGGGATGGAGAATATTGTCGGCAGTGATCGAAGGATGCTGAAGATCTTCGACATGATTGACAGCATCGCCGACACGAAGGCCACCGTACTGATTGGTGGCGAGAGTGGTACCGGAAAATCGCTCGTCGCCCGCGCGATTCATCGTCGGAGCGGTCGGCGAGATGGACCGTTTGTCGAAATTGCTTGCGGCGCGTTACCGGAAGCATTGCTTGAAAGCGAACTGTTCGGTCACGTGGCCGGTGCGTTTACAGGTGCTACTGGCGACAAGGTTGGTAAATTCCTGCAAGCAGATGGCGGCACGATCTTCCTCGATGAGATCGGTACAGCGTCGCCAGCCATGCAGGTGAAGCTACTCCGAGTGTTGCAGGATTTCGAATTCGAACCCGTCGGCGGGACCAACACGCATCATGTCGATTCTCGCGTGATTTTGGCCACCAACGAAGAACTGGCTCAAGCGGTTGCCGACGGCCGATTCCGGCAGGATCTGTTTTACCGCATCAATGTGATCAACATTGAACTGCCGCCGTTGCGCGAGCGGATCGCGGACATTCCCTTGTTGGCACAGCATTTTCTCCAGGGCATTTGCGAGGAGACGGGCCGACAAGTGCGAGGTTTCTCAGACGACACCACCGTGGCTCTGCAACGCTATCAGTGGCCCGGCAATGTGCGCGAGTTACAGAACATTGTCGAGCGGTCTGTGTTTCTGGGTAAAGGCGATTTGGTAACTCTAGACGACTTGCCGCCCGAATTACGGTCTGGAGCGCCGATGTCGCTTCCAACATCCACCGGGCGGTCGTTGAAGGACGCCTTGGGCGGCCCCGAGCGGCAGATCATCATGGATATGCTGCAAGCGAACAACTGGAACCGCAGTGCCACCGCAGATGCACTGGGGATCAATCGGACGACCCTCTACAAGAAGATGAAGAAACTCGGCCTGCAAGAGCAAACTCGCAATCGTGCCGGCATGATGCCGATTCAAGAGCGCGACACCGGCAATGGTGACTCGCGGCATTTGAGCAAGAACTGTTAGCACGGTCGTTTGATCGGAATCCCGAAAAAGGTACGGGATTGATGAAACAGTAGGAGGGCAGAATCACTCTTCCTACTTCGAGTAATCTTCACCATTCAGGCTGCGGGTTACGGAAAGCTGCCACTTGGCTAACTCCCGCTTCATCGTCTTCAAGCGTTCACGGTGCTCGGCATTTGTCGACAGATCTTTGTCTTCCATCGGGTGCGTTGCCAAATTGTACAGCTCGAAGGTCACCTCTTTTGCCTCCTTGCGATGGAGTTTCCACGGCCAGTCGAGCCATGCGGCGTGGCCGGTGAATTTGTCCTCAGGAAATTGAGGGAATTCATCGATGTCCTTACGCATCCGTTCTGGGTGGGGGCTCGGCTGTCCGGACCTCTGAGCTTCCATGACTGCTTTGAGAATGCGGTCACTCCAAGTCGACTGTCCCCCCTGTAGACCAAACCAGAAGCCGATCGATTTCTCGCGAGTGGCGGTCTTCCCTTGGATCATCGGCATCAGGTCGATGCCGTCCAGAGGCATTGTGCCGCTTCGTTGGACTTCGGCCGCTGACAGCAACGTCGGCAGCATGTCCGAGGTCGTTGCCGGGAAGTCGGTGCGACCGGCGGAAATTCGTGCGGGCCATTCGAGAATCGCAGGTACACGCAATCCACCTTCGTAGATACTGCCTTTCTTACCGCGCCCGCCGGAACTCTCCTCACGCAATCCGCCGTTGTCACTGCAATACCAAAGAATGGTATTCTTCTCGATACCGAGTCGACGCAACTCCTTACGCAGCCGACCAAACGCTTCGTCCAACGTGGCGATCTCTGCGAAATACGCTCCACCTTTGACGCGGTCATACATTTGTGGATTGGCCGGCTTCTCCAGATGTGGACTATGCGGAGACGGGAACCATGCTATCGCAAACATCGGCTTCTTGCTGTCCTTGTACTTGTTCAGGAAGGCAATCGTCTCGTCAATCGTAATCGCCGATCCAGAGCCCCTGATCTGCTCGACAATCCCGTTGCGGCTCAGATATGGGTTGTTGTCGAAAAAGTTCAGCCCGATTACCCACTCATCAAAGCCACTGTTCCCTGGGTTGACGGGACTGTCTTTCTGTGCCGAGCCAACATGCCACTTGCCGAACATGCCGGTGACATAACCCGCGCCGCGTAACTCTTCGGCAAGGGTGGACTCCTCCGGGCGCATGTAGCGACCGTGATTGGTAATCTTGATACGAATCGGATGGCGACCGGTCAGCACGCTGCCACGAGTTGGCGAGCAAACGGGGGCTGCAGCATAGAAGCGGTCGAAGACCAGTGCCTCTTTCGCCATGGCGTCGAGGTTCGGTGTCTTCACGACACGATGTCCATTGTAGCCGGTATCACCCCAGCCTTGATCGTCTGCCATCACCAGAATGATGTTTGGTTTCTCCGCCTGAACGAACGCAGGGAGTATGGTTGTCAGCCATAGTAGTGAAAGAAGTCGCGGTCCCATATCGATGTTCCTGTATTGCTAAACCTAACGACGGTTTCTAAGCCAAATAGTGAGAGTCACCGGCATACGGCGTCGCTGAAGTCCAGACGCGTTCGGCAAGGCTGGCTACCGGCGTCCACCCTCAGTTCTTGGCCTCTCCGTCTACCGTTCCCGGCCCACGCGGTTACGTAAGATCCCCACGCCCTGCAGTTCGACTTCGACCACATCGCGCGGGTGAAGTGCCGAGGTCTTCCCGCTGGTACCGGTAAAGATGAGGTCGCCCGGGAGCAGCGTGATATGTTTGCTGATGAAGCTCACCTGTGTGGCCACATCGTGGATCATCTGGCTGGTCCGTTCCTCCTGTTTGACTTCGCCGTTGAGCCGCAACGTGAGCAGTAGGTCGTCGTAGTTCACCCCGGAGACGATAAACGGTCCGCACGGGCCGAACGTATCCGATCCCTTGGCCCGCCACCATTGCACATCCTTGTTCTCCTCGTCATTTTGCCAGTACCGTTCGCTCACATCGTTGCCGCACGTGACGCCCAACACGTAATCGAGCGCGTTCTCTTTGGAGACTTTGCGGGCTCGTTTGCCGATCACGACAACCATTTCCGCTTCGAAGTGCACTTCTTCGGTGGCGTCTTTGGGA
>JASLPZ010000049.1:21414-26420 GCA_030744725.1 Pirellulaceae bacterium
GATAATCCGGCCCTCGTGCCGCACCAGCGAAGAAGGACTCTTGAAGAACGGCTGTGGGATGCGGAACTTAGGTGGGATCTCAGCGTTCGCCAGATGGCTCTTGTAGTTGCCCGCCATCGCAAACACATGCCGGGGACGCGTGGGCACCATCAACATCACATCAGAAAGCGAGTGCACCTTGTCTGTTGCTTTCCAATCGCCGAAGATCGTGCCGGTAACTTCTCTTACATTGTCTCCTTCCACGATGCCGAAGGTGATGTTGTCATTCACCTTGAACCGGGCGAACTTGACCACTTTTGTCGCTGGCTTGTCTGCCGCCTCGGTGTCGGCGAAGTGAAACGTGACTGCAAACGATGCAAGGGCGAGGATGAGAAGGCTGCGGCGATCGGTCATGGCAATCTCCTGTTGCGAATCAAAAGGGAACCAACTGCGGACGATCCTGATAATATCGATGCGAACGGAGTGGTTCAAGCGCTGGCCTCATCACTCTTTCCGCTGTGGCAATGACAGAGTCGGGCGGAATCCCTCTTCACCATCAACGCCGGGGCGCGGGACAAGCGTGCGGGGATTCTCTGCGACGCCGACGGGGCGGGAGTTTTGGGTAAGATCCGCCTCGAATTCTCTCAGCAGTTGCCGGAGTCTGGCGACGTCGCCGGGATGATCCGCCGCAACATTGGTCTGTTCAGCGAGGTCCTTGTCAAGGTTGTATAGCTCGCCGGAGGAAAACAGCTTCCACGGGCCGGATCGCACCGCGCGAAGCCGACCGCCCTGTTGATAGAAAAATCGATCATGTGGTGTCTTGGCGTTGGCTTCACCAAGCAGCAACGCGCTGATGTCCCTACCGTCAATGACCCGATCGTCGGGAATATCGGCTCCAGCCAGTCGGGCGAATGTCGGGAACAAGTCCATCGTCGTCGAGAGTTCGTTGCAGACTGATTCGGCGGGGATCGTTCCCGGCCACCAGGCAATTGTTGGTTCGCGATGGCCGCCTTCGTAGCCCGAACCTTTGCCTCCACGAAGCGGTCCGCTCGAGAGGCCCCCGGCTGGACCGTTGTCCGAGGTGAACAGGACGAGTGTGTTTTCCTCAATACTCGCATCGCGAAGTGTCTTCAAAATCTCGCCAACGCTCCAGTCGATCTCTTCTATCTGAGCTTGCTCGACGGTCTTCACATCCGCCCTGAATCGAGGGCTCGCTTGCCGCGGGCCGTGGACGAACGCGTGCGGTAGGTAAGCGAAGAAAGGCTCATCATCATTCTTGTGCCGGTTGATAAAGGCGATCGCCTCTTCGGTAAACCGCCGACACAGCGTAGCCTGGTCATCCATGTCTTTGACCAGATCGACGACCTTCGTTCCCCGCATGACAGGCAGGTCTGGAAACTGCCAGCGTTTCAGGCCCGGCCACATGTCATTCGAGTACGGAATGCCAAAGTAGGAATCGAAGCCCTGTTCGGTCGGGAGAAACTCGGGCTGATCACCCAGATGCCATTTCCCAAAGCAGCCCGTCGCGTAACCCGCTGCCTTTAACGTTTCAGCGATTGTGATCTCATCAGGATGCAGTCCGTGCACGTCACCCGGAAACAGGACGATGTGGCCCGATCCCTTCTCCAGACCGACACGCTGCGGATAGCAGCCGGTCATTAACGCCGCTCGCGACGGGGTGCAGACCGGCGAAGCGACATAGAAGGACGTCAACTTCCTGCCTTCCACGGCCATGCGTGTTAGGTTCGGCGTTCGGTTTTGCTTCGAACCGAAGGGTTCGATGTCACCATAACCCATGTCGTCGATGAAGATGACGACGAAGTTCGGCCTGGACTTTTCGGGTGTTGTTTCGGCAAACGTGGGAGCGATCAGTGTGGCCATGATAGCCAGCAGCAACGTTGACGATGAATATAGATGTCTTGTCATGGATGTGCTTTCATCTATCAAAGGCGTTTGCTCGCATCTAAACAGGCCCGGTGCAATGAGAACTGATTTTGAAAAAGGCGTTGTGCAGTGGGATTAAAGCTGCGCAGACAGCGGTGTTGTTTTGAGCGGATCATCCGCCACTCGTCTCAGCTTAGCCAAGTGTCAGCCTTGATGCCATTACTGCCTTTCAGACGTTACGGGCCATCGTCTTTGAAGTATCATATGTTTTCTTGACTTACGGCGCGGTCATAGAGACACCAAGGATCGCGGCGGTCGTGTGCTGATCGCCGGAATACTTGTTCAACTGCTCGGCCATTGCATGAATATTCTCGACTTTGCTGTGAATCTCTTCAGCCATTCACCGATGACTCAACCTGAGGAATGATGCCATGAATTGTGTACACGCCTTGCTGATTGGGCTGGCCCTGATCGCATCGTTGGCGCTCGCACCGCACAAGACGCTTGCCCAGTCGTATCCGAGCACTCGAATATCGGACGTAAACCAGCACCGCCGACAGGGTGACAAGCGCAATCCCCATCGAGCTAAGAGCGACTACATCCTCAACGAGCTTGACCTGCAAGAGGGCGATGTAGTTGTGGACGTCGGTGCCGGAGACGGATGGTGGGCCGAGAAGTTTGCTAAATCAGTCGGCGAGTCGGGTACTGTTTACGCTGCCGAAGTCGCGGAGGCAATGGTGGCGAAGATGAAAAAGAAATTCGCCAGCGTGCCTCAGATCATGCCCTACTTGATTGAAACGGACAGCACTGGCCTGCCTGAGGATTCGTGTGACGTAGCATTCTTTTCGCAGAGCTATCATCATTTGGACAAGGACGGTCACGTCGATTATCTCAAGCACTTGCACAGTGTACTCAAGCCAACCGGGCGCGTTGTGATTATCGAAAGGTACACCGAGACCGGCCTGGGTCCAGGCGTACATGGAACTCGCCTAAGTCGTCTGGTTCGCCAAGCCGAAGAAGCGGCTTGGGTCCCCGTGCGGCTGGAGTTGATGACAGGAACGTATCATTATATTGCGATTTTGGCTCAGCAAAAGCTCTTCCCACCGGAACCAAAAAAGAGAAACTCCCGTGCATCACAACCGACGGAAAAACTCGAAAAGTCCGAGTCGGAGTAGGCATGGTCGTCGCGCCGACAGCCATGAGTTCGCGAATGAATTCAAAACGTGCTGAATCTTGAGAATCTTGCTACCGTCGTCATTGTAGCTAATTGGGTTCTCGCGGTCACAGTATCTGCACGCCGATCGAATAGACACGGCCAGTCAACGCATCAGCCCAATTGTCATCGCAGCAGTGGCTTCTCGATCGAAAGTGCAACTCGAGCCTGTGTCAGGCCGCGGCGCGCCTGTTGGCGATCGTCGTCGGTGCGATCGCGGATGGCTCGCGTAACGCCAGCGTGTCGCTATCTTCCAGCAAGAATCGGTAGCCATGACTGGCCAATAGGGCAAGACAAGCGTTGCGATCGGCTTTCGAAAGTACCATGTGTTCGTAGTGAATCATGGCGGGTTTGGCCGTCACTAAGTCGATCGACTGAATGATCTCGTAGTCGCAGCCTTCGGCATCAATCTGAACTAGGTCAATTTCGTTGGGAATGTCGGCCTTTTCGAGTAGCGTACTGAACGTCCAGCAAGGCACGGTTCGCGATTGGGTCTGCCGGCCGCGACGCCCTGGCTTGTTCATCAGATGTTTTTGGATACTGGCTGCCTGGACCATGCCGCTGCCACGTGTGTACAGTGAAATCTCGCCATCGTGCGGGCCAATGGCGAGGTTGAGGAACTGCAGACCCTGGTGGCCGGCGTAGTTCTTTTTCAGCAATTCGAAAGCTTCAATTTGCGGCTCGATCAGAATACCATGCCAGCCGTGTTTGCAGACAAGGTCGTAGATCGGGTCCGCCGTTACGCCATCAAAGGCACCGATTTGTACGAAGAAGAAATCGCTTCCCGACTTGCCGTAGTAGGCCTGCACGAAGTCCAACATGTTGGTGATTTCAAGCTCCGGTCGATCACGCAAGTACGCTGGTATGTGCGTTCTGGGCGTCGGGCGGTTGGTGCGAATTCGACCATATCGCCGGAGATTTTCCAACTGTCGCAGCATTCGATCAACTCCAGGCTGAAGCGAGGTTTGGGGGTATGACGCGCGCGGATTCTACTCAGGTTCAACAAACAGATCGACCCCGAATCGCCGCCGAGGGCCTAGGCCCTAGTGCCACAACTCACAATTGAGGGTACATGAAACGCATTCTTTGCCGAGATTGCGGCGAGTTGCCTTTGCCAGGACTTCGTAGATTGCCGTGATTCTATCGACGTGAAAATCCTTCCTCCCATCTGATGACCGTGATATCTCACGTCCCGGTCTTCAGGAGGAGGAAGGTTATGTCTGGCAAGGCTGCCAAGATTCTGCTCACGGAAAAGCAACAGAACATTCTTCAAACAATCAGTCGCTCAACGACGGCGCCGAGGCGGTTGATCCAGCGTGTAAGTGTGATCCTAATGGCTTTTGCTGGCCTGTTCAATGTAACGATCACCGATGAAGTCGGACTGAGGCGAAAACAAGTTGGCCTCTGGCGACGGCGTTGGCAGCAGTCCTTCGACGCCTTGGTGGCCATCGAATGTCACGAAAGCCAAGCAGCACTGCGCCGCGCCATCGAAGACGTTCTCAGCGATGCTCCACGCAGCGGTTCTCCAGGGACATTCACAGCCGAACAAGTGACGCAAATCCTCGCCGTGGCCTGTGAGTCGCCTGAACTATCTGGACGCCCCATTGATCGCTGGACCCATCGTGAACTGGCAGATGAAGTGATCCTACGTGAGATCGTAACCACCATCTCGATCAGTCAAGTCGGGCGTTATCTGGCTCAAGCCGAATTACAACCGCACCGCAGCAAGTATTGGCTGACTACCAAAGAGAAAGATCCCGAGGTGTTCGAGCAACAAGTCCAGACCGTTTGTCAGACTTATCTGGAAGCTCCAGACCTGTATTCTCAAGAGAATACGCATACCGTTTCGGTGGATGTCGATGGCGGTTTGGGCGCGTACCACTTTGGCGGCTTGGCCGGTCTTGCTGTTGCGTGATTGGTGGTTGGATCA
>JASLPZ010000004.1:0-25231 GCA_030744725.1 Pirellulaceae bacterium
GCTGGGTCCTCGTTGGCTGGGTCCTCGTTGGCTGGGTCCTCGTTGGCTGGGTCCTCGTTGGCTGGGTCCTCGTTGGCGACAGGATCCTTGGCAACTACTCCAGATCCTGAATGGGGTCTTGAGGCGTGGTTTTCGACCGTGGGATCAGCAGCAGCTTGCGTTGAACCACTGCGCCGGGAACAACCGACCGAACAGAAGAGAGTCAGCAAGACAAGGAACGCAGGGGTTGCGCAAGGTGATTTCATGGGAAGGTCATTCAAAGTGGTTCATAAAGCGGCTCCTGCGAACCAGAATCTCGTGCGACATGAGGCAAAGTGCGAGGAATCTGATATCAGTCTGGTCGATCGGCGTTCTTGGCTGCCTTGCCGACGACTGGCGGCAGGGCGACGTCAACGGCATCCACAGTGGGCTCATCAGCTTCGACGGGCGGTGATGCGGGCTGCGTCAGGTCGTTGTGGTGATCTCTGAATTGCTCAAACCGATCGATTTCCACAGGATCCATCGGCCCGGCAATTTCGACGGACTGTGGCGTTTCGACGTCAGACTTTGTTTCGGCCCCGAAGTCATGATGAGTCGCCTCGTCCAGAGAGATCGGGTCGGACGGATCGTAGAGGGCGCGAAATGTCACGGCGCCAACGGTGAGTAGCCCTTCCTGTGGCAGTTCTACTTCACCAATCCGCTCGCTGCCAACGTACGTCCCATTCATCGAGCCTAGATCGCGGACGAGCAATCGTCCGTCCCGTTCGAATAGCTCGCAATGCCGTCGGCTGACCAGCGGCTGCGGCAACCTCAGCTTGCATTCGCGTCCTCGGCCGATAACGGTCGGCAACGAAAGCTTGACTTCCGATGTTCTCGTTTCGCCGCCGACAACGACAAGTGTTACATCCATTGTTCGACCTCAAGCTGAAAGTTTCGCAGGCGCCCTGTGAAGCTGCCGTCAAAGTCTGCCACCGGCGATCCGGCGTCCAGCGCGCATTGGCCATTTGCGCGAACATCAGTCTATCCGGGCGCGGATACCGCCGCAAAGAGGCAGATCCACAGGCCGCCTTGGCAGGATGGGGAATTGCCCTTGCAAGGCGAATTATGCGTCCTATAATCCCTATTCACAGCGTTTGCCGCTACCGGTCTCCACCCGCTGGTGACCTGTAGCAACACTGAAGCGGGTGTAGCTCAGTTGGCAGAGCACAACGTTGCCAACGTTGTTGTCGTGGGTTCGAATCCCATCACCCGCTCTTTTCCATAACCCCAAGTGGCTTCCAGGCTTATCAATGTCAACTTCTGATACCGACATCCCCGTCGGAGATGCTTCCACGGACGAGAAGCCCAAGCTATCGCTCGACGTCAAAGTCGAGGAGCCCAGTGCCTGCCAGCGTCATGTGACCGTTACGATTTCGCCGCCCGATATCGATCGGTACTTCCGTGACGCCTTTGACAAATTCCAGCCAAACGCCGAAGTCCCTGGGTTTCGCCCAGGACGTGCGCCGCGAAAATTGGTCGAATCTCGATTTCGTGACCAGGTTTCGGACCAGGTCAAAGGTTCGTTGCTAATGGACAGCGTCACGCAGGTTTCCGAGGAACAAGATTTCGCTGCGATTAGCGAGCCGAATTTTGATTTCGAAGCCATCGAGATGCCGGAAGACGGACCGCTGACGTTCGAGTTTGATATCGAGGTTCGTCCCGAATTCGATGTTCCCGACTGGAAAGGAATCGACCTGGAACGTCCCGTACACGAATATGGCGACGAAGAAGTCGACGATCACCTGAAGAAGTTGCTCGGACGGTACGGACAGACCGTTACGAAAGACGGACCGATCCAAGCCGCCGACACGGTGACGCTGCAGATCACTACCAAACACAACGGTAACGTGATCTTGGAAGTCGAGAACGAGACGGTTTCGATCAAGCCGACGTTGAGCTTTAACGACGCGAATATCGAAGGCTTCGACAAGTTGATCCTAGGCGGCAGCGTCGGCGAGAAAAAGACCGTCGAAGTAACGATCAGTGCGGATGCCGAAAACGAGGCGCTGCGTGGCGAAAAGGTCGAGGCAGAATTTGAAGTCAAGGCAATCAAACGCGTCGAATTGCCCGAGTTGACTCCAGGCTTCCTGGATCGCATCGGTGGCTTTGAGGACGAAGCGGACTTGCGAGGCGCGGTGCGTGGCGAACTGGAACGCCAGCATGAATATCACCAGCAACAACGTATCCGACAGCAAATCACCGCGTTCCTGATCAAAGATGCTAAATGGGAATTGCCGCCAGACTTGTTGAAACGGCAGGGTCGACGCGAACTGGAGCGTGCGGTTCTCGAGTTGCGTTCCGCCGGTTTTCCCGACGATTCGATTCGGGCCTACCAGAATCAACTCCGCCAAAACAGCCAGGATTCGACGGCACGCGCGCTGAAAGAACACTTCATCCTGGAACGCATCGCCGAAGACCATGAATTCGACGTCGAGCCCGAAGATTTTGATGCCGAAGTGATACGGATTGCCCAACAAAGCCAGGAGTCGCCACGTCGTGTGCGAGCCAGGCTGGAGAAGCAGGGACAAATGGATGCGTTACGGAATCAGATCATCGAACGAAAAGTGATCGATCTCATTACATCAGAAGCCAATTTCGAAGACGTCCCTTTCAAGCCAGAACCGGATGACACGATCGCAATTGACCATGCGATCGGCGGCCATAGCGAGGAATCTGATATTCCTGAAGCGAAGTATGGTGCCGATGCCGCCGAAGAGTTGCCCGGCCAGACACCAACGAAGAAAGATTAGCCAGGCGATTGCCTGCTCAAATATCATTGCCGCTCGAGTATACGAATCGTATCTGGCAAGTCAGCACGGAAGTGGCCGCGATGTTCTTACCGCTCTCGTCATGGTGTCACGCCGTAGACTGAAAGTTACGCGGTAAGAATCGTGGTTATGAACAACGAGGATAAGTTGCATATGAGCCAGTTTCAGACTCCGATCTACGATTCGCAGTCCTATCAGAGCTATCAACGCCAGCGTCAGATGACGTTGGGCGATCTTCTGCTCGAGAACCGTATTGTGTTTCTGCAGGGCGAAATCCACACTGGGAACGCCAACGAAGTTGTCATGAAGCTGCTTTTTCTTCAAAGTGAAAATCGGCGAAAAGACATTCACTTCTATATCAACTCACCTGGCGGTGACGTCGTGGCCACGTTAGCAATCTACGACACGATGCAGATCCTCACTGCACCGGTGGCAACGTACTGCGTCGGCCAGGCCGCCAGCGGAGGTGCGATTCTGCTCGCCGGTGGTGCAGCCGGGAAGCGCTTCGCCCTTCCCAACTCACGCGTCATGCTTCACCAGCCTTGGGGTGGCGTCAGCGGACAAGTCAGTGACATCGAAATTCAGGCCGACGAAATTCTGCGAACACGGCAAGCGCTGAACGAGATCTTGGTCAAACACACGGGAAAAGACTTGGCAACGATTGGCAAAGACACCGATCGCGATTTTTTCTTGAGTGCCGAAGAAGCCAAAGCCTATGGTTTGGTCGATGCGGTGCTGGAAAAGCCGCCTGCTAGTGGAGAAGACGAAGACGAAGACGACGACTGATCGAGTTCCTCACCAGTTGCTGCCACCGCAGACGGAATCAACGGAGTAAACAAACGCGATGCCACTTATACCGTATGTTGTCGAAAAAAGCGGACGCGAAGAGCGGGTCTATGATATCTATAGTCGGCTGCTGAAAGATCGTATCATCTTTCTCGGTTCCGGCATCGACGATGAAGTCGCCAACGCAACCGTCGCCCAGCTGCTGTTTCTTCAGTCCGACGACCCCAAGGCCGACGTTCACTTGTATGTGAATTCACCGGGCGGAAGCGTCAGCGCAGGACTCGCGATCTATGACACAATGCAGTTTATCACGTGCGACGTCGCCACGTATTGCATCGGTCAAGCGGCCTCAATGGGTGCCGTACTGTTGACGGCAGGAGCCAACGGTAAACGCTTTGCGCTGCCGAACGCCCGTATCATGATTCACCAACCTCTGGCCGGAATGCAGGGGACGGCAGCGGAAATCGAAATCCACGCACGCGAATTCCGTCGCATTAAAGCGCGGATGAATGAGATCCTCCTCAAACACACTGGCCAATCGCTCGATAAGATTGAGCAGGATACGGATCGTGATTGCTTCATGACGGCCGAGGAAGCGTGCGAATACAAATTGATCGATAAAGTCATTGCAGAAATGGACAGTGTCAAATAGTCCCCGTGAAACCGTTGAGGGCAGACAGTAACGCCACGCAAAAGCAAGATTCCTTTCATATTTGGTCGTTCGACCGAATGCTTGTGGCACGGCTGATTGCCAAAGATTTCAGTACGACAATAGCTGTTTTCAAGTTTAGGGCGACACACAAATCTTGTCATTAGCCGGCCGACCAGGATGGTCGCAGGTTAACTTGTCTTCGCAAGTGTAGATTTCAAAACGACCCCACAGTAGTTGAGGCCGATGCGATGGATCGCCGGTTTGCCATTCTCTCCGTCGTGCTGGTTGCCGCTGGCTGCCAACAAAGTCCGTATGTGAGTTCGCACCTAGAAATCCTGGGTGCCGAGCGACGTGCTTTGGAAGTTCGAGTTCTGGACTTAGAATTCGAACTCGATCGCGCCCAGAAGCGCCTGATCGACTATCAGGATGGCGACAGAGACGCGACTTCACGCGGCTCAAGGTCGACCGAAAGGTCTTCACGAGATTCTGGATCGCAAAATGGGGACCGAGGCGATGACCTGATGCCGCCATCGATTCAGATCCCCGGTCTTGGTGACGACTCGCCGCCAACGTTGGAACCACCGCGCGTCAATGAAGGGCGACCAGCCGATAGTGTTCTTCCGAACTCAGATGGTGACTCGGTAATGACATCACCCCGCTATCAGCAGCCAACGCGGCCGATTGCCATCACGCCCCGAGCTCCGGGCGACCCTCGGATCACTCATATCGAACTCAATCCAACCCTGACGGGCGGCACCGACTTTGACAGGAAATCGGGTGATGACGGCCTGATTATCGTGCTTGAGCCACGTAACGCAGACAACGAATTCGTTCCATTGGCCGGGCCGATCACAGTCGTGTTATTAGATTACGCCAAGCGTAACCAAGGTTCCGCTGCCCTAATCGATCGCTGGAAGATCGACGCGCCGACTGTCCACAAGTTAATGCTGAACGATCAGCACGTTCAGGGGATTCAACTACGTTTGCCTTGGTCTGACCGGCCCCCAGAGAACAGCAAGTTGAGGCTGGACGTCCGCTACACGACCGCGGATGGTCGACATCTGGATGCCCGGTCGGACGTTGTTGTCTCATTGCCAGGTCAGTATTCAGCGCGCTGGACGCCTCGTGCCCCAAGTTCCAGCAGTGAGCACGATCCCTCGCCGAACGACGGTCAAGCGCCGGTCAATATTGCTCGCCAACCCGATATGAACGAGAGCGCAGGATCGCCTCGAATGCCAACGGTAACCCAATCAGCGTTCACGATCGTTTCACCAGCGACGGAGCCCGTCTCCGTTGGACCCACCAGCCAGACGGGATCTTCGCCGATTCCGCCGGAAACTGGTTCTCGACCGACTTGGCAGCCCAATCGCTAGCGAGGCTGTGGCAACGGACCATCAAAGGCTGCGCAAGAACGCCAGTAAGTCCGCTAGATCCTTGTCATCGAGTTCACTATCTAGTTGATGGCCGAAGGCAAGAAATACATCTGCCAGTTTCTTGGCACGATTGTCGTGAAAGTAGGGTCCGCGTTGACCGACGCCCAGCAGACTTGGTGGATTAAATCGGTCGTTGCCCAACTTGTCCAATAGATCTACCTGATACGTCTTAGGTGTTGTGTAGAACGGTGGCGCATGGCAGGTCGTACATTCCAGCGAAGTGAATCGTTGTTTGCCGCGGCCGATCGCTGCGTGATCCTGTCGGCCCCGCACGATGTCGATCGATGGCGGCGGTTGCAGTGTGGCCAGGAAAGCTGCGATGGCCGCAACGTGGCTGTCTTTCGGTTCTTGATCCGATTGCATCGTCTGTGAAATTGACTTTCGGATCTGCGAATCCAAATCCTTGCCACTGCCGTTCCAAGCGAACGGAGCCGTCTCAGCTCGCCCCAATAACGACAAGACTCGTTTGGGCGCCCCGAACGAGCCGTCACTAAAATTGTCGTTGAGCATTCCATTGGTGTGGCCATCGGGGTGGCAGCTGTTACAGCTCATCCAGCTGTCGTGAGACAATGACGCATCAAAGAACAGTCGCTCCCCTCGCTCGGCCAACGAGAGCTTGTAGGGCGGTCCCAAGGCGATTTCGGCCGATGATTCACGATTCTTAAGATCGACGATACTGATGGAATCGGCGAACGTGTTCGTAATAAACGCCTGCTTTCCATTGTTGGCAATCGTGATAGCGCTCGGCCGTCGACCGACACCGATGCGCTGCAAACTGAAGTCATCTTCACTTCCAACGGCAATCTCATGAACGCCACCTAACGAGACGACAACGTCTCCGCTAGAAGCAATCGCCAAGCCGGCCGGATCGCCGGTGGCATCGCCGGCGTGACCAAGTGGATGCATGTGCGCACCCGTATAGAGGTCCGCATCTTCGATCAACACAGAATCCAATTTCAGCCACCTGAGATCATTCGACATCAGGAGCCCCCAGTGAACGTCGTTTCGTACGGTGTGTGCAAGCTCGTTGAGCATCTGATGGGCCACGATCAACATTTCGCCATTGGAACTGAGCCCTAACCCGCGGATGTTGTGGCCAGGAAACTCCCGCACGTGCAGTAGTTTGCGTCGTACCGGATCAATGATCGCCAGACGCCCTGAAAACGAACCTGCGACGATCAGACGCTTGTCTTGCTTGGCATACAGCTGGCATCGCGGCGCAAACGGCAAGTCCAGCACGTCAACTACTTTGGCAACGCCCTGGTCGTCGAATTCAAGGAATGCCAACCGACGCGACCAAAGCGACGCGACGGTGCCAGCACGACCATCTCGAGCGAGTGCGACGCTGACCGGAAACGCCGGAACGGCAAGACGTTGGCGAATCTTCAAATCCGCGCCGGCCCCGCCGATCAGGACCAATTCATGGCGTGCTTCGTCCGTTGTCAACAAACCGCTCAGCGGCGAGGCGACTAAATGGGAGAGGTGCTCCCCGATTTCGAATTCGCCGACGACTTTTTTGGCGACGAGATCAACCACCGACAACGTTCCAGATCGGTGATTCGCCGTGTACAGAAAGTCTCCCTTGGGGGACAGTTGCACCGCCACTGGGTGACGGGGCCGAGAAGTCAGTTCGACAGTTTGTCCGGTTGATCTGAAGGCGCTCAGCGTGACTGCTAAGACCAGCGTCAAAAGCTGCCCCCTTGGAAACAGACGAGTTTTCATGCGTTGACCCGTTCGCGAAGAAGCTCCAGACCCTACTGACGACTAGGTTAGTTTCGCAGATGGCCTTTCCGTGAACAAGGCATTTCAGAGATCGCCCGATGCACGCACGCTGCCCGATCGAGCCCAGAAACATAGTGGTCACCGCGGAGAATCAAGGACAAGGCCGTTGGCGAGCGCCTGCAATCAACGGTAGACTCTGAGTTCGCAACACAACAAACCTATCCGGATCAGTCGATGGTTTTCATGCCAGACATCCCCGCGCAATCACCTTTGGCCAACAGCCCGATCGAAATTATTCACGACGACTTTCACGGTCGGAGTTTTCGGGCGGCATTATTCGATTTTGACGGGACCCTATCGTTGTTACGACGGAACTGGCAAGACGTCATGATTCCCATGATGGTCGATATCTTGGTGGCAACTGGAAGCGGCGAGCGCCGTGACGAACTCGGTGAACTCGTCGAAGAATTTGTCATGCAACTTAATGGTCGGCAGACGGTTTATCAGATGATCCAGTTGGCCGACGAAGTCCGCCAACGCGGCAGAACGCCATTGGATCCACTGGAATACAAGCAACAATATCATGACTTGCTATGGCGACAGATCGGGCAGCGTGTCGAGGCCGTCAGGAAAGGCAAAGTGGCCGCAGAGACGATGACGGTTCCGGGATCGCATCAACTATTGACACGGCTTCGCGATCTCGGTGTCAGACTTTATCTTGCTTCGGGCACCGACCTGACGTACGTCGCCGACGAGGTCTCCGTGCTGGGGTTGGACCAGTTTTTCGAGACGCGCATCTATGGCGCCTTGGACGATTACAAACAGTTCTCGAAAGCGCTCGTGATCCAACACATGATCGCCGAAGCGGGATTCTCACCAGATCAGATTGTGGGATTTGGCGACGGCTTCGTCGAAATCGAGGAGATCAAACGTGTCGGTGGTACCGCAGTTGGCGTGGCCAGCGACGAAACCACACGTGCGGGAGTGGACGGCTGGAAGCGGGATCGTCTGATTCGGGCCGGAGCGGATATCATCATCGGCGATTACCGACAGCAAAACGAATTGATAGCAAGGCTGGGATTCGCATGAGCCGGTTTCCTCAATTTGACCGCAGCCGTCTATTGGTCAAACCGCTGGACGAACGAATCCACGATCTTGCGCACACCAGCCTTTTGGAGCTCGATGCGTCTCCCACAGCGTTGGGTGACGCAACGATGCGCGACCTCACCACACTCGGCCAACGCTTGGTCGCCGCACGGCAACGTGGTGCCTCGATCTTGGTATTGATGGGTGCCCACGTATTACGCGCGGGCGTCCAGCGTCAGCTGATCGATCTACTGGAGAGAGGTCTGATTACCCATCTCGGCATGAATGGTGCCGGCCCGATTCACGATTATGAACTTGCCAGAATCGGTGCCACCACGGAGAGCGTGGCGCGATACATTCGGTCGGGTGAATTTGGCCTGTGGCGAGAAACTGGTGAAATCAACGATATCATCCGCGACGGCGCGGCCGCCGGTTTGGGTCTGGGTGAATCCGTGGGGCGGGCGATTCTGGCGAGTGATTTCCCATATCGAGAGACAAGTGTGCTGGCCGCCTGCGTCCGCTTGAACGTTCCAGTGACAGTGCATGTGGGCATCGGTTACGATATCCTCCACGAACATCCCAATTTCGACGCCGCCGCCTGCGGCCAAGCCAGCTACCGAGATTTCCTGACCGTTTGCGACACCGTCGAGCGACTTGAAGGAGGCGCGTTTCTTTGCCTAGGTTCAGCCGTGATGGGTCCCGAGGTCTATCTGAAAGCGCTTTCGATGGCACGGAATATCGCGCATCAAGAAGGCCGGCGGATCACGCGGTTCACGACAGCAGCATTCGACCTGATTCCGATCGATGGGAATTTTCGGGAGGAAGCGTCCAAGTCGAATCCGCAGTACTATTATCGACCGTGGAAGACGATCCTCGTGCGAACTGTGGCAGATGGTGGCGAGAGTATCTACGTCTGCGGTGATCATCGTCAGACCATCCCCTTGCTCCGCCTGGCTGCGATCGCAGCCGAAGCGCCGCCTTCGCCAGATAGCGCGACGGATGGCGGTTAGACGATAGAAGATCAACGAACCATGCATAATGATTGAAATCGTTCGACTACAAGAACTTCTCGACCAGTTTCCCAAGCTCACAATTGGTCTGCTGGGTGACTTGTTCTTGGACCGTTACCTGGAATTCGATCCAGCCGTCAGCGAAATGTCAATCGAAACGGGACTCGAAGCATTTCAAGTCGAACGAGTTCGTAATTCACCCGGCGCATTGGGAACGGTCATGAACAACCTGGCGGCGATTGGAGTCGGCCAACTCGTCCCAATCACTGTTATTGGCGACGACGGCCATGGCGACGATTTGATGCGTGAATTGCGGCGTTTGCCCTGCAGCGCGAATTATGTCCTCAGGGACGTCGGTCGGCTGACCCCCACCTACATCAAGCCTCTTCGCTTGGGCTCCGACGGCGTTGGGACGGAGATGAACCGAGTTGATGTACGAACGCGTGGCCCTCTGTCCGCAGCAGTTTGCCAGCAGCTTGGCGACTCTCTCCGTGCGGCGTTTGACCAATGCGATGGCCTGATCGTCCTGGATCAAGTGAATGAAACAGATTGGGGCGTCGTCAATGGCCAGGTTCGGAACGTACTTGCCGATGTCATGGCGGCCTCACCGAACAAACTTGTGTTCGTAGATAGCCGAGCGCATCTTGATCACTTCACCGACGGTATTCTGAAAGCAAACCAAGACGAATTGTTGGCGATCGCAACGGGTATCGGCGACCCAACTAAGAGCGTCAGGCAGACGGCCAAGCAACTCGCGATGCGAACCGGGCAACCGGTTTTCTGCACTCTTGGTGCCGAGGGAATGCTGGTTGCGCGACCCGCGGAAGAACCGATGATGATCTCGGGTTTCACGGTTACCGGGCCCGTCGATATCGTTGGTGCGGGCGATAGCGCGACAAGCGCAATCGTGATGGCATTGTTGAGTGGCTCGACGGAGGACGAAGCTGCCGAATTCGGCAACCTGGTCGCTTCGATTACGGTCCAGCAACTGGGAACAACGGGCACGGCCAGTCCCGAACAGATTCTCTCGCGCCGAAAAGAATTCCCTTGTTAGCGGGAAGGCTAATGGCGTGAGAGGGCGACATACGTGAGAAATACGAGCCAGCCGACCCATAGCGATCCAGTGACGATCACCAAAACCAGCCCAATGCGACGCGGCACGTTTGCAGCAGGTTTGGGGTCGCGACGTGTCGCCACAGGCGTTGCCTGGCGCGAAGTCGCGTCTTCCTCAGAGGCGTGCGTCCGTCGCTTCTTGCGCTTCGACATGTCACGAATCGTCCGCCATCGTGATCACGTAACTGCGCTGAAACACCTCCTCGAAATCGTAAACATTGTCAAAATCTTCGCGACGATCGGTCTCTGATTTTGTCATTTCGCCAATCTCGATCAGATTGTAGACGATCTCGCCAAAGTCCCGTGTCGCCGTGACTTTCCAGTTCTTGAGCACGACTGTAGCCATCAATCCGTACATTTCCTGAGCATATTGGCGGCACGCCTCGCACAGCTGTTGCCCGGTCAAATGAGACTGTTCACTGACTTCGCCTGGCTCGAACTCACCTTCCACGCCATACGGCCGCGGGCGTCCAACGTCCAATTCAAACTCGGCGAACACCAACGCTTGTTGGACGAACAAGTACGCATCCAGATGGTAGCGACCATCCTGTTTCGCCATTTCGACGATCGGTTTCAGCGATTTTGACATAGTATAACGCGTCATCGTTTTTTCTTGATGACCGACATGATCTCGGCGGCGTCGATCAGCACGCGTCGATTGTCTTCGGTCGAGACCAACAGTTGTTGGGTCAGAATCTCCTGGTTCAGAATCCGTACGCGCCCGTTTGAGGTTACGGCATCGGCACCAACGGGCGGCAGCTCTTTTTGCAATTCTGAATACGTGTCGTATTCGTAACGCAAACAGCACTTAAGTCGGCCACAGCGGCCTGAGATCTTTGTGGGATCCAAGGTGGCTTTTTGCAGCTTGGCCATTCTCATCGAAACGGGTGGCATCTTGGAAAGGTGGGTGTTGCAACAGACGGGCTTACCACAGTCGCCGTAATCGGCCAGCAATCTGGCTTCGTCTCGGACGCCGATCTGCCGCATCTCGATCCGCGTTTGCAATTCCGCCGCCAGCGTCTTTACCAGTTCGCGAAAATCGACTCGCTGTTCCGCCAGATAGTAGATCACAATCCGCTCGCCGCCAAACAGGTGCTCAAGCTCGACAAGTTCCATGTCGAGATCGAGTTCTTTGACGACTCGGTTGCAAGTCTCAAATTCACTTGGCTCCTGCGATTGGATGTGGCTGTGTTCGTTGTCATCCTCCGCAGTGAGAGAACGTAGGATCTGCCCGTGCGTCGGATCCTTGATCGTACTGAGCGCTTGCGAAGTGGCTTCGCAAAGCACGTTGCCTACCTCCAGACCACGTTTGGTTCGAGCGACCACTTGATTGCCACGGGCATACCGGTCGCCACCACGGGTCGACAAGACACCCAGAGTTCGCATGGAACCAAATCGGACAACGTATTTAGGCATCGAACACTCACTGGCGCGTTGCGATGTTATCCTCGAGGACCCCCAAACGGGCAAGAAGACAGGCTTCCGCCGAGTATACAAGCCGACTCTAATACCGGAAAGGTGGCGTGGTGGCTGCCGCGGCTTCGCAAACCGTCAATTGACGAGTATTACTCCTTTTTCGCGTCATTGGTCTTGACGGCCGCCTTTTCAGCCTCCGGCTTCTTCTCGGTCGGCTTTTTCTCTGCTGGTTTCTTCTCGGGTGCGGGCTTCTTCTCCGCCTCTGGCTTCTTCTCCTCGGCTGGCTTCTTCTCGTCAGCCGGTTTCTCGTCAGCGGGCTTCTCCGCAGCTGGAGCCTCCTTGGCAGGCTGAACTTCCTCCCAAACGGTCTTGGAACGCCACAATTGCACGCCTCCTTTGTGACTGCCCGTTGCCAAGCGTTGGCCGTCAGGCATATATGCTACGGTCCAGACACTGCTATCAAAACCTTCCAACACGGAACTCAGTTTCCGGGTCGCCACATCCCAGACCCGCACATTGCGACCGTAGTCCGAACTTGCCAATTGTGTGCCGTCCGGCGAAAACGCGACGCAGCTGATCCAATCGCGATGGCCTTCCAACGTGGCTTGCTCTTTGCCACTGGCATCCCACAATTTGATTTTTCGATCGGCACCGGCCGTAGCAATCAGATTTCCTTCGGGGTTGTAAGCGACAGACCAGACGGCGTCGCCATGCCCTTCCAGTTTGGCGTTTTCCTTGCCGCTCTGCCAATCCCATAGCTTGACGGTCTTGTCCGTCGAGGCACTCGCCAACGTATTGCCATCGGGAGAAAATGCCAAGTCATAAACGGCCGACTCGTGGGCCTTCAGCTCTTTGGCTTCCTTGGTGCCTTCGGTCTCCCACACGACAACCGTTCCATCTTCGGAAGCGGTCGCAAAGTGAGTTCCCTTGGGGTGGAATGCAACAGCGCGACACCAACCTTTATGTTTTTCCAAAGTGGCAATCGACTTTTTTTCGTCGACGCTCCATACGATCACTTGACCGTTGTATCCACTAGTGACCAATTTCTTTCCATCGGGCGAGAAGGCCACTGACCACACGTTGCTCTCATGACCTTCCAGATCTGCAATCAGATTTCCCGTGGCCGCATCCCAGAGTTTGACATCGCCAGGTCGGTACTGCAGACTTTGGCCGCCCACGGTCGCCAGAGTCTTTCCGTCCGAAGAATATGCCAGGCAGATCACCCATCCGTCATGTTTCAGCAGGTCCTCGATTGCCGCCTCGTCATCTGCCGAAAAGGCGGCTGTCGAAACAGTCAGCACCATGGCCGTGATTGCGACGGCAATCACGGCGCGCCGCAAGCCTTGCAGCGAGTTCTCTAAACCACGGATAAACATGAAAACCTCCTTTGATGCGATTCTCGTACAGGACAATATCGATCATAATCGATATGTGACGTCTCTGGATTGTAACACGCTAGATTTCACGGTGCTCGATTGGCAGCCCATCAAAACGATTGATCACGCGCATCATCAGACCGGCTAGTCCCGGCCCACAATTGCGACGATCCCACGAGACCGTATACTGGAAGCCCGATTGCCCCAAAGTGCCCGCCAATGCCGCCCCTTCTCCCCCTCCGACGAACAATTCCACTCTCCATCCTTTACCGCGAGCGAGTCCCATGCCAGTTGCCCTGATCGTGCCTGAAATGCTTCAGGGCGACGACGTGCCGTGTGTGAAATTGCTTCGAGAGGCGGGTTTCGACGTCCGTTTCCCGAGGAATACTCAATTCGCACGTGGCAAAAGCAGTCAGACGGAGTCGATCGCCGAGCTATCGGTCGCACACGCCACGATCGCCAGTAGCGAAGGGTATTCCGAGGCGGTGCTGGCGGCGCTGCCTGACCTGCGAGTCATCGCCCGGTGCGGCGTTGGCTACGATGGTGTCGAGGTGCCTGCTGCCTCGCAACGGAATATTCCCGTCACAATCACGCCCAATTCCAATCGTGAAGCTGTGGCTGAACTGGCCTTGGCGTTGCTCTTCGGCGTTACCAAATCGGTGGTCTCCAATGACAAAGAGGTTCGCGCGGGCAATTGGCCTCGCAAACCGTTAACTCCATTGCGGGGCAAGACGATGGGTATCTTTGGCTTGGGCAGAATCGGAGGTGCCCTGGCCAGCCGTGCCAAGGCGCTCGGCCTGAATGTTATCGCCACCGAGAGTATGCCCGATCCTGCAGTGGTCCGCGAACTGCAAATTGATATTGTCGACTTCGATACGCTGCTGGCGCAGAGCGACATCATCAGCCTGCATTGTCCTTTGAACGATGACACACAGGGCCTCTTCAACGCCTCCATCTTTGCCAAAATGAAGCCGAACAGTATTCTGATCAATACCGCGCGTGGCAAAATCGTCAATGAAGCCGACTTGATAAATGCTTTGCAAGAGAATCAACTTGGCGGTGCCGGGCTGGATGTGTTCGAAGTCGAACCGCCCGCAACGGACAACCCTTTGTTCAGACTGGACAATGTTGTTCTGAGTCCGCATATGGGCGGCGTCGACGAAATGTCAATCGAAGCAATGGGGCTCGAAGCCGCTTCTTGCATCATCAAACTATTCCGCGGCGAGTGGCCGACGGGCGCGGTCGTGAATGACCAACTGAAGGAGCTGTGGTCGGCCATTGAAAGCTAATTCGGCTTAGCCGCGCAACATCCGCCAGTCGCGCGACTTTAGTTTGTCGACCAAGACCGCGACCACGATCACCGAACCAAACACGATCAGTTGGGTATCGTATTCGACATTCGTCAGACGCATTCCGTCGCTGATCACGCCTAGGATCAGCGCACCGATCAAAGTCCCCAGCACTTTACCCTGACCTCCCGCCAAGCTGGTTCCGCCAACGACCACTGCGGCGATGATCTGCAGTTCGTAACCTAGCGCCCCGCTGGCGCGTGCTGTCCGAAACAGAGACGCATCGAGCACGCCCCCCAGGCCGGCTAGTGCGCCACAAACCGCGTAAGCAAACACCACCACCGTCTTAACGGGCACGCCAGAGAGCCGTGCCGCTTCAGGGTTTCCACCGACCGCGTAAAGGTAACGCCCCAACGTCGTACGCGACATCAGCACGTGTGCGGCCACATATAGCAGCAGCATGATGATAACGGGATTCGGGATACCCAGAATCTCCGCCCCTGCACTCAGTTCGTGAAACATTTCGGAATGAACTCGAACGGGTTTTGAACCACCTGCAACTTTATGCGCTAGCCCTCGGGCAATCTGCATTACACCCAGCGTCACGATGAACGCGGGAACTTCAAACCAAGTTGCCAGCAGCCCCGACCCAGCGCCCAACAGAGCGCAGACAGCCACGGCAATGAGGCCACACAGAATCAGTGAAAGGACAGCCGGATCGCCCTCCCCCGCCATCCGCCCGACCAGCGTGGCGACCACGACCCCTGACAAGGCGATCAAACTTCCGACGGAGAGATCAATCCCAGCGGTGATAATCACCATCGTCATACCGATCGCGACGATCGCCGTCAGTGCTGTTTGGTTGGCCACGGTCAGAAGGTGTTGGGGGGTCAAGAACGTTGGCCATGAGTAACTAGCTGGCTTGACCACATCCATGGGACCAAGTGACGGATACTGTTGCCGCAACTCCTCTCGTCCGGCTGTCGTCAGGATGTCCCACTTCGCTGCAGCGTACTGCGTGACCACGAAGTCCACCCTGGTTCCAGCAGCGCCCAACCGATTGAACTCGGCGCGCGTCTGGGCTGGGTTTCCCGCCACCGCGCCCACGATACTGCTATGGCCCTGGCCGATCCCCTGCTGGATGGCGTTGGAGAACCGTAGATCCTCAACGCCATTGGGCACGACCACCAGGACGTTCTTAGCGGCGGGTTGACCGTTGATGAACGCGACAATCTTGTTCGCGGCCCGCACGGTTACTGGATCTTGTTGATCGATGGTGGCCACACTGAAATAGGCGCAAAGCAGCATCAACACAAAGATCATGCCGTAGTTCGAGACAAAACGCGATTGCAACAATTTCTTCATCTTCCAGCTTCACTCGCTCCAACCGCCATTTTCATGATTGCCTGTTGATTCGTATTGGCAACGTCCGTGATTTCGCCTTTCAAGCAGCCCTCATGCATCACCAAGATCCGATCGCTCATCCCGATCACTTCGGGCAGTTCGGAACTAATCATCAGGATCGCTTTACCGGAAGCGGCCAGACGATTCATCAGCAGGTAAATCTCGAATTTCGCGCCGACGTCGATGCCGCGTGTCGGTTCGTCGAAGATAATGACATCCGCATTGCGTTCCAACCACTTGGCCAACACAACTTTTTGCTGGTTGCCGCCAGAGAGCGTGCCAACACATTGCTCGGCCCCAGTCAACTTGATCTGCAGGCTTTTGACGTAGCCCGCCAATGCCTGACTCTCGCGACGTTGGCTGAGGAACCCCCAACGCGAGAACCTGGCCAAGTTCGGCAATCCAAAATTCTCACGCACGGTTTGCCCCAGAACCAGCCCTTGCGACTTTCGATCTTCGGTCAACAGGCAGATTCCCGCGGCGATCGCGTCGCGTGGGTTGGTCAACTGGAGGGGAACGCCGTCCAGTTCGATCGTTCCTCGTTCCAGCCGATCGGCACCAAAAATCAGTCGAGCGGTCTCTGTTCGACCGGCGCCGACCAGACCTGTCAATCCAACAATTTCGCCGCGCCGCACGTTGAATGAAACATCTTGCACCGCGGTGCCACGACACAACTCACGGACAGCCAATCGAGGTTCACCAATTTCGGCCGGCTGCTTGGGAAACTCATTTTCCAACGTGCGACCAACCATTAATTCGATCATCTTTTCGCGTGTCGACTCGCCAATCGTACGCGTATCGATGTGCAGTCCGTCACGCATCACCATGACGCGGTCGGCAACTTCAAAAATCTCGTCCAGGCGATGACTAATGTAGATCACTCCGATACCCTGCGACTTGAGTTCGCGAATAATGGCGAATAGCCGATCAACTTCTTTAAGCGTCAGGGTGGCGCTGGGTTCGTCCATGACAATGATGCGTGCATCGGTCAGCAGGGCCTTGGCGATTTCAACGACCTGCTGCTGGGCGACGGTCAGGTCGCCGCAGCGCGCTTCCGCATCGATCGGTACACCGATGCGGTCGAACAAGGCACGCACCTGATTCCGCTCGGCGCTCAACGGCAGCCACCGCAACCCACCGCCTTCCCGGCCGAGAAAAATATTCTCGCGAGCCGACAATTCCGGCACCAAATTGAACTCCTGGTAGATAATCCCGATTCCGGCGCGTTGCGCGTCCGGCGGACTTGCAATGGACTGGGGCTCCCCATCAATCGCAATCTCGCCCGCATCCGGCAGTTGCGCGCCACCAAGAATCTTGATCAAGGTACTCTTGCCGGCACCGTTCTCGCCCAGCAAGGCCAGCACTTCGCCACGGTGTAAATCCAGGTCAATGTCCTTCAGAGCCTGCACACCCGGAAACGACTTACTGACGTTGGACATGCGCAGCAGCGGCGCGGGCGGTTGTTTCGCAAACTGGGGCATTGAAGCGGAGTCGCCAGAGTCCATCGGCTATTCCAGCTCGGGGTCTTTGTCCGCATCCGCTTTGCGATACAGGACTGTTGGCAGGAGCGTGACCGCTTCGAATTCCTCGCCCTTGAGGTATTTTAGGATCTTCTCCACTGTTTGGACTCCCATTCGGTCCGGAAACTGAATGGGGTCGGCAAAGAACTTACCGTCCTTGATGGCCTGTCTGCCTTGTTTTTCGCCATCAAAGGCGACAATGGTGACCTGTTCCGTCTTGCCTGCTTGTTCCAGCGCCGTGTAAGCACCTAAACCCGATGGGTCGTTGATGGCAAATAGACCGGCCAGATCGGGGTTCGCCTGAATTGCCGCCGACGTAACGCTGAAGCCCAAATTCGGTTCACCGCCACCGTCCTGTTGTCCGACAATCTCGATACGGCCCTTCTCGCGTCCCTTGTTGTAAGCGTCAATCACCTCGCGAAACCCATCTACGCGAAGCACACAAGATTCCGCTTGAAAGTCCACAACAAACACTTTGCCGCCACTTCCACCAAGAACTTCGATCATCGCCTCGCCTGCCAGTTTTCCACCACCAAAATTATCTGTCCCCACATGGCCCGCGATCTCAATTCCCTCGGCTACGCACTGCGTATCGCACGTAAAAACTGGGATACCCTGTTCGTTTGCTTTCTTGATACTGGGGCCGGCCGAACGAGAATCGCACGGATTCAACACAATGGCCGCAACTCGCTTGGCGATGAAGGCATCCAGATGTTCTGATTGGGCTTTCACGTCGCTGCCGGCATTCTCGACAATCAGATCAAATCCCGCCGCTTTCGCTTCACGCCGAAGATTGTCCGCGATGATCTGAAAAAATGGATTTCCCATATCCATGGCGGAATACCCAATCGTGCCTCGCTTTTCCGTTGCCGCTGCTGGTGTTCCAGGCTCGGACGGATCCAGCGAACTTGTCTCGGAGTTATCTCCGTCGGTCGAAGTAATGGACACATCCACGCCACTGCCACCGCCGCAGCCGAGCGCAACAAATGCGACGACTACGATCCACCAGTCAATTCTGTGTTTTCCCATTATCCTCGACTCCCAAATGGTGATTTATGGAACAGTTTGGAATTAAACATGTGAGAGAATGGCATCGGTGACCTCGCGATATCGGGAGGGATTATCGATTTAAGAAGACAACCAGCTTTCCACCATTTAGGACCGCTTGGGAATCGGCAATTCCATGGCGTCCAAGAGGATTTTGATATCCTTCCAGGTCTCCGTCTTCGTAGCGGGTTTGCGAAGAAGATAGGCCGGATGGTAGGTCACAACGACCGAGATGCCTTTGTAGTCATGAATATGGCCTCGCAATCTTCCGACGCTGGTCGTGGTCTCGAGCAGCGATTGGGCGGCGATGGCTCCCAGACAACAGATAAACTCCGGCTGTATTGTCTCCAGCTGTCTTTCGAAGAACTGCCGACAATTGGTGACTTCATCCGGCGCCGGATTGCGGTTGCCCGGCGGACGGCATTTGAGCACATTCAGAATGTAGATTTCGTCTCGCGTCAGCCCCATCCCTTTGGAGATAATGTCGTTCAGCAATTTGCCGGCGCGACCAACAAACGGTTCGCCCTGCCGATCCTCGTCTGCCCCTGGCGCTTCGCCGAAGAAGCAGAGCCTCGCCTGCGGGTTTCCCACACCAAACACGGTCTGTGTCCGATTCTCGACGAGCTCGCCACACAATGTGCAACGGGCAACCTCGTGCTGAATCAACGCCAACTCTTCTTTGCACTTTGAAAGACTACTCTTGGCTGTGGTTTCTTGGGTGGCGGTTTTCTGGCCGGTGGTCTTCATTGCAGCGGTCACCTTTGCTGCTGCTTTGGTTGGGGGCAACGCCGGCTCCTTTGCGATCTGAGGCGAATCGACTGCGATTTCGTCAACGGGTTCCTCCGCCGGATCCTCGATCACCGCGGCTTTGGGCAATTGCAGCACCCCAGCACGCTGCAGGCTTTCGAGCCTTTGCAGGGCGATGCGCTGGATTCGTTGACTGTCTTCCAATGCGGTCATGCGAATAGTATATCAGTGCAAGACTGAGACCCGCCAGCACAGCAACCCGACCGTCAACTGGCCTCGCTACGCTGAACCGCTGACGTCGCTGTCTTATCCTTCTTCGTTGCCAGCCACACCAAGGCAACGCCGCCGACAGCAACCGCCGCTGCCGTTGCCAGCCAGGCCAGCGGCATATGATCTGTCTCTTGGATCCCCCATCCCCTCGCCGCTAACTCGTCCCGATAGTACAAGATCGTCAACAAGAGACCGTTGTGGCAGGTGTGTAAGAGCATTCCTGGAAGCACGCTGCCGCCTCGGAAGCAGATCCATCCGAGCACTAATCCCATAATTGCGCTGGGCACAAAGCGCTCCACTGAGAGCGCGTTTGTGGTAACCACATGGAAAGCTCCGAACAGCATCGCCGACACGACGACCGTCTTCCAGGGACGCATCGTTTGGCGCAGGGCGCTGAACAAGTACCCGCGAAAGAAGAACTCTTCGCAAACGGCCGGAATCACTGCCAGCGTCAAGAGCATGATGATCAACGGCACCTGTCGCAAACGCTCGATCTGTACCTGCGCTGCCGCGATCTGTTCCTCCCCCAGCGAGCTGAGACCGAGAACCTTCTGTATCAGAAAGATCTCGTGCGCGAACGGCCAGATGGAAACACCCAGAACAATTGCGCCCAAGAACGCGAGGATCGCTGCCGGCGACAACTGAAATCCACTGCGAATGCGCACCTTTTGTGCAAACGCAAACAGCATCGGCAGCCCGACAAACAAGACGATCAGAGCGACAGACGCCAGCCCAAGCCACAATGTCATACTCACTTCAGCATAAGTGCGTAGTGAGTTCGAGACCAGAAAATTAGCGGGAAACAGCAACGCTAAACATGACATGGCATCGGCCATCGTCGGGGCGGAACGCGATTGGCTCGGCCGGCGCCAAAGGTCCGACCAGGTCCCTTCGCTGCCGTACAAGATCGCGTCGGAACCGAAGACCCTGGCCGCCAAAGCCAGCGCGGCGATCGCGTACAAAATCGTTGATAAGACAGCCACAGTCGCCAGCATTGGATCAACTTTCGACTCGAACATATCCCGCGCCAACAACACCACGTTGACCAACGGCGTGATCGCCAGTATGCCGTTGAACTTGATTTCCGGCACGAGGCTCACGATGCCCGGCGCCAACGCCAGCAGCATTACGGGTATCAAGTAGGCCTGGGCTTCTTTGAAACTCCGAGCGAAACTGGTCAGCGCCAACAAGATGGCGGAAAAGAATGTAGCGAACAGAATCAGCAACGCAAAAACTTGCGAGACCAGCAACGGCGACAGACCTTCGTCGCCAAACAACGTTGGAACGAGCCCGGTGACCGTCAGCGTCACAGACATCGCCACCAAATTGGCCGTCGCCGTGAACAATGCCACGGTCAACACCGCAACGTACTTTGCAATCAAGAGTCCCAAGCGCGGCACCGGCGCGGCCATCAACGTTTCCATCGTGCCGCGTTCACGTTCACCCGCCGTCAGATCAATTGCCGGATAGACCGCGCCTGTAATCGTCATCAAGATCAAGATCAACGGCACAATTATCGTCAAAGAGAAACCGGAACCAGTCGGACCTACGGTCGAATGAACCACGTTTGTCGGTAACTCTGTCCGATAATTCAATCTGCCTAGCGTCCGCCGGACATCCCGATTCGCCAACACGTCGTGAATATACTGCTCGTTGATGGCATTCAAGCGTTTCTCGATGAACTGTACACCGGTCGCGCTCAATTGCTTTTCTTCACGATAGATCAACTCCCATTGAAGCGTTTGACTTGGCTGGTCGTCGGTCGGTGGGCGGATGACAATCCCCACGTCGACGGCCCCTTCTGCAACTCGACCACGCAGCCCTTCTGTCTCGATAAGCTTGATGTTGGGTTCCTGCGCAGCTCCCGGCAAGACAGGATAATTCTCCCTTCCGGCGGCTGGTCGAGTCGCGACCTCGCCTCGGCTATTGAGTATCGCCTCACCCTTGGAGAGATAGTGACTCAATGTCTCGGCTGCAGCCTCGGATTCAACTCCGACATAGACCTCGATCTCAGAGGCCGATTGCGGTGAGTTTGTCAGGAATCTGGCAAATATCATGTACAACAGAATGTTGACAAGCAGCGGCATGAACACGAGTGTGATGATCGTTCGACGGTCACGAAGAATCTCCCGCAACTCTTTCAAGCACAGCCGACCTAACCGGCCAACGGTGGTTCGCTGGATGCGAACCGGAGCGGCTGAGTTCGGCGTTGCCGCTTCGTTGCCGCTGGTTTCGGGCTGGCTATTCATGTGGAGCTCGCAATGCGCCGAACGGCGGTCGTGCGTTCAATCCGTCATCTCGATGGCAAGCAGCGGATCGGGATCGGCAATTGCCTGTTGGTCGCGTTTCAAGAAACTTAGGAACATCTCGACCAATGTCTCGCAGCCGGTCGCGGACCGCAATTCATCAAGTGTCCCTTCGTGCAACAAGCGGCCTTGATGCAACAGGCCAAAGCGGTCGCACAGACGCTGCGCTTCGTCCAGCCGATGCGTGCTAACCATAACTGCCTTTCCCTGTTCGCGCAACAGATCGATGTAATCGAAGACGACTTTGCTGCCGATCACATCAAGACCGCGCGTGGGTTCGTCCAACAGCATCACGGGAGGATCGTGGATCAAGGCGCGAACCAACGTCACGCGTTGGCGTTGCCCCGTACTCAAATAAGCGCAACGGCGATCCAGAAGACCGTCAATCTCCATAATCTGGCTCAAGCGTTCCAAGCGTTCTTTTGCCGTTACGGTTGGAACGCCGTACAGGTCGGCAAAAAACAGCAACATTTCGCGCACCGACAGCCAGGGATAAACGCCGTCGCTGGCGGATACCAGGCCCAGTCGCGACTTAACCTCGTCAGGTGCCTTGGAAGTCCGATAGCCCCCAACCTCGGCATACCCCGAATCGGGTGTGAGCAAGCCGATGATCATTCGGAGCGTAGTCGTCTTGCCGGCTCCGTTGGGGCCGAGCAAGCCGTAAACTTCGCCCTTAGCTACGGAAAACGACAGACCGTCGACGGCCAGAATCTTCTGACCACCCGATTCAAATCGTTTCACGAGTTGGCAGACTTCGATCATATGTGGGCGAATTGTAGAGCCACATTGGAAAGAGGCAACGCGCCTTATCCAGGAAAGATGGTCATTAGCCGCTGAATGTTGTCCGTCATGACCTGGAAATAGTCCTCGGCGGGCTGATTCCCACAAGGTTCAAACACAATGCAAGTCACACCGATCGCAGCCAGTCTTTCGGCGGTTTCGGGTCGGGGGGCTGCTTCCCATAACATCCACTTCGACGGATGCGATTCGAGCAACTGGGAGATTGACTCCCATTCTTTGGCCTCGGGCACTTCATCCGGTTCCCAGTGCACGCTCTTCATGTTCCAGCCACACCGACGTGCCAAGTACTGATACACGGGGTGCGAAGCCAACAAGGGTTCGTCCTGATAATGCGTGGCGACCTCTTCCAACTGCTGATCCAACAGTTCGAGTTTCGCTTGGAGCTGACGAAAGTTCGTGTCCAGTGTTTGCTCGCTCGCCGGAAGCAGTTCGACGAGCGATTCGTGAACGCGTTGGGCCTGCAACATGGCCAGCTGCGGATCGAGCCAGGTGGTGAAGGCGAAGCCTTGATGCGAATGGTCACCACCCGGGCCATGACTGTGAACCACGCCATCGTCAAAGCGAATCAGCTTATCCGCAAACGACTTTGCCGTGTCCACCAGACGCGAATCGGGCAGCGAGACCTGTTGTGTCCACCTGGCGTACCCAGCCCCGTTCAAGAATATCAAGTCCGCCTGTTGAAACTGTGCAACGGTGGCATCATCCGGTTTCCAAAATGCAGGATCCACCTCCGGTGGGACGGGAAACTCGACGTCGACCAGCTCGCCCCCAATGCGTCTGGCGAAATACTCAAGCGGGTAGTTGACGACAAAGACTTTGGGCTTCCCCTGCCTGGCTGACGGATTGCTTCCGGCAGAATAATCGCCGCTGGATGTCGACACGGGTCTGCAAGCAACTCCGGCAGCAAATGCAAGAATCAGAAGCAATCCAAGAGAGGTTCGGTCACGCATTGCTTAAAGTCCTCGCAAGCTGGTTTCGAATTTGAGTCGCTGTTCGTCCAGGACCTCCATCTTTGTAATCTTCCAAGCGTTATCTCGCGGTTCGACTCTGAACAAAGCGACATATTGATTTGTACGGGAATGCAAATGCCCCCAATGCTGCACGGATCCCTTCACGGTCCACTTACAACGGAAGCCGAATCCGCGCGCGTCATGCGTCGCTTCGATGGGTGATGGCGGTTGGCCTCCTTCCTCGATCACAACCTCGCGGACACGCGAGACGGCCCCCCCCTGCTCTTGCATCTCGAGCCCCCGCCTCATTTTCAGATACAGGTCGCGCAACAGCCTTCCATCGACGCTCTTGGCCAACGCATCATAGATTTCACTTTCGTCTCGATAATCAAACGCGCGGTACGTATTCTTATGAAGCGATGCAAAAATCGCCTGGGCCTCGTTAGGCGAAACGGTGGGACGTGGTGCGAAAGGTCGCTTGACCTCCCAGCCGAGCAGCGGCCAGGTTGCAGCAGAAACGGCAATCAGAACGATTATGGCCTGCAGTCGCATTGGCCGTTTGAAAAACAATACGGCGACTGGTAACAGGCAAGCGCAGATGATGGTCAAGATTGGCAGCCGCATCTTCGGCGCCGGCGGCAAAGTTGCCTGGACTTCGTTTAGCTGTGGGGCCGGTGGTCTGCCTGGGTTTTGCCATTGGTACGTGTTGGCATTGCCGATCCGCGAGAGAGTCACTTTTTGTGCTTCGTCGTAGGCGAAGACGATTACGTTGGCGGACCAGACATGGCGGTTGAAGCGATCCCAAGTCAACTTGACTGTACCGAGTGATCCCTTGGTGCTGTAGGACAAGATCACACCGACACGAGCATTCGCCATGCTGACTTTTTTTCGTTCAGCTTGGACAGCAAAGTCCTTGAAGTCGAGACCGTAAAAGTCGATCCGATCGACGTTGGGCTTGACGACAACACCGTCGATTTCGATTGGGTTGCCGGACGTGAAATATGCTTCGATCTGCTGGCGCGCGGCGTCTTGTTCGGCGATGTCCAAGAACGCATCGTCGTCGCGGGCAATCAAAACGCTCGCTTCCAGTGACAGCAGCGGCACCAGAACTTCATGCCGTACTTCAAAGTCCTCAATGTAAAGAAATGAATAGACGGAGCTGTAGCTGGTGATCCCCAGCGTCTCTTCCCGTTGTTTTTGGTACCACTCCTCCCATTCTTCCTCGGACGCCTCGGCGGGCAGGGCGGGGTTATCCCAACTGAATCGGACCGTTTCCGGATGGTCAGGCTGCAATACGGCACCAAACGGCGTTCCCGCATTTTCCTGCTTGATCACCAACTTCATCTCGGCGGGAATCAGAACATCTTGATCCACCAGATGCTGGCTGAAGGTCAAGAACTCGGGTGGTTTTAGCAGCTCGTATTCCAGTCGAAACTCGAGCTTATGGGCCATCAAGTCGGCCATTGGTACGCCTTCCGGCGGCATCTCGAATTCCTTGACGCCAACGACGCGCCCAG
>JASLPZ010000004.1:25241-51509 GCA_030744725.1 Pirellulaceae bacterium
ACATCGCGAATTACAAACCGTTCCAAGAGAAACTGCTCGTGTTTTTCGATGCCGGACCGGATGATAGTCGGCTCCAGGAAATCCTCTGCATTTGGTTTCAGATTGTGGAACAGAAACAGATCTTCCACGAACACGCTGATCCGGACGCTGACCTTATCCCGCGTCACGAAGGCAGCGGTCTCCGTGACGGAGACGGGGTGATTTGCCGCCATTGTCAAGCTGCAACAGGCCAGCAGCGCGGCATCGACCATCACTCGAGTCGCAAGGCGGCGTGAAATGAGCGGTAGATTCATGAAGAGCGCACGCCCCGACATTTCGGATGGCTATTATTCGACGGGTGACATCACGCTGAACGAACGAAGTTCCGAGAACAATCCGTTCCGTTGTTACGTCGCGCTGGCCACTGGTTGTTCAACGCCCTCTTGCTCGACACGAATCGGCTTGATATCGAATTTTGGATTCTGCCCAAGAAATCGGCAGGGATTGTTGTGAAAGACCTCAATGGCATCCTGCAGAGAATTGCCTCGAGCACGGAAATCCATGATGCACTCTTGCAGAGTAAACGGGTCGCTTGGCCCCCAGTCGGCGGACGAATTGACGATAATCCGTTCGCGGCCGTAGATTTCAAGCATGTCCACGGCGCGCCGGGGAGTGCATTTTGTGATGGGGTAAAGCGTGAAGCCGACCCAGTAACCCTCTTCCAAGGGCCCGCGAATCGTGTGTTCTTCCACGTGATCGATCCAGACGCGTTCCGGGTCGACATTCATGTGTCGCAACACTTCCAACGTTCGCTTGGTGCCCCGTACCTTGTCCTGCAAGTGCGGTGTATGAATCAGGATGAGCTGTCCGTGTTTGATGGCCAGTTCGACTTGCGCCTCGAAAATCTCTTCTTCGTTCTTGGTCGTCTTGTGAAAGCCGATTTCTCCGATACCCAAGACCGTTGGCTTCTTAAAGAACTCAGGCATCTTCTCTAACACAGCGTGGCTAAGCTCCGGGTTTTCCGCTTCCTTCGGATTCACCGCGACCCAACAAAAATGCCGAATGCCGTAGTCGGCGGCACGCGTCGGTTCGAACTCGCTAATCTGTTTAAAGTAGTCAAGAAACGTTTCTGGGTATTCGCGGTCGAAGCCAGCCCAAAACGCAGGCTCGGCGACAGCAACCACGCCGGACATCGCCATCCGTTCGTAGTCCTGCGCAGTTCGAGCAATCGCGTGATAGTGAGGTTGGATGATTTGCATGGACGTTCTCCCTTTCCTGGGCTCGACCTTGTGTGTTGGCGTATCGTCGAGTCCATTCGTCGCGTGGCTGAGTTCCCTCCGTGCCGGCACCGTTGCGTAAAGCGAAAATCCGGTGTCAGTCCAGATCGGAGAACATGTTTAACAGGCGTTCGCTACGATCGGGCGTGCTGCTAGGTTTAGACAGGATCACCAGCGCTTCGTAGACCTTTTCCAGGCGCTCGTCCTTTTCACCACCGCCGGCTCGCTCCTCAAGCGCGCGGTCGTGGCGATCTAACGTGGCCGCAATCTCGATCAACATGCAGCGAACTTCGAGATAGTATTTATCCAGCACTTTGTCCGCGGTCAGCATAACGCCTCTCTCAATTGTGCATTGTGGGTGGGCACGCGTTGATAGCGTCGGGTGGGTGTGAGTCGGTATCAGAATAGTATTTTGCACGGAGCCGACGTTTGCAACCTGCACCGGCGTGAAAGTATCCAACACAACGCAGCTCATCGGCAACGAGAACAACCTCATTTTTACGCGATCGGCCGGGAGAATTCTACGCCCGGGAGCGTCGCCGAACAGCCATCGGCGAGAATGTTTCGCCTGAAAATCGGCGTTATCAAATGGATGGAATTGCCGCCCAGGCGCTTTCGGCAAGTTTTGCGGCCCCCCCGTCCAACCGAAATGGCATCTGAGGCGAAATGCTACCTGGCCCGCCCCTGAGTCACTGCGAGTGAGGCCGATCGACAAAACGAAAATACTCGGCCACGTCCAAGAACACCGCAGTTTGGACCAGCTGAATCAGCAACGGTGTCTCCGGCCAGTCGAATATGCCCAGCATCTTCTCGAATTGTGCCGGCGCGCAGGTGCCTCGTGCTTCGACAGAAACAACACGATCCACGCGATCGTTCACAACACCGTCTAGCTGCCAGGCCGGCTCGGCTCCGTTTGCGGAAACCCAAACAAACGATCCATCGGGTTCAAGAAACATGCGAGGCAGTTCGGCAAACCTCTGGGTGGCCGTCTCGAAACTGATCGAAAACGGTTCCGACTGTTGCGGTGGGGACAACATCACCGTCGCCAGTTCACATCGGTCGATCGTGATTCGGTCGCCATCCGCCACGGCCGCCGGTCGACGATGGAGCATCACATGAACCGGCTGCAATGGACGACACGATTCCACGTTATTCGCCCGATTCGTGCACGGGCTGGACGGACGTTGGGTCTGGCGGCGAGGACGCCGGACCCACCGACTTGGCGATCCAATCTAAGTAGCTCTCGCTCGCCGCCACGATCGCCGTCGCCACGATTTCTGGTTCGCCGTACGAATGCAATTCACGAATCTTCGATTCAACCTGCGGATAGAGTGCTCGTAGTGTCTTGATGGTGCAACACCATTCGCTGGAAGTTTCAATCTGGTCCTTCCACCGATACGTGCTCTCTACCGGTCCGCTGAGTTGAACGCAAGCAGCCAGCCGATTGGCTACCAATACGGTGGCGATACGCTCGGCGTCAGCGAGGTCAGAACTCATCGTAACGATCTGGATTGCGTCGGGCATGACATGTTCCTCGAATGTCGAAACGTGTACTTTGCCCTTCGCCATCATACTGCATGACCACAGGGGAAGTGAGATCATTGCGTGAAGAACCGAACGCCCGGGCACCCCTCACTATAGCGGTCCTTTTCATCCCTCGAATTATCTGCATAATTGTTCGGTTTTCCACGCCAAAACCCAATCCCGCCCCGCTTCTCCACCAGTCCCTGGTCAATAATGAACCCTCGCGCCACGATCCTCTCGCTTGTCGCTTTTATTCTTGGGGTGATCACCACGACGTTCTTCTAAACCTCTCCTCGGATCGCCCTGTTCGCTCCCCCCAGCGCGGCACGATGACTGACGGCCCGCTGTTTTTCAGACGATTCGCATCGGTAGGCCGCGAACAAGCGGAGAGGCCGTGAATCTACTGCAGGTCGCCTGTCGTTGGCGGATCAATTCGTTCGCCGAAACGGAGGCTGGCACACACCGCATACGCCGCATCGCGACTTCTCCGCAAGGTATTCGGCAACACCAACAGGTCGATCGTATAGAGCCGACCGTCTTGCAAGACCAATAATCGCTGGCGTTCCGCGCTGATCTTTTTCTCGGCCGCCAACTTCAATTCCACCAAGCCGACGTAGCGGGCGCAAGCTGTGTCACCAATTTGCAGTGGAATGACGTTCTCGACAAGTTCCAACTCGGCCAGATCCGCGGCCACCAGTTCGGCAAACTGCTCGACGTTCTCAGACGTTGCCGTTTCAAGATCGCCGTAGGAACGCGCCTCGACTGTTATCTCAATGCGCGGCAAGCCGTTGGGATTGGCTTCATAGAATCTCGTCAGATAATCGCTGTCGCGAGGCAAAGCCCGCCAACCTTGTGGTTTGGCAATTTCAATACGATCATCGTCCAGCGGAGGCATATAATCGCCAATCGCAAGTTTGTCTTCTGGAATCTTGGTCACGCCTCGCACCGTGGCTCGCACTGGCGCGGAATTAGGAGCAACGGGAGAATCGCTGGCTGGTTGCGTGACACCTGGCGCGGTCCCGCCCGGTGAAGCAGGTGCAGAGGACGAAGACTTGCTGGAATCGCTACAGCCAATGGCCAGGAAAACAGTGGCCAGACAACTTGCAATCAAATTTCCAGGCCGATTCATTTCCAGCCACCCACAACGAGCAAGTCTGTCCGAACCCAAAGAAGTTATTCTTCGATTGCTTCTTTGACTTTTTGTACGAAATGTGGCGTCTTGCCATCCTTGCTCAAATCGATGGCTTTCTTTTCTGCCTGCTTCTTCTGGTTGAACTCGAATAAAGCAACCCGCTTCAGCGATTGGTTGAAAACGCCGTAGAACAACTTGACGCGGATTTCGGCAGCTACTTTTTTCTTTCGCGCTTTTCGCGGTGCGGCCTTCTTCTTCGCGGCTTTCTTCTTCGTACCGCCTGCCTTCTCAGCGGCCTCAGCAGCTTCTACCTCTTCTCGTAAAGCTTTCCTACTTACGACCTTGCGCGCCATTTTATTATATCATGGTAAGTGATTCGTGCCGTGACAGCACCCCACAAATAGGGTGCTGGTCTTCAACCGGGAATCATGATACCGAATTCTGGGATAATCCGCCAGTTGGCGAGAATCGAGCGCCCGCAGATTCGTCATTCGTCATCGACGGGCGTCGCGCCCGGCGGAGGCGTTCCTCCACCGTCCCGCACATACTTGCCTCGCATTCGGGCGTATTCTTCGTTCGTGGGCAATTCCAATTGGGTGTGCCCGTCGAGGACAGCCTGCTCGAACATCTTCTGCAAGAAAGGCCGGCACCAGCCACACCCGGTCCCGGCACCGAAACAGTCGCTTAGCTGTGCCGCCCGTTTGGGTTTTTCAATCCGGATGAAATTTAGTAGCTTTCGTTGCGAGACGTGAAAGCAGAGGCAAATCTGGCGATTTGGATCAGACACGAGTTTCCTCCGTGCCCGTAGCAAGCCGCAAACCGACGCGACACGCTAATGCGAACCGGGCGATATCCAATGTCTCCGACTCCATATGCTGATTTTTTTGGCCACACCCCAGCGAGACTGTGGGTATTCCATGAGCGGTCATCCAATTGGCGTCCAGGCCACCGTTGGCAACGGCTAATTGCGGGTCGCCGCCAACGGCGCGAACGGCGGTTTGAGCGACCCGCACGCATGGCTCGTCGCTCGGCAATAGAAACGATTCATAATCAAGCTCAGAGGTAATCGACACCCTGCCGGCTTTACCTTCAACATTACGAACCGCCTTGGCAGCTCGACGAAAGGAGTTCTCGATCTCCGTCAAGATCTTCTTTCGGAACTTAGCATCGTGGCTGCGTGCTTCTGCCTTAACGTAGACGTGCTGTGTGACAACATTTGTCGCATCGCCACCACGAATGATCCCAACGTTGCTTGTCCCGTGCTGCGTGCCCTTCCGGACATCACCGTGCCAGCCGTTTTGATGCAGGTCCGCGATGGCCAAGCTGGCGATGGCGATCGCGCTGACACCCTTTTCCGGCGCGTTCCCAGCATGGCCTGCAATCCCGTTGATGTTGATTTCGGTACGGTACCCGCCGGTCGCGCCGATTGTGAGCTTTGTTGGCGCGCCTCCGTCCCAATTGAAGGCCAGCCGGGGTTTGCCCCACAAACTACGATTCGCAGCGCGTGCCCCTTGTAGCCCAATTTCTTCTTGAACGAACCAACAAAAGGTCAATGGCGGGTGCGGCAGATCGCGATCGAAGATCTCCAACAACGCGCTCAGTAGCACGGCGCAACCGGCGCGGTTGTCGGCCCCCAGACCTCGCCCAGGGGCAGTTGACCGGACTATATTACCACGACGGCAGGGCACCGAGCCGACACAGATTGGGACCGTATCCAGATGCGCCGTTAGCATTCGCCTGGGCCCGCGCGAAGTTCCGGCGAGTTTCAGGACCATATTGCCGATCTGTCCCGTCAAGGGCGAACGCCGGTGCGCCGAATCGTACTTGATGCTCGTGCGAGACACACCAGCATTGACTAATCGTGCAATGATGAATTCGGCAATCTTGGACTCCTGGCCACTTGAGCCGGGAATCGCCATCATTTGCATGACCAGGTCGACTGCACGCGCAAGGTCCGGTTCGAATGGCTTGGCCAACGTGTGCGGTGACTTGTGGGGGCGAGACGTCGATGGTTGTCGCCGCGCCAGACTTCGTTTGGGTCGGTGGGTAGACACGAAGGGTACCAAAATGGATCGCGGAGCTGGAGCGTACTTGTTCTTAACTAATCTTGTTCTTATTCGTAATCTTAATCTTAATCTTAATCGCTTGCTGGCCTCGCTAGTTTTGGGCATGATCAACTAGGATGAAGATTAAGATCAAGACAAAAAATGATCTCGTTCACGACATCTGGTCTCCAGCAGCGGCAGCACGACAAGCTGTAATCACTATGCGTTTCTTTCTCGCGGGTATCATGCAAGGATCACGCCAAGACGCGGGATTACATCAGCAGGACTATCGCGCCCGCCTCGCCAGGTTGATCACAACACACCTGCCAGAGGCCGATGTCTACGATCCGTTGGCAGACCACCCTGAGTCTGTCGCATACAGCGATGATGACGGTCGCCGCGTATTCTATGGACACAATCGACTTTGTCGTGAAGTGGATGTCGTGATCGCTTTTCTACCAGAAGCCTCGATGGGAACGGCAATCGAAATGTGGGAAGCCCACGAACATGGCCGAGCCGCGGTGCTAACCATCAGCCCGCTCGACCACAATTGGGCCGTGCGTTTTTGTAGCCACGCCATTTATCCAGATCTTGAATCGTTTGAAAATGCAGTCCTCAGCGGCAAGGTACTGCAGACGGTCAAGCGCGTCCTGGCAAGCCGGCAGGCGTGATCAAGCCAACGCCGGTCAATAGTGCACCACCGGGTCGTCACCATCGCTATGAAGAACCTGCTCGAAACAACGACCGACGAGTTGAGTCAGTGGTTCGCCGCGCGCGGTCACAGGCCTTACCGAACCGGCCAGATCCGCAATTGGCTGTTTAACCGCCGCGCGACGTCATTCAATGAAATGACCGACTTGTCGCAAGGGCTGCGTGACGAGTTGGCTGCATCATTTGCGTTTGGAACGGCCAAGATCGTAACCCATCACAAAGCGGTAGATGGCACGGAAAAACTTCTGCTGGAATTCTCTGGCGGCCAGATCGAGTGCGTTTTGCTACGCGACGGCATCCGTCGTTCCATCTGCATCAGCTCACAAGTCGGCTGTGCGATGGGCTGCGTATTCTGCGCCAGTGGACTCGATGGCGTCGAGCGCAATCTGTCAACCGCCGAGATCGTCGAACAGATGCTTCAGCTGGCCAGGTTGTTGCCGGCGGACGAACGCCTTAGCCACATCGTCGTGATGGGAATGGGCGAGCCACTGGCCAATCTCGACAATCTGCTGGCGGCACTCGCTCAAGCGACCGATCGAAAAGGCCTTGGCATTAGCCCGCGGCGCATGACGATCTCGACTGTCGGACTGCCAGCGGCGATGAGGCGGCTGACGGCCGAAGACCCTCGGTTTAACCTGGCAGTTTCCTTGCACGCACCAAACGACGAATTGCGAAGCGAACTCGTGCCTGTCAACGACAAGACTGGGCTCGACGCAATCATCGCCGCGGCAGATCAGTACTTCGACGCATCGGGAAGACGACTTACGTTCGAATACGTACTGCTTGGTGGCATGAACGATGACTCTGATCACGCTCGCCAGTTGGCGCGCCTCCTGCGTGGTCGGCCGGCGCTATTGAACGTGATTCCGTACAATACGGTTCCCGGTTTGCCGTATCGGACGCCATCGGACCGCGCGCAAAGGGAGTTTCGTCAGATCCTGCAAGACGGCGGGTTAAACGTCCATTTCCGCCAACGCAAAGGTGACGAAATCGACGCGGCCTGTGGTCAGTTGCGTCGCATCAAGCCAACGGTAGTACAAACTGATTGAGGCCATCAATCAGCTGTGTTTGTTGCACGGCGGACAATGTGCCGTCACCCTCGATCAACGCGATTGCCGTTTGTCTTTCTTCCGAATGGCCGACCCCATCACGCACCGTGGCGACGATTCGCTGCGCTGGCGCGGCTTCGCTGCCGGAGATCTCCTTTCGCAACGTGGCTTCGAAAGCCGGCCAATCTCTCACATCGCTTGTTTTCAACAGCGCGGCGTGCTCATTGTCGGCTATGGTGTTCAGAACCGTGTTGGCCGCGATCAGCACCACGGGCAGCAAGACAGGTAGCGAAGACATGAACAGGGACGGCAATCCCTCGTCCGCCAACGGATCCGGTTCCACGTCGTTACCGATTGGGCGCATCGGTACGTCCATACGTTTGTCGATCATCCGTGCCCATAACAAACCAACGATCGCTGGCGGGATGCCGACCAGAATCCCAATCAAGATCATCCATCCAACGTCGAAGCGACACGTCCGATCTTGTCTGCGACATCACCCGGTGCCATGAGGCTGACAATCAGGGCAAGTCCGCACAACTTTGTGGTCTGATTCCACGTCATGAGCAGGCCGATTGGTCCAGGATCCAAGAGGAGAGCGTGGTGCTTTCAAATCGAAAGATCAGGGCATGGCACACCCGCAACGCCTCTTCAAGTGGCGTGAAACAGCCAAACGAGACGTTTGGGCGACTGTCACCGGCTTACCAACGATCTCATCGACCCGGTGCGTGTCGCACGGACGTGTGGCCTCCGGGGCGATCCGCTTCATGAGGTCAAACGGCGAAAAGTCGCTATAGTAAATCGGCACGCGCTCTAGTTGGTGCGACGGAGGAACTTTATCCACGGGACGGTGTTAGTGTTAGACTGTTGCTTGGCTTCGACGGGGCAATCATTCGCAACCCCCGCCTAGAACCGCGTGGAAACCTGTTTTGGCGATTAGCGAAACAACAGAGCATCAATACGAGTTGCGCGATCCGGACGTGCAACTGATGCTCCAAGTGCGCGACGACAACGCCGAGGCATTCGAGGAACTCGTGACGCGCTACCAAGGACGCCTGCTGGCTGTGCTCCGCCACCTGGTTACCAAACGCGAACAGGCGGAAGATCTGGCACAAGAAGTCTTCATGCGCGTGTATCGGGCGCGAAAGCGTTACAAGCCGCAGGCGAAATTCTCGACCTGGCTGTTCACCATCGCCAACAATGTGGCGCGCAACGCCAGACGCAGCCAGGCGCGTCGGCATGAGGTCAACGTGGCGGGAGCACCTGGCGACGATGAGGGACCACCGGCGATCGACCAAATGGCACTGGCGGCCAGCGGCCTGATGCCAACTCGTGTCTTGGACCAAGCAGAACGTGCGGAGATTGTGCGGCTGGCCATCGATGCCCTGAACGATCGCCAGCGGATGGCGATGCTGCTATCCAAGTTTGAAGGCATGAGCTATGTCGAGATTGGCGAGACAATGGGCCTCTCGCTGCAGGCCACCAAGTCGTTGCTCTCACGCGCGAGAGAAAACCTGCGGCTCATTCTCGAACCCTATATGCAGGAAGGTGAACGACCGGAGGGAGGGCCGGCACCATGACACGTGAAATGGACATGAATCTACCCATCGGCCCCGAAGACTTGATTGCCTATCTGGACGGAGAGGTGGACACGCAGACCCGTCAGAAAATCGAACGATGTCTTGCGCAAGATCCACAACTCGTGCATCGTATGCGCGAACATCAACAAGCGTGGGATTTATTGGACGAACTGCCCCGCGAAGAGGTTAGTGACGATTTCGCGCAAACGACGCTGAAGATGGTCGCCGTCGCGGCGGCGAGTGATATCAAAGAGAACACGGTCGAAAACGGCAGGCGTCGGAGATGGCTGCGCGTCGTGACAGGCGCGAGTCTGATCGCCTCGTCACTAGCTGGCTTCTGCGTGGCGGCGGCGCTGCTGGCTCGCCCAAATCGTCAATTGCTGGAAGATCTACCTGTGATTGAAAACCTTGAGGCATTCCAACAAGCAGAGAATGTCGATTTCCTCCTTGCTCTGGAAGATGAGGGGCTATTTGTTGCAGAGGACACCGATGGACGGTGAACAGAACAAAGACGCGGTTTCAAAACTTGGAGTGCAAGCCTCTAGCCGGTCCATTGGTCTCTACACGAATTCGGAATCAGCGATGCCCCGGCACGGCGGCCACGTCAACCGCGGGTTCAGCCTGATTAGCACGATGATCCTCATCCTGCTCGTCTGCTGGCGCGCACAAGCGAGCGACAAGTTGCTTGCTCAACGCCGCGCACACATCAACTCGATGTCAACCGTTGAGAGGGAAAACCTGCGCCGGAACTACCAACGTTTTTTGGAATTGGATGACGCTGAACGTCAGAAACTGCGAAATCTGCACGCCAAGATCGCCATGGGGTCGGAAAGGGAGCGGCTGACGTCCATCATGCAACTCTATCATCAATGGCTTCAAAGTTTGACCGCGGGCGAACGCTTGCAGTTGCTGGACCTACCGGCCGATCAACGTATACGGGCCATCAAATCACTGATCGAACGACAGGAGCGCGATCGATTTCAGGCACTGGTGCAGAAATCGCTCAAGGTCGAAGATCGTGAGGCCATAATCGACTGGCTGGCCGAGTTGGCTTTAGAACGGTTACCTCCGGGTGAACGAGCGCGACTGCGTGCGATCCATCAGCCGTTACGACGACGGATGGAGATCTTGTCTGCCTTTCGCCGGCGAACGAGTGGGATGAACGACATCCGATTCTTGGAGCGACTCAAGCCATCCACCGAAGATCGAAAAGAACTGGTCGCACGATTGTCGGAATCGGCGCGCGACACAATCGCCGCCGTCAAGGACGACCCCGAGAAGAGACAGCTGATACAGAGATGGGTGAACGCCGCCCTCTTTAGTCGTCGCGGCAACCGCCCTAAGGTAGCAAGAGAAGCACTCGACGAGTTTTTCGCGAACTTGGATGCCGCTGAAAGAGACTACCTGAACAATCTTCCTCCGGATCGTAAACGCGAAGAACTGGAACAGTTATACATGCGTAACCACATGCGTCGGCCTGGCGATCCACGCGGGACATTCGGCCCATTTCCGCGACGGCGCGGCGGAATTGACTGACAATCAACGAGGGCCACACGTCCAGGCAAGCTTGCGGTTTTCCGATCGACTTCGCGTTCCTCCTTGCCGTTCCGCCGTCGTTTGACGATCATTTGCTTTCCAGCAATTTCGAATAGCTGGCGACAAAGGGTGGCAGTGATGTAGCCAGGTAATACGCGCGAGGCGCGCTCAGTTCCAACAGCGCGTTCAATTCCGACGGCTGTTGATGACGCGACATGGCGATGGCCGGCAGTTCAAACAACCCAGCCTGTTTCTGAAAACGAACGACGCGCGTCTTTTCTTTTTCCAGCCCGGCCATCTCCAGCGCTCGATCAATCGCATCTTCGATGAAGCCGATCTCGTCGACAAGCCCGTGCGTCTTCGCCTGCGTTGCGGAAAAGATCTCACCCGTCGCCAACTCTTCTAGCAGATCTGGTTTCTTGAGGAAGGCGGGGCGACCCGACTTCACGATTTCCTTGAAACGGCCAAACGACTCGTCTACATACCCTTGTAGAATCTGGCGATGCTCATCGGGAATCGGTCTGGTCATGCTGAGCATTTGTTTGCGTGGGTGGCTGGCGATCGAGTCGTCCTTCACGTCGAATCGATCCATCAAACCGCTGATGTCGTAGTGCGGAATGATTACGCCGATCGAACCAGTTGTCGTCGTCGGTTCGGCATAGATGCACTTCGGCTGGTCGGCAACGGCCATGGCGGCATAGTAGCCGCCACTCGCCGCCATGCTTCCCATGCTGACAACCATCGGAAGACTTCGCTCTTTACGCAAACGAGACAAGTGATGGTAGATGTAGTCAGAAGCGGTTACCGTGCCGCCAGGCGAATCGATGCGCAAGACGACAGCCTTGACGTTCTCGTCGTCGCGAACTCGGTCAATCTGACGCTTGACAAATCCATCTCCTTCGATGATTACGCCCTTTAAGGAAATAATCGCAACCTTATCGCTGCCAAACTCGGCACCTGAATGGTACGTCTCATACATGCCACCGCTGGTGTCGAAGTAGTCGCTCAGGAGCGAGTACTGGCTCATGACCAGCAACGCACAGAGTGCGAAACCTACCCAGCCGATCCAGGTGAAACAACGTCGGAAAGAACTGTTTCCTTGATGAATGATAATTTGCGGGGCCGTGTCTCTCGTCGGTCGAGAAACGGGTTGCGTCTCTTCCGTGGCCATGGTGTTCTCCCATCTGAAACATTGAATGACGTTTTGCAAGCGCTCCCCACAATGGGCGAGGCCCGACAAACGAGGTGGTGTCGAAGGTTGCTTGTTCTGAATACCCGGGCTATTTCGTCGATGCCTATTTCTAATTCTATTTGACGACTCGACAGCAACAATAGCATCGTACTGACCGAAACCGCGCACCAGCTGGAAAAGCTGCCTGGAGAACCACAAACCGGCAGAAAGACCGATTTACTGCGGCGGAACGCAGTGCTGGTGTTGCTCTCGACTGGCACCTCCAGGTACAGTACGCGGGAGTTATCTGAGTCTAAGGACTTAGCCACGTTGGCTATTGGCTGACGGGTGCCCAAACACCCCGACGCTATCGTCTTGCGGAAAGGAGTCGGCATTGATTGTCGTTGCATCCACGGAATGTCACGCTGGGCTACCTCTTGTAGAGGCCATCAGCAAACTCAACGACTTGGAATACACGGGCGTCGAAATCGCCATTCACGAAAATGGGGGTCCGATTCGCCCGTCGGAAGTCCTCGCGGACACCGAAACCGCCATCGCGCGGTGCCGCGACACCCATCGGCTGGACATTGCTTCTTATAGCCTGGAAATCGAAGCCGAGGGCGACGCGTATTATCAGCAGTTCGAGGCGATCACGAAATTGGCCAAAGCGACCAAAGTCGTGACGCTGATCATCCCATCTGGCTTGCTAGGCACACCGTTTAACGAAGAAGTTGAGCGTTTGCGCAAGTTAGTTGGTATCGCTGAACTGCAAGGTGTCCGTGTCGGAATGCTGAGCCAGGTCGGCCGCTTGTCCGAAGATCCCGATACCGTGGCAGTATTGTGCGACAACGTTAAGGGACTTGGCCTGGCGTTCGATCCAAGCCAGTACATCTGTGGCCCCCACCACAATAAGAACGTCGACAAGCTGATGAAGTACGTGTATCACGTTCACCTAAGAGACACCAAGAGAGACCAGATGCAAGTGCGTGTGGGTCAGGGTGAGGTCGATTACGGTCGGTTGGTCGGACTTCTCCGCCAGGCGGGCTACACTCGTGCTTTGAGCGTTCATATTTCGGAAATGCCCGACGTGGACCACATGGTCGAATTGCGAAAGATGCGTTTGTTGTTGGAGAGCCTACTCTAGAGCGCGTGCCGATTCACTGTAGCGGCTTTTCGCTGTTTGGACTCATGAAACAAAGCGCGCGGACGCTACAGGTCAGTGCGACACGCACTAGTCCGCTTGCCTCACTGGTCGCCTCAAAAAAAACCCAGCTGTTGAATAACAACCGGGTCAAAGTACGTCTCACAGAACGTACCGAGCGATAGCTTGCGTTGGTCCGAGGCACAGCCTCACTAATCGTTGTCCTTCTTTTTCTTCTTGGGCTTTCCGGCTTGCAACGTCTTGACGGCGGCCTTCAACGCCTCCACATCCTTGTGAAGTTGTTCGATGTCGACATCCGAATCGACAGACTTGCGTAAAATCTGAATCGCCCGCGCTGCGGGCGACGAGCCCTTCTGCTGAAAAACCGCCCGAGGAGTGACACCCTGGATGACATGTTCTCCAGGATGAACCTGCAGCGCCTTCAACCGCAGATGCTGTCCCTCGGGCGCGAACCCAATCGCTATACCCGCACGTCCACCAAGCGATCGCTTGACATGCGGACGAACGTGTTCTGGCAATGCTTCGAGGTTCTCTTCAGTCACTTCCCACGTCTCGTCACCGAGGGTCACTTTGATCTTGGCTGGCGTATCCCCAGTCTTGTTGATTTGGACGGACAGGTTCTTGGGCATCTTCACATTCCTGTCGATCAACGCTTTGTGAAGAGCAGAGACATCAAACTTGTGGTCAATCACACCCGGGCCGACGACGCGGAATTTGAGCGGGCTTCCACTCTGCTTGTCGGCGCCCTGCTTTTCTACCCATTGCCCAATCAACCCGCGCACATCCACTCCCAAGTCGCCCAAGTCTTCCGTGATGATGTTGAGCCCCAGTTGATTCTCCGGACGTTTCTCGGCAGTGACGTTAATCGACATCTTCTTTCCACCACGAATCAGCTCGAGAGACGTTTCCTTGCCCTTCGCCTTGCCAACGGCTTTGATCAGGTCCTCAACCGCGGTGATCGAGGAATCGCCGTATTTCAGCAGAACGTCGTGATTTTGAATCCCCGCCTTTTTTGCTGGGCTGTCGGCGATCACTTGCTGCACAATCAGACGATCATCAATCCCCAAATGCGACTTTAACGCTGCTTCAACGGGCACGGCGTATACGCCAATCCAGTACTCGCCGCCTGCCTGAGCCACAACGGTGATACGTTTTTCGATCTTCCGCGGCTGGCCTTCTTTCTGCGGCTGGTCGTCGACAGCAGTGACTTCGATTTTCAGCGGCTGATCTCTGACGGTGGTAACTCTGACTTTCTGCGGCTGTTCTTTGGCAGTGCTATCTTGATCATCGTCCGCGCGAACAAGAGTTGCCGTCGAGAGTATCGCCGTCAACATCATCACGCCAAGAACATACAACTGGTTGATTCTCATCGTCTCATGCTCCTTCAAAAAGTTCTCTTCCAAACATAAAATTCTCTGATTGATTTTCGGTGCCGGGAAATCCCGCTCACGGCATGAACCGGCCTATTGAATCGCTCGCTGGGAGACCGGCGAAATCTCAAAGTCGCCGACTGGAACGAACATCTGATGGCCACCTGGCATCTCTACCGGGGACCAACGCACTTTTCGTTGCACATCAAAGCCGCCTCGCTGAAGTTCCTGACGTAGGTCATCAAGCGCGGCCGTCGATCTCTCAAGTAGCACTTGGCGCGCGTAGGGGTCAAGATCAAAGACCGGCACATCCACTTCGCGACCTTCGTTGCCGTCCATCACGAACGTAGCCTCGCCCCAAGGAATGATCGTCGAGGGTTGCGGCCGGGCATCGATTTCTGATAGGGTTTCTTCGCCCTGAAATTCAGTCGTATCGGGTACCCGCTGATGGGCTAACGGTGACGGCGGTTCGGCATCTGGAGCCAATCGCCGCCGAAATTCATTTCCCAGAAAAAACGCCACTAGAAAGCAGACTGCCATGGCCAACGCCAGCCTAACCAGGCCAGGCCGATCCGAGGCCGCGTCGTCGCGTCCATCCTCGCTGGAACCGGAATGCAGCCCTGGCTTCGCGGGCTTGCACAGCTGACTTTCGGATGGTTCTTGCCACGTGTCGGCACCGGCGGCATCACCATGTTGCGGAACGACTCGCATCGTCTCTCGCCAAGCCTGTGCCTCCAAGAAAGCCAACGCACAACATCGCCAGCCTCCCGGTTCATCATCCAGCGACGCTAGCAACCGGCGACGTTCCGCGTCGCTCAATTCGCCGTCGACCAACCGGTCGAAACGTAAGTCGTCGTCGCCTGGAATGTCAAACTGATTCATCTTGCTGCCTCGATCACTTCCAATGCCGTCAATTCCACTCGAAGTCGTCTTCGAGCCCGGTGGAGGCGTGCCTCGACCGCGCTGTCGCTTACGCCGAGCCGTTGGGCAATTTCGCGGTATGACCAGTCTTCCGTGTATTTCAAGAGCAGGATCTCCATGTCCCGCGATGACAGATTCTGTAAGGCGATACGAATCAACCCACGACGTTCGTCGGCCAACAACCAATCCAACGGATCAGCATCGGTCGCCCCTGTCGGTAACAACCGTGCGACGTAGCGGTCGGTCAACTTCCGTTGTCGACCCTTCTTTCGCCGATACAGCAGCACTTGTCGCACCGCCAACCGGTACAACCAGGGGGCAGCCTTGGTCTGATCTCGTAACGGTGCCGCCTGGCGAACCGCCGCCAACGCGACTTCCTGCATCACCTCGTCCGTCGCGTGGCTATCGCGGAGGCGGGAGAATACAACCGTCCTCAGCCAGCGATCGCAATCGGCCAAAACCACATTCCAATCGACAGAGGCAAGCGGGCTGTGGCTGCCGGTAGGTTTAGATCGAGGCTTCATAGGTAGTCTATAGTTGCCGCTGCAGAACAAATCTTGCCACAAAACCTTGCCAAATTCCTTTGTCCATCACGACTCCGCGTGATCGAGCCAACCTGTTTCATATGTGGACTTTGCGTGGACTGGGAGCCTGGACACTGGGGAACTAGATGAACATAATACGCCATCGCGACCAGATTGGTTGCCTCAAGCTGGTCAAACCGACTCAAAATCCCCCCGTCCGAGCCCCCATCCAACGTTGGCTGTCAAGAGAGAGACCATGCTTTGGAATTGTCCGAACCGCCGCTTGTTTGGGCTCGCACTGACCGCCTGCGTGCTCCAATGGGGATGCGGCGGCCATGATTCTGTAACATCTCTGCCGCCTCCAGAAGAAACACCCACTGCAAGCGAAACAGACTCGGAATCACCCGAGAAGGACGCATCGGCAAGCGAAACCGCCGCCACCGAGTCACGTCAAGAATCCATCCAAATCCCAGCCGCCGAATCAGACGAAAGTCAGCCTGCCATGAGAATCGAAGCCTCCTCTTTCGGAACGACGCCTAACGGCGAAGAGATTACTTTGTACTCGTGCACCAACGTCAACGGCCTGTTGGTATCGCTGATCAATTATGGTGCGATCGTGGTCAGGGTCGAGACGCCCGACCGAGACGGCACGTTGGCCAATATCAATCTTGGCTTTCCCACGCTGGAAGGTTACCTGGGATCTCACCCGCATTTCGGCTCGACGATCGGTCGTTTTTGCAACAGAATCGCCAAGGGTAAATTCACGCTCGATGGCCAAGAATACACGTTGGCAACCAACAATGGGGAGAATCACCTGCATGGTGGTGACATCGGTTTCAACAAACACATCTGGAAAGCCGAAGAAATCAAAACGGACAGCGAGGTCGGCATCAAATTCACACGCCGCAGCATCGCGGACGAAGAAGGCTATCCCGGCAACTTGGACGTGGCGGTGGCGTACACGCTGACCAACGATGACGCATTGCGAATCGAATTCACAGCCACGTCGGACAAAGCGACACCTGTAAATCTGACCAATCACAATTATTGGAATCTAGCTGGTGTCGGTGCCGGAAAAGTCCTTGATCACGAAGTGACGATTGCCTCCGATCATTATCTGGCCGTCGACGAGGGTCTGATTCCTACGGGCGAATTATCGCCCGTTGCCGGCACACCGCTCGATTTCATCACGGCCCACAAACTAGGCGAGCGAATCAAGGAGATCAACGCGAATCCCCAGGGCTACGATCACTGCTACGCACTGCGGGGCCAAGACGGAAAACTCGCACTCGCGGCGCGCGTGAAAGACCCGGCCTCCGGGCGCGTGATGGAGGTCCACACGACGCAACCGGGTATCCAGCTTTACACGGGCAACTTTCTGGATGGTTCCCCGAGCGGCGGCGGCTTCAACCAACACGAAGCATTTTGCCTCGAGACGCAACACTATCCAGATTCGCCGAACCAGCCGGAATTTCCCAGTTCGATTCTGAAGCCGGGTGAAACGTTTCACCAAGAGACCGTTCACAGATTCTCAGCAGAATAGCAAGGCGGGATTTGCCAGAATCCCATGTCAGCGTCGAGAATTGTCCGGCTGTCGTGGGCGATTGAGAGAACGAAACTAGGTTTACGAGCCAGGCAGCGCCCAGAGTAACGAAGAACTGTGCGTTTACGCAGTTGGTCGAACGGAGACGGCGAAGATGAGAACCAGAACGCTCGGCAATACCGGCATGGAGCTGACGACGTTGTCGTTTGGGGCCTCGTCGCTGGGTGCGGAGTTTCGCAATATCGATCTTGATGAAGCGTTTCGCAGCGTGCGTGTTGCCGTCGATTTAGGGTTGAACTTCATTGATACGTCGCCGTTTTACGGTCGTGGAATGAGCGAAATGTTGCTTGGCCGTGTCCTCCCGGAGATGGCCCGCGACAGCTTCTACCTGGGTACGAAATTGGGTCGCTATGCGGGTGCGCACTTCGATTTCAGTGCGCGGCGCGTCGAAGAGAGCATCGACATTTCCTTGGAGCGGATGAAGGTCGACTACCTGGACATCGTACTCTGCCACGATCTCGAATTTGTCGAGATGTCCCAAATCGTCGAAGAGACGCTGCCCGCGCTCCGCCGGCAAGTTGAAAAAGGCAAAGTGCGTTTCGTCGGTGTCAGCGGCTACCCGATGAAGATGTTCAAGTACGTGTTAGAGCGAGCTGAAATCGACGTCCTGCTGACGTACAACCACTACACCCTGCAAAACGACATGGCGCTCGACCTGGTCCCAATTTGCAAGGAAAAAGGCGTTGGCTTGATGAACGCCGCACCGTTCTCGGCCCGTTTGCTTACCGCCGCGCCGCTGCCTGCCTGGCATAAAGCGACGCCAAAAGTACGCGAAGTCGCCAGGCGGGCCGCCGATCACTGCACAAACAACGGTGTCGATATCGCGCAACTGGCCTTGCAGTTTTCGATCGCGAATCCGGACATGACAACCTGCGTGACCGGGTCGGCCAATCCAGACCGAGTGGCACAATGGGTTGCCTGGGCCGCCGAACCGATGGACCGACAACTGCTCGCCGAAGTCCAGAAAATCCTCGAGCCAATTCACAACTGGTTCTATATCGAAGGCCGACCCGAAAACAACGACGAACCAACCGTCAAAGGCTGAGAATCACAAGATCATCAGGAGAGACAATCGATGCGTGCCATTCGTTTGGAAGAGCCCAAAGAGTTTCGTTACGTCGAAATTGACGAACCCAGTTCGCCCGGTCCCGGAGAAGTGCTGGTGCGGACCCACCGCATGGGTATTTGTGGTACCGATTATAGCGGCTATCTCGGTAAGATGCCGTTCTTTCGATACCCACGCGTTCCGGGCCACGAACTGGGCATCGAGGTTTTGGAAGTCGGCGAAGGGGTGACCAACGTGGCGGCCGGTGCGCGATGCAGCGTCGAGCCATACATGAATTGCGGTAACTGCTTCGCCTGTCGCAAGGGGAATGGCAACTGCTGTGACAGCCTGAACGTGATTGGCGTGATGATCGACGGTGGCCTCTGCGAACGGTTCATCATTCGCGCCGACAAGCTGCACCAATCGGAAAGACTCTCTTTCGAACAACTGGCGTTGGTCGAAACGCTGGCGATCGGCTGTCACGCGTGCGATCGCGGGGCTGCTAACGAGGGTGCTCACGTGCTGATCATTGGCGCAGGACCGATCGGGCTCGCCACGCTCGAGTTTACTCGATTGACCGGTGCCAGGATCACTGTCATGGACATGGTCCCTTCGCGACTCGACTTTTGCCGCCAAACGTACGATGTCGAGCACACGGTGGTCTTCAAGGGCGATGGCAGTGAACTCGAGCAGATGAAAGAGATCACCGGCGGAGACATGTACGAGTTGGTGACCGACGCGACCGGCAACAATCATTCGATGGACAACGCCTTGAACTACGTCGCACATACCGGCACGCTGGTCTACGTCGGCATCACGACAGAAGAAGTGTCGTTTCCGCATCCGGCGCTACATCGTCCCGAGATGACTATCAAAGGTTCGCGAAATGCGCTCCCGTCCGACTTCGCGCGAATCATCAAGCTGATCGAAGACGGCACGATCGATACGGACCCCTGGATCACGCATCGCGTCTCATTCGACGACGTGGTCGAAAACTTTGAAACGTACACACGTCCCGAGACAGGCGTGATCAAGGCGGTCATCGAAGTCACTTAACTGGAATCGGAACGGTCGGCCATCTGGACTGGCAGCTCAATGTCGTGGTTCGCTCGCAAACCTTACGTAATGTTCGCGGAGTGAACCACGACTATGCGTCGGTGGTATCCGTTCCCAAACATCGAGACGCTCACAACTGAGACACGCAAACTGAGACTCACACAAATCGAACACTCGCCACAAACACGGAGAAACCGATGATTCCATCCGCCGTCACTGTCAGCCTGGTAAATGAAGCCCGGGGCGGGCCATTCGTCTTTTGGGACGATTTGGCGGCTGCCTGTCAAAAAGCAAAAGAGCTGGGCTTCGACGCCATCGAGATCTTTGCGCCATCGGCGACGGCCGTCGATCCCGAACAGCTGAAACAGTTGCTCGCACAGCATGATCTTCGGCTGGCTGCTGTGGGCACCGGTGCGGGGATGGTCAAACACGGCCTAAGCCTCACATCGACCGACCCCGAACAACGGGCACGAGCGAGAACATTTGTTCGCAGCATCATCGATTTTGGCGGCCCTCACGGCGCACCGGCGATCATTGGATCGATGCAAGGCAAATGGGGCGGCGATCTAAGTCGTGATGCGGCGCTGGACCTGTTGCGCGAAGCGCTCAACGAACTTGGCCAGTACGCCTCAAGACACAACGTTCCACTGATCTACGAACCGCTGAACCGGTACGAGACGAACCTGATCACGACGGTCGCCGACGGTGTCGAGCTGATGAAGTCGCTTTCCACCGACAACGTCAAGCTTTTGGCCGACCTCTTCCACATGAACATCGAGGAAACCAATCTGGCCGACGCCATCCGTGCGGGCAAGGGCTACATTGGTCACGTGCATTTCGTCGACTCGAATCGACGCCCCGCCGGTTTGGGACACATGGACTACGCGCCAATCGCCGCGGCATTGAAAGAAATTGGCTACGACAAATACGCCTCGGCCGAAGCCTTTCCCTACCCCGATCCGGACGCCGCTGCCGCACAGGCGATTGCAGCTTACAACGAGTATCTCAAGGGCTGATCGATGTTGGCCGCACTGCTTCCAACGAGGCACGGCCTCGAACCAATCCGAGCTACCGCTCGGTCTTGTTAACCCGCTCCTCGACCAACCTGCGGTCAGTGCCCGTCTCTAAAACTTGACTCATTTGTACAGAATAACCTGATACAAGCTTTCTAGGTAGAATTATGGTGAAGAAGCGAGTGATGGTGGTTGGTGGTGGTTTGGCTGGTCTGGCCGTCACGATGAAACTGGCCGAATTGGGTGTCGACGTCGACCTGATGAGTTTGACCCCGGCAAAGAGGTCCCACAGTGTCTGCGCCCAAGGTGGCATCAACGCCTGTAACGACCAGACTCGCCAGCTTGGCGATAGCGAATGGAAGCATTTCGACGACACGGTGTACGGGGGCGACTTTTTGCAGCACCAGCCTCCGGTCAAGGAGATGGCGGACTGGGCTCCCAAGGTCATCGACTTGATGGACCGTTTGGGCGTCACGTTCAATCGCACTCAAGAGGGGTTTATCGATCGCCGTCGCTTCGGGGGAACGCTCTACAAACGCACAGCATTCGCAGGTGCCACAACGGGACAGCAGTTGCTGTATGCCCTGGATGAACAAGTTCGTCGGTGGGAGTCCACGGGCAGTGTCACGAAATACGAATTCTGGGATTTTCTCGGGCCGATACTGGACAAGAACGGCAACTGTTGTGGCTGCGTGGCGCAAGATCTGGTCTCGATGGAGATCCGCTCATTCGCGGCGGACGCCGTTGTCGTGGCGACGGGCGGCTGTGGCTTGATCTACGGTCGTTCCACGATGTCGATGGTCTGTACAGGTAGCGCCGTCAGTCGCTGTTTTCAGGCCGGGGCACAGTACGGCAACCCCGAGTTCGTTCAAGTTCACCCAACGGCAATTCCCGGTGCCGACAAGTTGCGTTTGATGAGCGAATCGGCGCGTGGCGAAGGAGGCCGGGTTTGGGTCCCGCGAACAAAACAGGATCCACGAGACCCAGGGAACATCCCCGAGGGCGAGCGATACTACTTCCTTGAAGACCGCTATCCGGAGTACGGCAACCTGGTGCCGCGTGATATCGCAACCCGGGAGATTTTCGACATTTGCGTGACCGAAGGCCTTAGTGTCGAAGCCGATCGACAGTGCGTATACCTGGATCTGACGCACATTCCTATCGCCGAATTGAATCGGAAGCTGGGCGGCATTCTTGAGATTTATGAAAAGTTCCAGGGAGTTGATCCTCGCGTCAATCCGATGAAGATTTTCCCCGCCGTGCATTACACGATGGGGGGCCTGTGGGCCGACTATCAACGAACGGCTGTAGGCGGTTTGGAAGTCGGTTCTCCGCAAAACCAGGTGACCAGCATCCCAAATCTGTACGCGATCGGGGAATGTGACTATCAGTATCACGGCGGAAACCGACTTGGAGCCAATTCGCTTTTGAGCTGCATTTTTACTGGGCTGTTTGCGGCGCCTGGGCTAGTCAACTTGCTCGAATCGCAGCAAGGTGCCGCAGCGGAGATGGAGCCTGCTAAGTTCGAATCGGAATGTAAGCGACACAATGAGATTCATCGTGATCTCTTGAAACGTGATGGTGGCGGCGAGAACCCTTACTTGATTCATCAACTGTTGGGCGACACGATGACCAAGGCGGCGACGGTTGTGCGGCGAAACGAGCAACTAGAACATGCCTACCAAACGGTCAGCGAACTGCATGAGCGATCTGCGAAATGTGCGTTGTCGGACACAGGCAACTGGACGAATCAGAATGTGGTCTTTACGAAGGCCCTGCAGGATATGTTCCCAATCGCCAAGTCGATCTTGAAGGGGGCGCTCCAGCGAGATGAATGCCGAGGCGCCCATTTCAAACCGGACTTTGCCATGCCCAGTTTGCATAGAGAAGATCCCCCGGGTCGAAAGGCGGAAGCCGAACAATGGTGTGACCGCTTTGATGCAAACAACCAAAAATGGCTCAAGTCGACGGTGGTCAGCTGGAATGGCAAGGAGCCGAGTATTCAATACCAAGACGTCGATACTTCCCTCATTGAACCGCGCCCCCGCCTGTACGGCCTGGTCGGTGCGGAAGTCATCATGGAAGTTTGGCAGGCACGACAGGCCAAGAAAACCGCAGAGAATGACAGCGGTTCAGCTGACAAAACCGCCAAAGCAACGGCAGTTGGATCCTGAACTCCTCCGCTCGGCCACCCCGGCTGGGTCCCGCATCACCTTGAATCTGAATCCAGAAGATCATGGCAGACGAAGCACGCAACGGACGCAAAACAAGAGACCAGTTCGAGGTTCGTATCAAGCGGCAGAACGAGCCCGGGCAAACGAGCTACTGGGAGCGGCATCGTGTGCAGTACGAACACGACATGAACGTCATCAGCGTGCTTCAACGCATCGCAGCCAAGGCGGAAACGGTCGACGGCAAGCGTGTCGCGCCGGTCTGCTGGGACTGTAATTGTCTGGAGGAAGTTTGCGGTGCCTGCACGATGCTCATTAATGGTCGTGTGAGGCAAGCCTGCACGGCACTCGTCGATCGGTTGATCGAAGAAAACCCGAGCGAGATTGAATTACAGCCGATGACGAAGTTTCCCGTCGTCCGCGACCTGGTCGTAGACCGCACCCGGATGTTCCGTGCCCTGCAGCGTGTGAAAGCTTGGATCCCAGTTGATGGGTACTATGACATGGGGCCCGGGCCACGTCAGTCGCGTGCGGCTCAAGAAACCGCCTATCCGCTCAGCGAATGCATGACGTGTGGATGCTGTCTGGAAGCGTGCCCGCAATTCACTAAAGTCGAGGTGGCACGGAACGAAGGCGAAACGACCGACGACTTTAGTCAGCGCACCCGCGACGCCTACGATCGCAGTTTTGTCGGTGCCCACGCAATTAGCCAGGCGATGCTATTCAACGCGAATCCAACAGGTCAGAGCTCTGCCAGCGAACGATTGGACGCCCTGACCGATGAAGGTGGAATTCAAGCTTGTGGCAACGCGCAGAATTGCGTTTCCGTCTGCCCCAAGAGCGTTCCCTTGACCACATCGATCGCGCGCGCGGGACGCGCTACGACACTCCACACGCTGAAGAAGTGGTTCGACAAATAGACGCATCAGCCGTTCTGTTCGGACACACCCGGATCATGGGAGATTTCAGAATTCGGTCCCGCTGAACCGCGTGCTGGACCTGGTGTCGTGCCCGGCACCACGAGTGGCCCATCGCTACTCTCGTCGACGATTCTCTTCAGTTCGTCTGCACCAATCGATTCAATCTCGATCAACCGCTCGGTCAGTTTTTCGAGTGCCTGACGACGCACTTCCAAAATGTGGCGGACCTTTTCCAGCATCTCATCAATGATCCGTCTGACCTCTTCGTCGATTTCCCGCGACGTCCGCTCGCTATGGCGGCGATTCGTTTCTTCGCTGGCACCGGCTAGAAAAGGTGATGCGTGCGAGTCGTGATAGTTGACTCGGCCCATCCGGCTCATGCCGTATTCCATCACCATGCTACGTGCAATCTCCGTCGCTCGTTCCAAGTCGTTTTGTGCTCCCGTCGAAATGTCGGTGTAGATCAACTCTTCCGCCATCGTTCCAGCCAACAGAACCTGGATGCGGCTCTCCAATTCTGGCTGCGTCATCAGAAACCGGTCGCCATCGGGGCGTTGCATGGTGTATCCCAAGGCCGCCAAGCCGCGTGGAATGATTGACACCTTATGAACGGGGTCCGTATTGGGAAGGCTGAACGCAACCAACGCGTGTCCGGCTTCGTGAAAGGCGACGCGGTTCTTCTCTTCGGCACTCATCACGCGCTGCTTCTTTTCGAGCCCCGCGGTGACGCGCTCGACACCCTCGTTGAACTCCTCCATGCCAACTTTCGCCTTCTCTGCACGGGCGGCGAGCAACGCACCTTCGTTCACCAGGTTCGCCAGGTCCGCGCCGGCAAACCCTGGTGTGATGCCCGCAATATTTGACAAGTCGACCGTTTCGTCCAATTTGACGTTCTTGACGTGAACCTTCAGAATCGCCTCGCGGCCGCGAATATCGGGACGATCAACCAGCACGTGGCGGTCAAAACGGCCGGGTCGCATGAGCGCCTGGTCCAGCGTCTCAGGGCGGTTGGTGGCGGCCATCACGATGACCCCCGAATTCGATTCGAATCCGTCCATTTCAACCAATAACGCGTTCAGGGTTTGCTCACGCTCGTCGTGGCCACCGACGATACCACTGCCTCGGGTCTTGCCCAATGCATCCAATTCGTCAATGAAAATGATGCACGGTGCTTTCGCCACGGCCTGGCTGAACATGTCACGGACTCGGGCCGCACCAACACCAACGAACATCTCAACGAAGTCACTACCCGAGAGGCTAAAAAACGGTACGCCTGCTTCTCCGGCAATCGCTTTGGCCAGCAACGTCTTGCCGGTTCCCGGTGGGCCGACCAACAGGACGCCTTTGGGGATTCGGCCGCCAAGCTTTTGGTATTTTGTAGGTTGGCTGAGAAAGTCAACGACTTCTTTGACCTCCTCGACGGCCTCGTCGATTCCCGCGACGTCGTCGAAGGTAACACCAAGATCTTCCTGCGCGTAAAGCCGTCCGCGGCTGCGACCGAATGACATTGGAGATCCCGCGCCCGTCAGACGCCTCATCATGACGATGAAGAACACAACCAGCAGTACGGTCAGCAACAACAGCGGCCCGTGGTCTTTCAGTAAACTCGGTTCGGCAACGGCACACGCGATGTAATTCGTCTCGAATAACGAATTCAGCTCATCGACAATTGACTCGGTCGGTAAGAACTCGGTCCGAAAGTCCTTGGTCTCGATCTTCGGCTCATCGCCCGTACCAGTCAAAATCTCGCGATTGACTTTGCCCGTCACGGCGGACTCGCCCATCTTGACTTCCTTCAAGTTGCTCAGGCGAATGGTAAAGAGCTTGCCGTCGCGCGACGGACGTTCGATTTCCAGGATGCCGTTGGCACCATCGGCGAAGGGGCCGTAGTATTTGGTGCGTCTGCTTTTCTCCACCAGGGTTTTGAAATCCTGATAGTCGATCTTGATCGTGTTGAAACTGGCGAACCAAAACGCCAAGAGAACCACGCCCATGGCGAGCAGGCCCATATACCAAAGGAAGTTGGATCCACCACCGCTCTTTGTTTCCTGGGACCGGCGGCCCTTTCCGTTATCCTGACTCATACACCAGATCTCCTGAGAAAAGACTCCCAATCCTCTCGGTCGCACACGAAACAATCAAACTGAACCACAACCAAACCTCAAAGTATACACTGCGTCACGGCTACCAAATCGGGTTGCTGCGATTGGCACCCAGTCCTAGAATGCTCTGTCTACGCCGAAGTCCGTATGGCGTCTTGTGTTATCGGTCTTTCCTCAGGCAATGGCAAAAAGTCCTTCGCCGTTGGCCGTCATGATGCGACCCTCGTTTCGATGCTGTGATTGTCGTTGCCAGCCGCTAGAAGTCAAAGCCTGAAAGCCACGATGCCCCGTATTCGCGGCAAATGGGTATCCACTTCCCTCAAGTAGGTACTATATGTTGTGGTTTGGTTTGATCAACGTGTTGTAGGGTGCCGGAT
>JASLPZ010000500.1:0-3976 GCA_030744725.1 Pirellulaceae bacterium
TGGTGCGATCTATGTTGCCGATTGGTTCGACAGTCGCGTGGGCGGCCACCGTTGGTCCGATATGGGCGCCAATGGGACCATTTACCGCATCGCACCTGAAGGTGCAAAGCTGTCCGTCCCGAAACTGAATCTCCAGACCATCGCCGGTCAGGTCGAGGCGCTGAAAAACCCCGCCGTCAACGTCCGCTACCAGGGCTTTGCCAAGCTGAAGGAAGCAGGCGATCAGGCGGTGCCGGCGCTTAAGAAGCTGTTGGAACACGACAACCCCTATATCCGCGTGCGCGCCGTCTGGCTCTTCCCTTACAGCCAACAGGGACGTGTGGAACTTCAAAAACTGCTTGGGCATCCAGATGCGCAGATGCGCGTCGCCGCTTTCCGGGCCACGCGCGCCGCCGGACTGCCCCTGCTCGAAGTGGCGGCCGAGCTGGCTAAGGACAAGTCACCCGCGGTGCGACGCGAAGTTGCGCTTGCGATGCGCGACACTGCCTGGCAAGACTGCAAACACATTCTCACGGCGATTGCCCAAGGGTACGACGGTAGCGACCGCTGGTATCTCGAGGCGTGGGGAACCGGCTGCACCGGCAAGGAGTCGGCCATGTACCGCCACCTGATCGAGTCGGCCAGCAGCGGCGCTCTGACCTGGACCGCTCAGTTGGCCGATCTTGCGTGGCGCCTGCATCCGGCCGAGGCCGTCGCGGCATTGAAGCAGCGGGCGTTGGCGAAGGGTCTTTCTCAAGCAGAGAGAAAACAGGCCATCGATACGCTGGCGTTCATCCATGAAGAGTCAGCGGCCGAAGCGATGCTCGAAATCGTCAACGGCGGCCCACAGGATTTGGCACCAGCGGCCGCGTGGTGGATCTCGAATCGGCACGAGCAGTTCTGGAACAGCTTCGACGTCAAGTCGCGATTGCCTCAGCAGTATCAGGATCCGAAAAAGATCGCTCGCGACTGGAATACCCCAACACCCAATCGCCGCCCGCTGCCGCCGCTGAGTGATATCCTTGTGCTGCGGGGCGACGCCGGTCGCGGAAGATCGCTGTTTGCCGACAGAGCGCAATGTTCCAAGTGCCACAAGGTTCGAGGCAATGGTGAGGAGATCGGCCCAGACCTGAGCGAAGTGGCCAAGATTCACAAAACCCGTGAAGCCCTACTGACCAGCATCATCGATCCTTCGGCGTCCATTGCTCAAGGCTTCGAGGGTGTCAACGTCCTCACAACCAACGGCAAGGTCGTCTCAGGATTGATTCTCAGCGAGGGCGACCCGCTTGTACTCAAAGACCAAAACGGAAACCGGATCACGCTGGCGGCCGACGACATCGAAAGTCGCGTCAAGATGAAGGTGTCGCTCATGCCGGAGATTGACAATCTCGGGCTCAGTGGCCAGGAACTGGCAGATGTTGTCGAGTATCTGCTCAATCCTCGTTAATCCTGAGGATGTCGTGCCGAGAATTACACGAGACTCCGACTTTCCCTATAACCGCGCGGCGGGCAGCTGCCTATCGCTTGCAGTGAACGACGAGTTTTGACGTCGGCAGTAGTCTACAATGATCCAGCGTGCAACGAACGCAAGGAGACAACAATGCAAGACGACATGCGCAGAGTCTCTGCGGAGTGCGGCCAATCGCAATTCACTCGTCGCCTGTTTCTTGAAGCCAGTGTTGCTGCTGGCGTCGTAACCACGATCGGCGCGGGCGAGTCGACCACGGCTAGAGCCGAGGATCGCGCGGGCAGCAAGTCGAAGTCTCTCGGTAACGTCGTGCTCAACGATGATGGGAACGTGTTCCTTACCATGAGCGACGATCTGAGCATGGCGGATTTGCGACGGTATCTCGAAAGCTACTGTCAACCGGGTGTGGATACCGTGGCCTACTGTGTGGGCGACATGTCGTGGCCCACAAGGTATCCGTCCCGTGTCGGTACGCAGTACAACAAACGGGCTGGCGGCGGCGATCTCAAGCGATTGCGAGTGCACGAAAATCTGGCCAACTTCGCTGACGAAAAGGGCGGTTACTTGGGCTCCGCATTGCGCATCTTGCGCGAACTCGGCAAGACAACACTGGCCAGCTTTCGCATGAATGACGCCCATTTCACGTCGCCCGATAATCCCAACGCGAGTGCGTTCTGGCGAGAACATGCAAAGCTTGCGCTCGGTTCAGCATACGGCTACTACGGTGGATGTCTGAACTATGAATCGGAAGTCGTTCGCGACCACTTCTTCGCGCGAGTCGTCGAGTTCGCACGGCTTTATCCGGAGATCGACGGCATTGAACTCGACGCGATGCGATCTCCATACTTCTTCCCGCCTGGCAAAGGACAAGAGAGGGCTCCTTTGTTTACGGAACTGATTCGCCGAATCAAGACCGCCCTGGCCGAGCAGGCAACACGACTGCGGCGACCCGACTACTTACTCACGATCACCGTGCCGCTGACGCCGGAATTGGCGCTTGAGAGTGGGCTTGATGTTGCGGCCTGGGATGCCGAGCGGATCGTTGATTCCGTGAGCGTCGGGCCATATCAGGCTTACATGAATCATCCAATGGAGCGGTGGAAGAAACTGCTCAAGCATGGCACGCCGGTTTTCGCCTACGTCAACTGTTCGCCGCAGACCGGTCAGTATCTGGGCCTGCAAGAGTACCGTGCGGCGGCGGCCAACGCTTATGGCAGCGGTGCGGACGGCATCTACCTGTTCAATTATCCGTGCCTGTTCGAGCTGGCTCTGCAGCAACCAAGCCCACCCGAGGCAGTCAACACGGAGCTGCCGGATCTGCGAAGCTGGCGGCAAGGGGACTTCAGTAAGGTAGGCCAGGCGCTCAACGAGATCGGCAACGTCGACTCGCTGCGCGGAAAGGACAAGCGTTTCCTGTTCTACTTCAGCGAGCCAACGGGTTATCGGCATCACACCCGTGAACGGTCTACGATGAACCGTGCAGCTGACGACGAGAAGTTGACTGCGCGGTTTCGTTGTTACGACACGTACGACGCAGCGCGTTCGATCACGTTGAAGTTCAAGATCGAGAACGTGATGCGCGACGAGCGGTTTCAACCAAGCCTGAACGGCCATTCGATCAAGGCTGCCCGTCAACATGTGCGGTACGCCGCCAACGGCCGGGACACGCGCGTCCACACAGTGAAGCTGGGGCCGTATCTGGAATACGAGATTGCCGTCGAACCGTCGCAGCTTAACAAGGGTGAGAACCACCTCGAACTCAGACCGACCAAGCTGGTGCGCGAACTGACGACTACGATCAATTTGCGAGAGATTGAGCTGCTCGTGAAGTACGCCGAGTAAACGGAAAAAGAACCGGTGAACAGCTCAGTCATAGAGATACGAGGCGGTAGCCAGCGTCCGCGAGTCCCACCTACAGCTTGGTCAACAACAGGTTTTTGACTGTCAGCGTGCCAGTCTTCGAGAGAAAGACGATCACTTCGGTCTTGTCGGCGTTCGCGGGAACTTTGAATTCGATCCGGTGTCGTCTCCAGCTGGAGTTGCGTGAAAGATCTTTGATCGACATCCCCAAGCGTTCGCCGTTGGCGTCGAAGATCATCACACCTACATAGCAGTTGTCGTGCTGTCGGCCCTGGCGTCGCACGTTTGCGCTGCGTGCCTGGAACACCAGACGGTACGCACTGCCTCCGTCCAGCGACGGGCTTTGGCTGACCGAATGCCAGGCCATCGTCGACCCGGTGCCGCGTAGCGAAAGCCCGGAATCAACTTGCTTGACTTCCGACTTGGGTGCCTCCGCGCCGTTCTTCGCACCGACCTCGACCGTCCAGTCGCTGGGCAGGCCGTCGGTCCAGTCCGCGAAGTTGCTGTTTGCCAGCAGGCTCTTGGGCAGGTCAGACGATTGGGCCTTGGTCACGGAGACGTTCCGCACTCCCAAAATGCCGGTCTTGGAAAGAAGGCTCTTCGGAGGAATTAGTGGGTGAATGGGGTGTTTGTGGTGGCGTTCTGTTGTAGAGCCCCTCGGGAATCTGA
>JASLPZ010000501.1:0-3970 GCA_030744725.1 Pirellulaceae bacterium
TTCGCCAGATACACAATTGCAGGAAGCGTGTTGGACCGGAGCACCTTAGGCCAGCGCACTCCGACTCGAAGTGTCAAACCGTCCCGAGATGGGAAGGACGCTTTGCCGCAGAGGATTCATCCACGAAAAGGAGTTGTCCGAAAATCGATTGATCCTTTCCCGCAACCAATGTCGCCGCCTGTTATAATCAGAAGATCTTGTCGCCAAACGGTTTGTGTCTGAGAGTCTGGTCGGCCTGCCGCCAACCTGAAACACTAACTCTCGCCCGCTGGAGACAGACCATGATCTTATTACCCACGCAGGGCTTTAGCCTACTGGGTGCAGGCGATGGTCGAGGAACTGGATTCCCACAATGCCCAGTATCCGGTGAAAGATGGACGGCGGCTCAAACCAGCCATCCCATAAACAAATTCACGAATGATGAAGGCGCTCACGAAAATAGCAGCAACTGTCCTGGCGATATCGGCACTGCTGCCATCCGCCGTCGCTGCTCAGGAAGAAACCAAACGGGATCAACCGCCCAATATCTTGTTCATCCTTGCCGATGACATGGGTTACGGGGATCTCGGGTGCTACGAGGCGACCCGGATCACAACGCCGAACATTGACAGGCTGGCGACCGAGGGCATCCTCTTTACGGATGGTCATTGCGGGGCCTCGACGTGTACCCCTACACGATATGGATTATTGACGGGACGGCAGCAACTCCAGCAATGACTTTGGATGATGAGTGCTATATTGCCGTCTCAAAATCAAACTTCTGAGAACTCGTGAAATTGGAAGTTGGCCAGTTGATGGGACATCTTGAGCGGGGCCTCGGATCCGATAAGCCAAACCGCCTTCTAACGCGTCGATCACTGGTAGGTCTGCGAACCGTCACTGCTGATTGCAACCCACTTGCCCTCGTAGGCTCGCAGTTCATCCGCTGAGAACTGTCTGCGTTTTTGGACGTGAGTCTCGTCTCTGAGCATCGGTTCTTCTCCCGATTTGTCGAAAAGCTCCACGCCCCGATTATTGCAGAATTCCCGTCGATAGCACGAGCCAGCGCCTGCCGATGCGAAGGCTCCCCCTCCCTACCCGCTGCTACGTAGTCAGCCATGTCATCAAGGTCTGCGTCGGCTTGACGCGACAGTCGGTAGAGACTCATTCGCCATCCTGGCTTCGAACTCGTCCCTTGAGTTGAGATTCCCCAACCTTTGTAGGCGCTTTGTTAGGGTTAGTTGGGTTGGTCAGTCGATCATCCGTCTGGATGGGAGAGCGGCAAGCGTGCCTCGCAAAGGCATCGTGCGAACAGCAGTTTCGCAGCAACCATACAGGCCTTGCAAAATGATTCCGTTGGACTGTGGCTGCATTGTAAGCTATGTAAAAGAAAGGACTGTCAGTTCTTCACGAATCCCTGTTTGGCAGAGAATACTCGCAATGACCAAAGTCGAAGACGACCCAAAACCAGCCGTCGAGCGTCGAAATGAGAAGCGTGTGAGATACACCGCTATTCTTGGATTCAAGGAGCTCAAAGGGCAGAAGATTCCTCCTAATCCTCCTAAGCCGAACGCCACTGGTGCGAATCTGTCGCTGGGCGGGATTTGCTTCCAATCCGAAAAACGGCCCAGATGCGAGTTTGTGATTCTCTATTTGCCCGATGGAGCCCGCGCGGTTGTTCGCGTGGCAGACATTACGCAAGATGGCGATTCAAGGAAATACACCAGTCACTGCGAAGTCATGCGATGGTTGCCTGATGGCGCGACAACGCTGGAGTCACCGAATTCCGAGCCCGAGCCAGTGCATGAGCCTGTGACCCATGACGTCCAGTGAAAGACGTCGCAGCACTCGAGCCGATCGTAATCTAGTCTGAGAAACGCGATACGTAGGCAACGAGTCGTTCGAGAGAGGACATAACGTGGAAACTCAATCCAGTCGAATCCTCGTGGCAGAAGACAACAAGATCTTCGCCAAGGCACTGTGTTTCAACCTCGAGCATTTTGGTTATTCCACGACGGTCGCATTTGATGGGAGTGAGGCATTACGTCTGGCCCAGCAGGATCAATTCGATCTAGTGATAACTGATTACCAGATGCCAAAGATCCTGGGGATGGAACTCTGCCGCCGCCTTCGCCAGGACGATCGCTATGCTCACACGCCGATGATTCTCATGTCCGCCTTCGAGGATCGCAAAGTTGTCGAGTTGTTCGATGACCTTGAACTGCTGGAAGCGATCTTCGTCAAACCATTCAGCATGGGCGAACTGGTGAGCCGGATACAAGAATGTCTGACTGACTGTCCAGACACCACGGTCTCGTCGCCGTGACTTGTATGCGCTGGCACGTTCGAGCGGCTTCAAGCTGATCGATCCGGCAACGCGCGGTCTGTTTTCGGGTATCCTTTCGCGTACGAAATGCAGTCGTATCGCATCGTCGTGGCCGAACGGTTGTGTCAGGGGAAGGCGGCGAATCAGAATCCCTAGCCGTCGGTTTGTGATCTTTGTCTAATCGGACGAATTCTGCCCACATTGAGCAAATGACGAACTGACTCGGCCTCACGTCGGATGCAATCCATTGACTATCGACTCGCAGTCGCCGAAGATAGTTGGTTGTGACGGTCCCTCCGACGTCCTCCGTTCTCATCCATACGTCTTGTCAAAAATGAGGTGCACGAATGACTGCACGGCGATATCACAGTGCATTCACGCTGGTTGAACTCCTGGTCGTGATCGCGATCATTGGCATTCTGGTGGCGTTGCTGCTGCCGGCGGTTCAGGCGGCTCGCGAGGCCGCACGGCGAATGAGTTGCACGAATAACCTAAAGCAAGTCGCGTTGGCTTTGCATAATTTCGAAAGCACGTACAAGAAGATCCCAGCCGGCATGCGCCATCCGACGGGGTACTTGTCGCCGCATGCCGCGCTGGCAAATTACTACGAGCAGAACGCGATCTACGAAAAGTTGGACTTGAACGTCGGACCGTTTACCCAGCCGAATTACGACGCGGCTCGCTCGCAGCCGAAGATACTGATCTGCCCGAGCGATCCTTTTCCGGGACGCAACAACGACATGGGCTGGACCAACTACCATTGCAATGCCGGCAGTTGGGTGCACTTGAACGGCTGGGATGGGCTGTTCGGCCCGGCCTATAACGCGGGGGGCGGCGCGAAAAAGGAGCCACTCAGGTTTGCCGAGATCACCGACGGGTTGAGTAACACGGCCGCCTTTGCCGAAGTCGTCCTCGGAATTGGCAACACTGGCCCGTCTCCCACACGTTTCGACTGCTTTGAATTCGGCGGCGCTCCCGGCGGCCCAATTCCGGCGGCTCGAGCTGCATTTAAGGCTCGGGACTGGAAAACTGCCAGCATTCCTTGGGGAGGTTCGTGGCGGTGGCGCGGGTATCCCTGGACCGAAGGGACCGTGTGGCGCAACTGGTACAACCACCTAATGCCACCGAACGACGTTTGTTGGCGCCCGGGCGACTGGTGGAAGATCGTCTCGCCAGCTGCAAGTTATCATCCCGGTGGTGCGAATTTTGCCCTGGCCGACGGCAGCGTTCGATTCGCGCCAGAGACGATCGATGCGAATGTGTGGACAGCCGTCGGCACTCGCGATGGTGGTGAGTCTGTCGAATTGCCGTAGTTGAAAGCGAGATCTTGGGAGAACGGTTCATGTCGAAAAGAATACGCTACGTGACACATGTCGCTTTCCTGGTTTGCGCAATCGCCACAACTTGCTGCTTGCAGATCGGATGTGGTGAAACCGCTACCCGGACCGACGATCCGGCCGAAGTCGAAAAGATTCGGAAAGAGCATCAGGACATGTCGAAACGCGAAATGGCCAATGAAGGGTGAGCCGCAACGCGTTCCAGCAGATGCCCAAATTAATGTTCGTCCTCTCGATCCCGTCACCATTCGACTTAGCAGTGTTCGATCTTTTATTGTCGTCTTTCGCTCCGCGAAAGCACGTTCCTCTCGCGGAGCGAAAGGCGACT
>JASLPZ010000502.1:0-3937 GCA_030744725.1 Pirellulaceae bacterium
GGAGAGTCTTTGCGTAATGCATTTTCGTTGGAAGTTTTGAACACCCAGGCCGTATTGTGGGACGGACCATGATCGGCGACAAAGCCGCCAAAATAGATCACCCCTCGCTCCTCAGATTCAAAAGGCGAAACAGCATAAGCACGTACTGCCTGAAGCGGACTCTTATTTACATCAGCCGGACCGTTCACCTCGTTCAACCAGTATTGCGAGTTTTTATCGCGGATGGCGAACATCGCGCCGGCATAGAAACCTCCTCGCTTATTGCCCTGCCAGCACGGAAACTGACGCCCGCCGATCCAACATTCGAATCCCATAAGCCAGGCGGATTCGTTCGTCGCGGGATTCAGCACAGGCAGAATATTGTTGTAGCCAGCCAACGCGTAATACACTGGGTTTCCGCCGAGTCGCTTGCTCATCAGGTCCGCGATACATGCTTCCTGAGTGTGTGCATAGTTTCCTTTGCCATCGGGGTCCAATCGGACGACGCAACTCCGAGAACGGGAGTCGGGAGCCCAGACCAACAACAGCGATTCCCCTCGTCCCTTGGGATTGGGGATAGCTGACAGCCCTCGCACTCCGCCCACAGGAGACGCAACCTTGCCTTTCGTTAATTGACTCGCATCAAAAATGATCGAGTGGGTGGGCGACCGACCATCGTTCCGCCTGTAGATACTCGTTCCGCTTGAGTAAATGAGCGAACTATTCGACTCGATGATCGACAGGCAGCGTTTGCTTAGGCGACCGGTTTCAGGTGTTTTGTCCCAGCGAATCTTACCCTTCACGTCAGGGTCGTAGCTGCCGGTGAAGATGCCCAGCAGGCCGACAGGCAGGAACAGGCGGTCCACACCCGTGACCTTGTCTCGATAAACCGTCATGCTCCGGGTTGAGTTGTTCTCTCCGCTTTCGCCGGTAGCGGTGAGCAATGCACTCTTCTCCCAGCGACCGGTCTCGTCGTCGCACACGAAGGCATTGATATCGGCTCCTTGAGAGGTGGGAGAGTACGCCGAGGCGATCAGCAGGTTGACGGGGTTCTCAAGATTTTTTCCTTTGCCGTCAGTCTCGAACGTCACCGATTTGAGATTCTCTGCACGGAGGTTATTCGGCCCTAGTTCGAGATCGACTTCCCATTCTCCGTCTGGTTTGTCGAGCCTAAGGATCTGCGCCCACGCTGTCTTGGCATCCGTGCCGCCATACCAAATATTGCGTGGGTCCATCCAGTATCCATTAGCCGCAAAGAGTTGTCCCTTGTGTCCGACCAAGTGCAAGATCTCGGAGCCACCGGCATACCGACCATTACGGTCCGTGTACCCAACTTTGTACGATTGAACCCACTCGGAGGAATCCGCAAGCCGTGTCTTTGGCTCTTTATTCTGGTCATCCGCATTGAGCGTCGCGGTTGACAACACGGAGAGTGCAGCGGCTGCCATGAAGACCATAAATGCATTGATACGTTTCATGGCTTGTTCTCAGTCTGGCTGGCAAGCGGGATTAACTCGATCTCAGTAACTTCCAATCCGGTCGGCTCGCCAGTATGCGTGAAGGCCCACACGCAAGTCACAACCAGATCATCTGGTATACTGGGCAGTTCGTCTTTGCGATCCCAAACACACGGATCGAGCCCAAATTTGTCGAGATGGAACACGGCTTGGAAATCGCTGTCTCTTTTGAATTGCTCCGCTGGTAGGCGTGCAAGAAACTTGCCCGCAAAGTCTCCACTCGGTCGGGCGACTCGGATGCCAAAAAAGAGATCGGCGGAAATCTGCAGCCGCCCCCTTACAAGAAATCGAGAACCTGATTGCACGACGACAGGAGAGTCGTCGACGCGATTCACAGGGAGCCCGAGCAAGTGCAACGTGAGCCCCTTATTCTCTTGGGGCACGAACGGAATGGCCTTCAAGGATGCAGACTTGTCGCTCGCGGGAGCTGACCATTTTCCGTACAGATCTGCTGGATCAAGATGTAATTGACTCTTCCAACCATGAACAACGCTGGGAATCGGCGTGGCTGACATGTCTCCGTCCGAGGAGGTAACGACTCGGTGCTGAGCAGGTACTTCGACGGTTCGGCCGTCACTACGTCGTTTCAATTGGACCGTGCCTTCACTGACAAAAAGCGACGTCGAGTCAAGTTTCGTTTCGACTTCAAATCGCGTCCCCAGAACTTTGAGTACGGCAGACCGTGTGTGGATTAGCATTGGCTTGCCTTCGGGCTGCCGAACAACACTAGCCGCAAGGCGACCTCGCTTCAGGTGCAGCTCCTTTTGGCCAAAATCCGAAAACGTCAACGTTGAAGTCCCTGCGATCATCACCGTCGTACCGTCGTTGAACTTAAGTTCGAACCAAGAGTCCGGCGCCATGCCTTCGATCGTGCCGCCGTCTAATTCCGATCCAACTTTGACGTCTCGGATGATCTGCCCGCGATCCCCCGTCCAGGTCAGCGACCCGGTGAGACCAGTAATCTTTGCGATTGGTGGCTCCGACATCGAACGATCGACGTCCTTTGAGGTCGCCTCAATTTGGCGTTGGGCGCTCACGTAAAGGCCGACAGTCAGGGCAACAATGACTACACCAGCAATTGCCAGCAGTATGCGGAGCGAAGTTAACGGATTTGCTTTTGCGACGGGTGTTGCCAAATTGCCACCCATCACTCCACCGCTGACGCCTTGATCGTTTTCACTGAACCCTTGCCGATCCGTATTGGCCGCTTCACGCAAGCCAGCGTCAAGCTGCACATATCTGTGGAAAGTCGTGCGCGCTTCAGGAGATTCGTTTAGCCGTTGTTGGAGTGCTTCAGACTCCGATTCACTGATGCGACCATCGAGCCAAGCTGCGATCAGTTGTTCAAGATCTGAGTTGGACATAATCTAACCTCCGCTCCTCTTTTGGAGCCTGGCTCAAGAGTTGCAGGGTCAACCACCTTCCGCAGCCATCGCTTTGGAAACACAATCGAGCAGCGCTGCCCGCAGTCGTTGAATGGCCTTGTAAAATGCCTGCTCGCCTTTGCCGGACTCCAGTGCAACTTCTCGCATGACGACACCCGGCGAGTGAACTTTCAACAACACTTCCCGTTTGCCAGGGGCCAACTTTTCCAAGCACTCCTCCAGGTGCTGATGGCGAATCTGCTGGACGTTTTCTTCACTCGCCTCGTCGGCCAACAAGTTCCAAAGGTCATCGGTGAACACCAGCGGTGATCGGGCAGCGCGACGTCGATGCTTTAGCGCTTCAAAGCGTGCGATTGTGAGCAACCAGCCACCAAAGGACGACCCATCTCCGAAGTCACCAAACTTCCGCCAGGCAACAAGACTTGCCTCTTGCATCACTTCTTCAACATCCTGCCAACTCGGCAGCAACCCGCGGAGAAACGCACGGACCCGTGGCTCATGCTGTAGGAGGAGACGCACAAAGGCTTCGTAGCGATCTTCACCACTCGAACCAGATTGTCTGTCGGAAGTTTGGTCGTTCATTGCACTATTACTCCCGCCGGGTAAGAACCTGGACACGGGTTTTTGAAGATTTTGCTTTTTCATCTAGAACGGAGCATCGAAAGTCGGCGAGTAACACAATATCCTACGCATTCATGGACATCTTTTTGCAGATTCGCACACCTTCACTCTCGAACGGAATCGGGAGCAATGCTCGCCATTGCTCGAACCCCTTCGGTTCCGTAGGTCGGAACCCTTCATTTCTTCAACCGCCCACCCAATAACGACTTACGCACTCAAGTCGTTTTCCGGCAACCGTTTCCGTCGCGGTTTAGTTGCAGGAGTTTCGCGGTGTTTCGCCATCAGGCGTAACTGAGCGCCTTTGATCGAACCACGCCGCAGGTCGTCGAAATCCTCGTAGAAAAACGTCCTTGCCCCAGCGCTGACTTTCAAGTCATCAATCGCTCCGCCGAACTTGGAACTGCCGGGCGTGGCGCTGGTAATACGAACTCGGAT
>JASLPZ010000503.1:0-3911 GCA_030744725.1 Pirellulaceae bacterium
ATCAGCGTTTTAGGATAGTCTTCCATGCCTCAACACTACATGTTGGGGTCACTTGAGGGAAGTGGATACCCATTTCCCAAGAATTCGCGGGTCCTGCTGAATTGTCAATTCGTCGACAAGTTGCTTGGCCAGTAGATTCTTTTCCGCACGATGCTTTTCGCTGGCCGCCAAATTGTTAACGCAGTCAGGATCTACTTTCACATCGTACAGCTCTTCTGCAGGGCGTTTTCCGAAGCAGAGATCCCAAAACTTGAGCTGCCGGCCAGTGCGCCGCAGCTGCAGGATCATCGTTTTGGTCGGGCCGCCATCGCAATTCAAGTAGCCGGTTTCCGGATTGCCGGCAGGCCATCGATCGATTTCGAAGTTGCGAATATATAGCATGTCATTCTTGAAAATCCCACGGATCGGATAACCCCAATCGTGAGGTCGGCCGATATCGTGCCGCTCCTTGCCAACGAGCACATGGTCGCGGCTCGGATCTACCTGTCCGGATGCCCCGGAGACAAAGATCTTTCCCCAACTTTCACCAGAAGTGGGTGCCATCCCCGATTCCTTCCAATCAACCCCCGCGACGTCCAAGAATGTCGGAGCGACATCGATGAAGCTGAGATAATCGTCGACAGTTCGTCCAGGCGATTTGATTCCCGCCGGCCACATCACCGCCAAAGGGATGTGATTCGAATAGTCGTATGCCTGCCCTTTACAGCGCGGAAAGGGCATCCCATGGTCAGATGTCACGACAACCAACGTATTCTGCAATTGGTCAGCTGCTTCGAGACGGTCCAGGATCTGTGAAAGGTGATTATCAAAATGTTCGACTTCCACAGCATAGTCCAACATGTCGTTTCGAATCGTCTCGTTGTCCGGCCAGAAGGCGGGGACGTGCTTGATGTCGACAATCCTCTTGTCCTTCTTGGTGACACCCGCACCATATTCGTAGCCACGATGCGGTTCCGTCGTGCCGTACCAAAAGCACCACGGTTTATCGGCGGGTACCGCCGCCAGAAAATCGCCAAAGTTGCCCGCGTAATCATTGTTCGAAATCGCACGTGCCGGCGGCCTGGCCTTGCGTTTGGTAAACGGCTTACCCGTCATGGCGCGCTGCTTGCCCTGCGCGTCCTTCGCAATCCCTGGCCCCCAGCCTTTGCCCGTGTAACCGACGAAGTAACCGTTCTCGGCTAGCGCTTCAGCGTACGATTTGAATTCTGGCGGGAAAAGGCAAACATGATTGCATGCGTCTTTCAATTGCCACGAATTGCGTCCCGTTAGCAGGCACGCCCGCGACGGCGCACACTTGGCGTTGGGAGTGTATGCGCGAGTGAATAGAATTCCGTCGCGCGCGACTCGATCGAAAGCGGGCGTCTGAACCCACTGGTTACCGTATGCGCCGGCGTGTCCGTATGACCAATCGTCGGCGATTGCAAAGAGGATGTTCGGCGCAGTCGAATCGGCAGCTGCTAGTTGAGCAGCGAAAGACACGACGATGAAGACAAGCAGAGAAACAAATCGAAATGTGCGAAGCGTCATCATGAAATCCTTCTTGTTGACGGTCAATCGTGAAATAGGTCCCGATCTCGCGGCTCCGATACCACAGATCCAGCAACAGAATTCCGGCTACGCCGATACGAAAAACGACCAGCGAACGCGGATCAACTCCGAATTCGGCATTGAAGGTTACGGCAAGTCGAGCCCCAATTGACGTATGTCCGATTGTGTGGACCTCTGAGATGTGGTTCTGACCATTCATTTGCGACAATTCCGATCCATTCGAATTTAACTTATTCGGTTAGGAAAGCGAATTGCCTCGCCCCAGTTCTCGACACCAGTTCAAGTCGTACAATCAGCGAAAAACGAGGCTGAGCCACCCGAGCCGCTTGAATTGGACGACACAACAATTCATGATCAGATCTTGAGTTGGAAGCTACCACGACCACGACAGGGAAAGCGAGAATTTAGCCCGATGTCATTCAAGCCGATACGAAACTGGCACGTTCTGTTCTTGCTCGTGGTCGGATTTCTCTTACCGAGCGTTGGATTCTCCGCGAAACCCCCAAACGTCCTCGTGATCATCGCGGACGATTTGGGGTTTTCCGATCTGGGATGCTACGGCGGAGAAATCGCGACACCTAATCTGGATCAACTGGCCAGCGAAGGCCTGCGCTGCACGCAGTTTTATAATACGGGGCGCTGCTGGCCAACCCGAGCCGCAGTCCTGACCGGCTTCTACCCGCATCAAGTCCGACGCGACACGTTACCCGGTGTGAAGCCGAGCGGCGGTCGAGGAAAACGCCCCGCATGGGCACCCTTGTTGCCGACGCGACTGAAGCCGCTTGGTTACCGATCGTATCACTCGGGCAAATGGCACTTGGATGGGATGCCGATCGCAACGGGTTTCGATCGATCGTATTATCTGCGCGACCAAGGACGCTTCTTCAATCCGCAGGTCCACTGGGAAGATGATCGCAAGCTACAGCCTGTTGAACCGAATTCGGACTATTACGCGACAACGGCGATCGCAGACCATGCGATCGACTGCCTAAGCGAACATGCCATCAAGCATCGTGATCAGCCGTTTTTTCATTATCTTGCGTTCACGGCGCCTCATTTCCCCTTGCACGCGTTGCCGGCGGATATTGCTCGCAACCGCCAAGCTTACACTCGGGACTGGGAAGCTGTGCGCGCAGCACGCTGGCAGAAACAGCTGGCAATGGGGCTGCTGTCCGGCACGCTGTCCGAGGTCGAACGCAAGTTAGGACCGCCCTATGACTTTCCCGACGCGATAAAACAGCTCGGTCCTGGCGAAGTGAATCGCCCCTTGCCCTGGGAAGACTTGACCAAGGTACAAAGAGAATTTCAGTCTGCGAAAATGGCCATCCACGCTGCGATGATCGATCGGGTGGATCGCGAGATCGGCCGAGTGCTCGCCCAATTACGCGCCATGGATGCCTTCGAGGATACCCTGATCCTGTTCCTTTCGGACAACGGTGCCAGTGCGGAGATCATGGTCCGCGCCGACGGCCACGATCCGGCGGCGCCGGCAGGCTCGGCCAAGTCCTATTTGTGCCTTGGACCTGGTTGGTCTACAACGTGCAACACACCATTTCGAAAACACAAGACGTGGGTCCACGAAGGTGGAATCGCAACACCGCTGGTCATTCATTGGCCCCAGGGGATCAAGGCGAAAGGTGAACTGGACCACACCGTCGGCCACGTCATTGACCTCGTGCCCACCATCCTGAACGTGACTGGGCTCGACGCGCAGCCCGCGACGCAAGGCGATGTGGCGACGGACCAGGACGTACCACAGTTTCCCGGCAATAATTTGCTGCCTGCGTGGCAACACAGGACACCTGTTGATCGGAAGTTCCTTTGGTGGTCGCACGAGGGAAATCGAGCAATTCGGATTGGCGATTGGAAGCTGGTTGCCGCCGGGGAAAAAGGCGTATGGGAATTGTACGATCTAAAGACCGATCGAACGGAAACGAACAATCTGGCGCAGCAGTTTCCAGATCGCGTCGCGGAACTGGCGGATGCTTGGAAGTCCCATATGCTCGAATTCCGCGCGACGGCACTCTGTGATCTAGTTACCCAATGAGTTCGTCAAAGGGGGTCGGGAGTCTTTTTTCGGTATCCGTGTCTGCCGATGGTAAGTCGCTACCCGAAAAAGACTCCCGACCCCTTTCTGGCCAACACCATTGAACGATATTTTGCTTAAGTGTGAATTCAATTGCACTTCCGTGCGGTCAGTGCGAGTTGGTTGCGGCACGGCCGCACTAACCCGTGACAGCGGATTAGGCGTTGCGTTCTGCTGGTTGCGTCAGGGGCAGGCGAATTGTGATAGCGATCACATAAAACCAGCCAGTATCGATCATTGAAGGCCGACCACTTTTCCTTCGGGTCTACTTCTTCAT
>JASLPZ010000504.1:0-3892 GCA_030744725.1 Pirellulaceae bacterium
CGACCTTCGGGCTTGTACAACATCAAGTACGGAAAATCCTCCGCAAGAAATTCCAATACGGTTTGACTCAATCTGTTCTGAATCCGACAACGAACACGACCATCATCGTCGGCCGTAAGATCCGAGAACAGATCATCCAATTCCAGCTCGCCGATCGGACGCGGAGTGCGAAGATCGATTCGCTCGTCCGAGGGCGCGGGCTCGCCGGTGGGGAGCTTGGCGTCGTCAAGCTGAAAATGCTTGTTTGCCGGCACACAGACCGTTGCCCCTGGGTCGACCCGAAAGTAGGGGTGGATTCCGAGACTGCATGGAAGCTTGCTTGTCGTTGAGCAGGAGTTCTCCATTTCAATCGTGATTTCGACTCCCATGTCCTGCAGCCTATGGGTCATCGTCGCAACAAAAGAAAAGGGATACTGCGAGCCAATCACACCGGGGAAGTCCTCGCTGTTGATCCGGCTCTTGACCCAGGCACCGTTCCTCGATGCACCATGCGATACGCACGTCCAGGGAAGCCCTCGAACCAGGCCGTTTCTCTCCGTATCGAGTCTGTATTCCGCGTTTTGGAAATCAAACGCCTTGTTTGCTATTCGATTTGCAAACGGGATGAGCGGACAAGCACCGTAACTGGTTGGCGATTGACGGAAGACGTCCCAAGAGACCGGTTCAAGAAGATCTTCGTCGCAAATCTTCAAGTTAAAGAAATTGTTGCCAAGCATCGGAACTACGATTGCCTCGGTGTGCTCGCCACGCTTCAGCACGACGGCTTCGACGCCTTCACAATTTTGCATCTGGACTTCAAAAAAACTGGACATACGATGGGTCCTTTGAATGGAAGATGGTTCAATTTGAAAAACAGCGACAGCATTCAATGACATCAAGACGTTGAGCATCAAAACGGACACGTCAGGAAGTCATTGAGTCATCAGAGAGGCTCCTACTATACGGTTGACGAGGATGGTTTGACGACCAACTCGACGAGAATTGAAAGGGCCCTGATGCCGGCATCAGCCGATATCAGGGCCATTGGCGATGCTGAGCGTGGGACAAGCGAACCAGGAATGTTGTTAGAGGTGTGGTGCTTCCCAGTTGGGGTGCAGAAACGGGGGGGTCTCGCCAGGGGAATACTCGCCAAGGTCTTCAGCTTTCTGCGTCGCGACGTCACACAGAGTCACAAGCTTAACGTGATGTTCCGGCAACAGTGGGAAGCTCGGCATGGCATCGAAGAGTGCCGCGCTCAATATGCGCTTGTATGGTCTAAATCCGTCCGGATCACCTTTCTGCGAGAATCGAGTCTGGCCGTCGGAACCGGTGAACACGATTTCCTGGCGAGTCGCGGCGACCCGTTTCCCTGCCATGATTGTTCCGGGAATTTCTCGGCCCTCGACAAATGCACGGACGTGCAGGCGATGCGCAGTCGAGACCGTCGGGGCATCATCACCCACTGGCCGGTAGCGCATCGTAAAGCAACGATCGATGTCAATATCGGATGCACGCAGCCCAGCAAAGAAAAGGCCGAGCTGATGATAGCCAACATCGTGTTCCGAACAGTCAATTTGCCGAGGACCGACGCCGCCCAGCTCCAGAAATGATGCCGCGACACTGGTGGACGTAACCATAGTGGGCGACTCAAACAACCGTTGGATGTCATCTTTATGACAAAAATGCGATATTGGAATCAGCCAATCGCGCCACGGAATCAGCGAGTCGGCCTCTTGAGGCGATGCAAACGCGGGTTTGTCAAGGATACAGCGGCCAACGACGCCGCCAGAGCCGGCGGCGCCGCCAGCGAACTGGGCACAATAGACGCGGTGATATCGCGTCGGTGCGGCCACCCACCCTAGAACGTGGGAACCGAGGAATCCAAGGTGATCCAACGTCGCGAGCGGCAGGACATTGTCGCGGATAGGCAGAAAGTACTCTCGCAGATTAGACGATCGCGCCAAATAAAATGGCGGCGTCTCAGTTCGGTCAAGAGAGCAGACGCGGAAGATCGCGTTGTCGACGGCCAGGTCGGCGGCGAGCGAGTGAATCGCGGGCCGTAGCCTGTCGCGAGTCACTTCGCCGGTGGAAATCACCAAGATGGTGAAAACGCGCGACAGACCGGTAATAATCGAATTGGGCATTTGGATCTCCTTGAGTCAACATGGAAGAAATTGCACTGAAGAACGACCGTATACCTGCCGTGCACAGGCTGAGCGCAGCGCTGCACAGCGCACACAATGCGCTTGCGATGCACTAGATAAGGAGGCGGGAGAAGTGGCGAACACGTACAAGACAGATGGGGAGAAGATCAGAGAGTTGCAAGGACTTCAGAATCAGCAACAGATTGCAGAACTCGCCGGGATTTCGCGAAACACATACAAGAAAGCCCTGGACGGCGGACCATCAACGCTAGAGACGCTGCAAAAACTCGCGCGCGTATTTGAGGTTGACGTCGAAGAACTAATCGTCCGCCAAGACAGTGAACCAATGATTCCATTCATGGCACCAGAATTGACGTCCCGATTTGTCCAACGACCCGCTGAATCTGAGAAATTGGTCAGCCAGATCCTAAAGGCCGATCACGATCATCCAATCGCAATTACAACGGCCGTTGTCGGTACTGCTGGATTTGGAAAGACGACATTGGCAATGGCCCTCTGCGACGACGAACGGATCAAGCAGGAATACAGCGATGGGATTCTCTGGGTCACGCTGGGTGAAAACCCAAACATCGTTGGAGCATTGAATAGCCTGTACTTCGGACTCACAGGTGAGGTTTCGAGCTTTGACGATTCCGCGGGCGCTGCAGCCAGCCTAAAGAATGCACTTGAACATCGGCGATGTCTGCTCGTCATCGATGATGTTTGGGACGCCGCCCATTTACGGCCATTTCTGATCGAAGGAAGGCAGTGTGCCCGTTTGTTCACCACACGAAAGTTGGCAATTCCAACGTCCATCGAGGCCGACACAATTGACGTGGGTGAAATGAAACCTCTCGAAGCTCAGGCATTGTTGGCCCACGCAACCGGCGTAAAGGCCGCGGACCGACGAATTAGATCCCTTGCGAAGCGACTCGGTAACTGGGCGTTGCCACTTGAATTGGCCAACTCGCGGATTCGTAAACGATTGGTGCGCGGCGAGAACATCGACAAAGCACTGACGCTAATCAATCAAGCCTTGGACAAGGGCGACATCGACGCGCTAGATCTAGCGGGGGATAGTGGCAGGAATGCTGCAATAAGCACCACGTTACGCGTGAGCCTGGATCAACTGTCATCCCGGGATCGAAGTGCATACAAGAAACTGGCGGTGTTTCCAGAGGATGCGAGAATTCCGTTTAAGTCATTGGCCACGCTATGGGGCCTCGGTGATTCCGATACCAGCAACCTGGTTGAACGGTTAGCGGATGATTCACTCATTCACGTGGATGTTAAGGAAGAAGAAATCTGGTTGCATGACCTGGTGAGGCAGTATCTGGTTGCCAAACTACCAAAGAAAAAGAGCAAACGAGAGATGATCGGCGAAGATGTGTTCAGAGTCTTCAGGCTGAAAACGGATGAAACACCAGCGGATTTTGTGGCACGGATGAAATACTCCCTGAATGAATGCTTCGGTGATTTTTCTGCCTGGCCTCTTTCACTTCAAAACGCCTTCCATGAAACTCGCGAACCGCGACTCCGGATCTTTCTTGCCGACGTGCACGACAAGGAAAATCGCTTCGCTGACGGCGTGGAGATTATGAAAGATCTGCTGCAACGACTGACGCCTATTGAAGCTCTGCGTTTAGGGATTCATGTGGACTACGCCAGGTTTCTCGAACATTTGGAAGAATATGACAGGAGTTTAGGCGTGCTGGACGAGTTTGTTGACCAGATTGATCAGCTAGATCCAGCGGCTAGAAAACCCTATG
>JASLPZ010000505.1:0-3882 GCA_030744725.1 Pirellulaceae bacterium
CGCCTTTCGCTCCGCGAAAGGGACGTGCTTTCGCGGAGCGAAAGACGACAATAAATGATCGAACACTGCTAAGTTGACTCCAGCCTTCACCAGAACCAGCGCTGAACAGAACTTTCCTACCCAGCTTGCCAACTGTGTCAGCTCTCGGTTCTTGTGACGTCGATCACTCTCGGTCAGGCTGGAGCCCTAATCGTCGACATCTCCATTTGTATCCCAGTCTGTTTCCCTCTCAAAGGTCCATTCACTAGAATAAGCCAACTTCACGGACAGTCTCAAACCACCCTTTCGCAACAAGTAGTGCTCTGCTTTTCACGCCCACAAGGAGACCGGCCATGGCACAAGGTAAGTCGAAACTCACACGCCGCTCGTTTGTCGCTGGAAGCGTCGCGGCATCAGCAACATTCACCATTGTCCCTCGGCATGTTCTGGGACAAGGGCAGACGCCTCCCAGCGAAATACTCGGCGGTGCACTAATCGGCTGCGGCGGTCGCGGTGGCGCCACGTTCAAAGGTCTCGGTGATAATGTGCGGCGTTTGGCGTCCTGCGACGTGAAGTACGGCGACAGGGTGGACAACAAGACATTCTATACAGACTTTCGCCGTGTCCTGGATCGCCAAGACATTGACGTGATCGCCATCGCCACACCACCTCATTGGCACGCGTTGATTTCCATCGCTGCCATGCAGGCGGGGAAGGACGTCCTTTGCGAAAAACCAATGTCGCGTTTCATTGCGGAAGGACGCGGTGTCGTTCAAGCCGCAGAACGGTACGGCAGGATCTTCCAGATCGGTACGTATGGCCGTTTCGGTGCCAGTCGCAACAAGGGAAACACACTCACCCACAAAATCATCCGCAGTAGCCTGCTGAAAGAATGTGAAGGCGTCCACATCAAACGAGGTGGTCTGAAAGTGGCGCAGTGGAGCGGAATGGTCAATGCCGAGCCATCGTCCGTGCCGGCGAATCTCGATTGGGATATGTATTGTGGTCCCGCACCGTTGCGACCCTATCATCGTCATCGCACGGGCGGCACGCATCGTGGCTACTGGGATTACGAAGGTGGTGGATTGGCTGACATGGGTCAACATCATTTCGACCCCGTGCAGTGGACCTTTGGCAAAGACGATACGAGTCCGGTCACCATCGAGTCGAACGCCCCTCCAGCACATCCCGAGGCGTGTGGCATGTGGGGCTGGGTGGAGCTCACCTATGACGATGGCCTGACGTTTGTGATGGACAGTGGCGAGTGGGGTGAGAAGTACAACCGCAAGCAGGAACGAGCGGTGCAATTGAGCGATCTCAGCACCGCTGATCAACAGAAGATCAAGGCAATGCCTGATCCAGAGCCGATGATCGGCTTTTCTGAGGCGGTCAGAACTCGGAAGCAGCCGGGCGGTTCTGCCGAGTCTTCTCATCGCAGCGCGACGATCCTCCACTTGGCGAACATCTCGATTCGCACAGGCCGAAAGATTCAATACGATCCAGTTGCTGAGCAAGTTGTCGGCGACGATGAGGCCAACCGGCTCGTCGATCAGCCGATGCGTGCTCCGTGGCATCTGTAAATCGAGACTGAACACGTTCGCAAACAGGCAATCTAAAGGATATTCACAATGAACGCAGCCCAACTAAAACCGCTGGTCGACAAGATGCCCAGCAAAGATGGCCGGGGCATGTTTACGAAGATCAACGGAGACGAAGTCAGCAAGGCAATCGCCACGATCGACGCCAGCGGTTCTGCAGGCGTATTGGGCCTGATCGATTTGCTTGCTGGCCCTGGCGAACAGGACGACACCAAACCGCATTATGCCCTGCACGCATTGGCGCTCCACATCATCAACTCGGGGGATGGCAGAAGGCAGGTTCAATTTGCAAAGGCAGTCGCATCGCAAATCGGCGGTCAACGGCCCAAGGCGATTCAGCGATATCTCTGTCAATTGTTGCAGACGGCGGGTGGCGAGGAGGTGGCACCGCCATTGGGCAAGCTGCTCACGGATGAGGAGCTTTGCGAATCCGCAGCTCAGGCCTTGCTGGCCATTGGCAAAGGCGCGACCGAACAGTTGCGTGCCGCGTTGCCCAAGGCAAGTGGCTCGTGTCGGCTGACGTTGGTGCAGAACCTGGGCGTGGCGGCCGATTCGTCGAGCGTCACCGCACTACGAACCGCAACACGTGACAAGGAGAGAGACGTGCGAATCGCCGCGGCCTGGGCTCTGGGCAACATCGGCGACGCCAGTTCAGTCGACGCAGTACTCACAGCGTCCGATGCGACAGATTTGTATGAAAGAAGAAAGCAAGCGGATGCCGCGCTACTGTTAGCGGAACGTCTAGCGGCGGCAGGCAAAAAGGCCCAGTCGAAGAAAGTGTATCAGCACTTGCAGAGGACCCGGACTGATAAGACCGAGTTGCATGTAAAGCAAGCAGCGGAGAAAGCGTTGACTACGTAGGCCGGTTTGGTAAAACCCCAAATGCTGAGCTTGTGGAACTGGCCGACCTCAGTCCATAGAATTCGTGCGTTTTGAACCCATGAGAAAACCCCTGGCTCGTGTGCAACGAACCAGGGGCAAGGACACTGCATCAAGGCTGGCAGCCCTGGAAGTGTGGCGTCTTCCAAGTCGCACTAACCAGCTGGATGCTAGGCGGCAGTGTTTCGTTTTACCTTTTGGCTCTCCGTTCTATGCTGGCAACCTTCAGCTCAGTATCTCCTGTATGCCGGAGGTGCCCTCGGACTGTGGCAGGACGGACGAGACTCGTCCGACTGACCAATCGGATTTCTTGTGACTTCCTATCCGGTTATGTCGAATCGCAGGCCAGCCAACTTGCTCGGATCTGGCCGGCTTCGGGGGGGTGGGATTGGAATCAAACAAGTACCGGTCTACCGCTGAGGACGTGGCGGAGGAATGCCTCTGAGTGCTACTTGTCCGGCTGAGCGCAAGAATTTGCGCCAGCTGCGTGCTAGAGATTTGCATGCAGAAGTCTCCACTTGGAACCAATTACGAGGTACCAATCTTTCGGCAACCTGGCAATCTGCGAACGCAGACCCAAGGCTTTGCGTCCCCGCCTCACGACGGGTTTGCCTTTTTCGAGGGAGTTTGGCGCATCAATGGCGCCTACCGATAGAATTGCTGCCCTTTAGAAAAGAAACGTCAAACTACTCCGTAGAACAACAAAGTAGCCAATGAAACAAATAGGTCAGGAAATGAACCGTGTCAAATAAAAATCAGTATTAGCAGTTTGCCAAGAGCCACCCAGATGCATCGTGACAACAAGCGGCGGCCCAACCAGCGCTTGCCTCAAACCAACCATCTGATAATATACGCAAGTTCACTACCTGGCCTGATCGGTCCCTTTATGAGTTGAGCTGCACGGATGGCCGAGTTCAAGTTCATTCACGCCGCGGATCTGCACATCGATAGCCCGCTGCGCGGCTTGGAAACGTATGCCGGGGCTCCCGTTGAACGGTTACGCGGCGCGACTCGAGAAGCGTTCGAAAATCTGATTTCCTTGGCCATCGAGCAACGGGTTGCGATGGTCGTCATCGCCGGCGACGTATTCGATCGTCAGTGGCCAGACATGAATACCGGGCTGTGGACGGCCGAACAGTTTCGTCGTTTGCAGCGTGAGGCCATACCCGTCTACTTGATTCGTGGCAATCACGATGCCGCGAGCAAGGTGCGACAGGCCGTCCGCTGGCCAGACAACGTCCACGAATTCTCCGTGCGCAAGCCGGAGTCACTGGAGCTAAGAGAACTCGGCGTAGTGATGCATGGCCAGGGCTTTGCACATCGCGAATGCCCGGACGATCTGGCCGCGACCTATCCCGATCCCGTCGCCGAGATGTTCAATATCGGCGTGTTGCACACCAGCCTGACTGGTAGCACGCAACATGAT
>JASLPZ010000506.1:0-3870 GCA_030744725.1 Pirellulaceae bacterium
TGGTCGATCCGAGCTTGCAGCTTGTCGCGCAGCACGGGCATGCCTTGCGAGAGCGCGTAGCCGTTCTTGCCGCTACGAATGGCGTCGATACAAGCGTCCTGAACCGGAACCGGGACATCGAAATCTGGCTGTCCGATTGAGAGATTGATTGGGTCTTTCAACTTGCTGGCAAGGTCAAAAACCTTCCGAATACCGCTTGAATCGAACGCTTTGGTGCGGTCGGCAATCCAGGGATGAGACATAATCGGAACCAAAGTCAGGAAAATCACTGACTACCGGCAGAGCCAGTAGAATAAGGCAGGCGATCGTACAGGCATTCTGAATGTGCGGTATTCAACCGCGTGTGGCACGGCGTCACTGTCCAGCATCGGGCGGTTGACGAATCTGAAATTGTTTCTTATCCCATCCCAGCTTATTTACGATATCACTGACCAACTTCCAAGGCTTGGGATCTTCGTCGTAGAGCACGACTTGGCTGCGTTGGGCGACCATGGCGACGGTTTCGCGCAAATCAACGAAGCGGCTTACATTCAGCAGGTACGGCCCATCGCGATGACTGGGAGGCAGGTCGTACAGATCGAGCCGCCGAATCTCGGGTTCAAACAACGAAGCATACAACGCCACCCCAGCCATGGTACGCTGACTTTGCAACCAAAACGGCGTCTCCACAAACTCGGCTTGAGTCCTGAGGGCCTGTATGGCACGCCGGGTGTCGTAGATGCGCATACCATCCAAGGACTGCCCCAACAAGTAGAATCGGCGGCGATGTTGAGTTTGCTTGCGCGTGCTTTGATCCCATGCGGTCGGCCCGATGCCGCGCGGTGCCACGTACGCCATCGCCCATGGAGATGACTGGAACATCTGCTTCCACTGGTCGAAGCCTTTCTGGTCTGCCGTCGGCAACTGCTCGCCGGCCAACTCCTTTTCGAATGCCCGTCGCGCCGTAGCCAGAAACTCGTCCCACGCCTGGTCGTCGAGCACATTCAAAACGATCAAGTCGGCCCGTTCGAGGCCAGCTCGCTGTGCCACGTAGACCCGCAACGTGATTGGCGACTGGCTGACAAAGTCGAAGGCCGTCAATTGAATGCCATCCCGAACGACGGAAAACTTCTTCTGCACAGCCAGATCAGCGTCCTTCACTGGCCATCCGGCGAAGGACCGCTGGACAAGGTGCTTCCTTTGCGTCTCACAGGCGGCGTCCCACGCCAGCGCGTCAAGCGGTACTGTCGGAGCGGGTGCGTGAGCGACAAACGACTCGTGAATCTCTGTGTTCTTTTCATCCTCAGGCGATGCATCAAGAACGCGTAGTTCCGGCGGTTCGAAGAATTTGGTGGCCGTCTTCTCGATCAGGCTGTCGTCGTTCTTGAGGTGCTGATTGAACCATCGGAACGCGTGGACGCGTAACTCCTGCGTGTCTTTATGCCCGCCCGCGGTGATGTTCAGTGCCACCTTGTCCGCGGCATCGTGCAACGCATAGATTCGGCGCACCGATTCGAACGTCCTCATCACCCCATCTAAGGGAAAGATCCGGTCTGTATCCGTATTGCTGATCAAGAGAGGGCGCGGAGCCACCAACGCGGCGACCTGGCCATAGTCCCAACGGTGCGTGTTGACCATGTACATGCAGTCGCAATGGCCTTCGACGCAGCCATCGACGACATGATTCTGTAGGTCCGTAATGCCCGCCACAGGAACGGCGGCTTTGATGCGCTCGTCGATCGCCGCGATCCACCAGCTATAAGCTCCACCACCGCTGCGTCCTGTTACGCCAAAGCGGCTCGAATCCACTTCCGGTCGAGTCTCCAGATAGTCCAAGGCTCGCACGCAATTCCACGCTTCGACGCCAGCGGGCGTGTAGCCTCGATTGAGCCACCACCACATGTCGTGGTTATATGTGCCATGATGAATCCCTTCGATTTCGCCCAACTGAAGCGTGTCAATCGTCAAACAGACGTAGCCGTTTCGCGCGAACCACTGGCCATGATGCTGGTAGTGCACTTTGTTTCCGTAGCTGATCCCGTCCTTCTTCACGCGACCGTGACCACATACGTATAGAATGGCGGGTAGCTTCCCGTCGACTTGTTTCGGGACGTAGAGGTTGCCGGTGACGTACAATCCAGGGCGAGATTGAAAGTGAATGTTCTCGACAAAGAACTCGTCATGCGTGACGCGGCCCGTTACTTTCGCCTGCAGCGGAGTCTTCTCCGGCAGTGGCTCCAGGCCCAACATCTCCAGCAACTGACTGCGATAGACGTCGCGTTGTGATTGCCAATCTTCCAACGATTGGATGCTAGTCATACTGCCGCGACGAAGCTGTTCTGTCTCCGCGCGAAAATACTCAGCGATCATTTCGTCGCCGCGCGACGTATCGCGTGGCGCGGGTGCCTCTCCTTGAGCCTGAATCGTGGCGACAAGAAGGAATGTCACCGACAAAGCAACCAGACAGTTGGCCAAAATCTTCATGGCGGGCTCCTGCATTCGACGTCAGGCGATCCCAGGGCGGGTCTCGCGCTGCATCATCGTCGCCCAAGGGTGCGGAGAATGCAAGTTGGCGATCGGCGCGGTCGCTTTTTGCTCAGAGGGGAGCAATTGGCCAACACGGGTATTACCGCGCTGCATCAAAATCCCCGCTGGACAGGAGAAACCACGAATAACAACTGCCTTCTACCGAACGCGACAGCGGAAGCGGATCACACCACCCGTGCCCACTTTCATGGGATCGGTGATTTCCCAACGCAGCACCGCGGTCTCGTGCTCGTTGTCAGGCGAGGAGAATTCGGCTTTGAGCGTACACTCCTGGCTGTCTGGAACATGTTCAAGCCGTGTGTTGAGGTTGTCGATCACGGTCACGTTGCCAATCACACGATCGCCAACGTTGTCGAAGCGAATCGTGAAGTCAACCGTCTCGCCCGGTTTGGCATTTTGCTTTGAGGCGACTTTGACCAATCGTAGACGCGACTTGCCATCAGGCATCTCGTACGTATAGACCGACTGCATCCCGTTTTCGCTCGACACCTCCAACACGTCGATGTTGTCCACGATAACTTGTACTGATGCATCGTGACTCCATGTGTAAGCGGCTTGCAGCTGTTCGGACAAGCGAGCCTTTTCGCTGTTATCAAAGAGACCGCTCCGGATGATCAGGAAATCCTCGAACGGCAAGAATCCGCCCTGGGCACCGACCGCAGCCTGGAGATTCTCCAGACCACCCGGTCGCGTTTTGTCGCGAAACCGATTGGCCGAGCTGATTGCGAGGTTGCGGCCAGGCTGCACGGGCTGCAAAACGGTCGTGGCCGACTCTGCTTCGCCGCTCTGAGCCAGATGTACAGGCAATTCCAATCCAGCCGATCGCAGATGTTGCTCGTGCAGAATCACACCCGTCACTTTTCGAACCGAGGCAAATCGCGGCGCATACAGACAGACTTCGTTCGTCGGTTCGACGACAACTTGGCCCTCCAAGGTATCGTAATGCGCGACAGTGTCCCCTTCGTGAAGACCGATCACCGACCAGTCGTTGGCGACCTGAACGGACAGATCGTTGTCTCCACCATTGCAGATGTATTCGTCAGCCGGCCATGGCCCATATTGCCATGGCTTTGACCGATGTGACATGCCTCCGTCGTGCGGCATGGTTGGCAGCGATGGCGGATAGGAACCGCGTGGCTGACAGGCGGCGCATGAATGCCCAGTCGGCGGTCTCACCACCGTGGCATTGCTGATCTGTTGGATCGGCCAACGGGGGCGCGACGTGGGTTGCGCACTCATGAGGTCGTTTGAAACCCTGGGCGGACTCAGGCGGTTCACCGAGTCCGGAGAAGGAGTGATCGGTGTGATTGTTTTGCAGGAACAAAACAGAACCGTGGCACAAGC
>JASLPZ010000507.1:0-3868 GCA_030744725.1 Pirellulaceae bacterium
GCCAAGGACGCTACCTCCTCTTGATTACACGCGAATCCCCCGCCCAAGCGCTAGCATTTTCGAGCGCCGTTCACATGTGCATACTTTTGATCACACACACATCGTCGATGACTTCGGCCAAATGCGGCAGATTCTCGCTCAGCCAGATGCCAGCTTCCCCGTGCTGAGCGAATTTGAACATGCTGGGCGCAACAGGAAAAGATTTCTGACCGGACGTCATTGTGGTTTTTCGTTCAGCCGGATAAACCGAAGTGGGCACCTCTTCACCAAAGCGTTTTGCGAGCTCCGGTTTGTAGTCGAACAAGTCCATCTGCGATGGGCCGCCAGACTGGAAAAGGTAGATCACACGTTTTGCTTTTGGCGCAAAGTGCGGAATTCCAGTTGGAACGTCCTCGGAGGCATGCCGCTCGGAGGCATGCAGCAGTGACCCCATCGCGATGGAGCCCAACCCCAAGACGCCGCTGCCGAGAAAGGCGCGGCGCGTCTGCTGCGCGGTGAATTCGTCCAGCAGTCTCATATCAATTCTCTGAAATGGCTTCGTCAAGGTTCAGGATCGTATTCGCGACCAGTGTATACGCAGCGAGTTCTGTCGGATCGAGTTGCGAATCGTTGTTGGGCTTTTGTCCGATTGCCAACAAACGCTTCGCAGCATCCGAATTCTTTAGGAAGTCGTTCCGGTAAAATTCGAGATCCTCCACGAGAACGGCTAGGTCACCGGAACTCGGGGCGCGGCTTGTCACCAATCGAAAGGCCTGTGCCATTCGCTGGCGATGCGTGAAATCGTCTGCCTTCAACACCCGCTCGGCAAGGTGTCGCGCGGATTCAACAAAGGTGATGTTGTTCATCAAAGTCAACGCCTGAAGCGGAGTCGTCGTGTGGTCCGATCTCACGATACATGTCTCACGGGCAGCGGCGTTGAAGGTCATCATTGTGGGTGGCGGAACCGTGCGCCGCCAATACGTGTAGAGGCTGCGGCGGTAGAGACTATCGCCTTTGTCTCTCTTGTATTTGGCATTGGAAATACTGCTCCAGATTGCCTGTGGCATGTAGGGCTTCACCGACGGCCCGCCCACCTTTTCATGCAACAGCCCGCTCGAAAACAAAACTGCGTCACGTAGCGCGAAAGGTGACAGCCGTTTCCGTGGGCCGTGGGCCAGCAGACGATTCTCCGGATCTCGCTGTTGCAACGGTTGCGAGGCAGCGGAGCTCTGACGATACGTTGCACTGGTGACGATCAGTCTGTGCATCGCCTTCACGTCCCAACCACTGGCGACGAATTCCGTGGCCAACCAATCGAGCAATCGAGGATGGCTTGGCAGATCTCCCTGAACGCCAAAGTTCTCACTCGTCTTTACGAGCCCAAGGCCAAAGTAATGCTGCCAAAGGCGGTTTACCGTCACCCGTGCGGTAAGGGGATGGTCTGGAGTCGTTAGCCAACGTGCGAGACCAAGCCGGTTGTCTGGCCACTTTGTTTTCCATGCGCCAAGTACAGGAGGAGTCGCAGGTTCTAGCTTCTCGGTTTTGTCAGCGTGGTCATACTGGCCGCGTTCAAGTCGATAGGTAGCGCGCGGCTTGGACAACTCGTGAAGTACCATCACCGTATCCGGCTTTCCCGACTGAGGCCGCGGAACCGATGTCTGGCTCACGTTGATTTTCGCCGGCTCTGGAATAACAAACTCACGCTCGCTTCCTGTCAGGTTCGGCCAGCTCGTCGGCACCTGAATAAACGGCGGACTGTTTCCGTTGTTTGGTCCCAAGCCTGCTTCGTCGATGTTATTGAAGAAGGCGAACAGTCTGTAAAAATCTTTTTGCGTGATGGGGTCGTACTTATGGTCGTGGCATCTCGAACAGGTCAGTGTGAGCCCGAGAAACATTGTGCCTGTCGTTTCCACGCGGTCCGCGACGTACTCAACAATCCATTCATCGGGAATTGAACCACCTTCAGAGTTTATTCTGTGATTCCGGTTGAAACCGGTGGCGACTTGAGTGAAGAAATTGCGGTCCGGAAGCAGGTCGCCCGCCATCTGCTCGGTGACGAACCGATCGAATGGCATGTTGTTGTTGAGGGCGCGGATCAGCCAATCTCGCCAGACCCACATATAACGCAGGCGATCATTCTGATAGCCATCCGTGTCTGCATAACGTGATGCTTCAAGCCAATCCAACGCCATATGCTCACCGTAGCGCTGCGAACCCAAAAAACGATCGACGGCTCGTTCGTAGGCACCCTTCGATTCGTCATTGAGAAAGACGTCCAACTCCTCCAGCGTAGGCGGAAGTCCTGTGAGATCGAAACTAACGCGCCGTAATAACGTCGCCTTGTCAGCCTCTGGCGAAAACTCCAATCCGTCTTGTTCCAACCTCGCAAGCACGAAATGATCGATCTCATTTCTCGGCGACTCTCGGTTCTTCACCGAGGGAAGATCCGGACGAACCGGTGGTATAAATGCCCAATGGCGATCGTCTTCCGGCCAGGGCGCGCCGTCTTCAACCCAACGTTCTAATTTGGCGCGATCCCGTGGTCGTAAGCGGCGTTTTGAATTGGGCGGCGGCATGCGGACGTCCGGATCGTCACTTTTGAGCCGCTCGAGCATAGCGCCGGACGTAAACACCTCCGCCTCTAAAGCAAAAGTACGATCATCCAATCGCAGATCAGACTCGCGAGCCTTAGCATCGGGACCGTGACAGTGATAGCAGGCGTCGGACAAAATCGGCCGGATGTCGTTGGCAAAACTGAGCGCCGTGTCGCCCGCCTGAACAACGGAAGCCGCAAGAAGCCACACGACAATCGCTTGAAGCAGCGTCTGTTGCTTTGTCGGCTGTATCGCGACAGCGATTCGTGTTGTGAGGTAATTGCGTGTCAGTTCGATCATCCAATGTCTCAGATTTGCCATTTTGGAGTTAGCGGTTTGCATGCAGTTCAGCATAACCACCCTTTCACTGCGTATAAACGACAATCTGTTGTGGATTCGCGTCACCAGTTGTTCAACGAAAAAGAATTCACTCGGTTCTGTTATTTGCAAACCGGAACCCGATGTAGTTGCTCCGACCACTAGCGGTGCGCTCTGTCACAACATTCTACACTTTTTAGCACGAGTTCTCGCGCTGCACGGGCGGCGAGCCACCCAAATCTTTCCGGTCAGTTGATCTGCGTGGCGCTGGAACGAATATGGAGCCACGGAAAACACAACGCGTACGCAATAGAAATATGGCCATCGTCTCAAGGATCTCGTTCGTTCGACAAAAGACATCACCTGTGCCGTTCGACACGGCGTACCTCAATCAACGGCACGCGGCTGGTTGAAGACGCCCGCCACCAAGGTCATTACGATCGATGTCGTACACCTCGACGCGATCCGCCTGCAGCAGGAGGTCCTGCAACTTCGTGCTCGGCTTCAGCAGCTCAGCGCTCTGCTGCGGGTCATCCTGTTCGCCGACGGCGGTCCGATTGTGCTTTGCGCGGTCGATTGGACGGGAATTGGTAACGCCGCACACGATCTATGGCGCGAGAAATTAGCGGAGGCGGCTGGCACAACTGCCGACCGAGTGGCCGTGCATGTCTGTCACCAGCACGACGCACCGGCGGCCGACTATTCCTCTGGAAAAATCCTGGCCGTGCACGGCATGAAAGGCGTCATGTTCGACCTCGCCTTCGCCGACGAGGGCCTGCGTCGTGCCGTCCGAGCAGTGCGCGAGGCCGCTGACAAGCCACGCCGGGCGACCCACTTGGGCTATGGCAAGTGGAAGGTCGAAAAAGTCGCTTCCACCCGGCGCGTGCTCACGCCAAACGGAAAACTCGCCTTCTGGCGCAGCTCCCGTGGCGGCAATAAGCGAGGTAGCGCCGCGCCCGAGGGGCTCATCGACCCCT
>JASLPZ010000508.1:0-3840 GCA_030744725.1 Pirellulaceae bacterium
TGTTTGCAACCGCAGCATGATAGAAGAGCCTTTTTTAGTGGATACCAATTGAAGACGTTTTCTCAGAAAGTGCAGTCAACTGTTCCAATGACTTGCTGATTCCATCGAGACCATCGATCGCAAAGCAGAGTCGGCTTCCCACGCCATTTCGGTTCTGACTTTCGCCGGGCACCAGCCGGAGCCCACGCAACTGCCGGAATACGCCGCGCGGCCAGAGCTGTCTCCACCTTTTCGGCGGCCAAAACGGGTTACAAGGGAATCGGAATAAGAGAGTTTCCGTGGCAACCGTCGAACGCTTTATTGAAAGGCTCACACGCAGCGGGTTAATGGCCGCTGACGAAGTGCATGCCGTGATGGTTACCCTGCCACCCGACATGAAGCCCGTGACGACGAATTCACTGGCCGTGGAATTGGTGCGACGCGGTCGGCTGACAAAATACCAGGCCGGACGGGTCGCGGCGGGGAAGATTGCGGGCTTGGTCCTGGATAAATATGTGATCCAGGACAAGATTGGCGAGGGCGGCATGGGCGAGGTCTTCGTGGCCGAGCACCGTCGGATGAAGCGCCCGGTAGTCGTCAAGGTCTTGCCGCTAGCAGCCACGCAGTCCGAATACTACATACGGCGTTTCCAACGAGAAGTCGAAGCGGCCGCCAAACTGACGCATCCCAACGTTGTGACCGCCTTCGATGCTGACGAGCAGGACGGGATCTATTACCTGGTAATGGAATTTGTGGATGGCCAACCGTTGGGGCATTTGGTCGCCACGCGCGGAGCGATGCCCGTCAAGCAGGCCATCTCCTGCATTTTACAAGCGGCACGCGGGTTGGCATACGCTCATAGCAAGGGCATCATTCATCGCGATATTAAGCCGAATAACCTGCTGCTCGACACCGATGGCGTTGTCAAGATCCTGGATATGGGGCTGGCCCGATTCGACGATGGCCGGCAGACCATAACCGCGGGTGACGAGTTGACGCAGCAGAACCAAATCGTCGGGACGGTCGAGTACATGGCTCCCGAACAAGTCGACGATTCGTCGTTGGCCGACCGGCGCTCGGATATTTACAGCCTGGGATGCACGCTGTTTCGGCTGCTGACCAAACGACCACCTTATCAAGGCAAAACACTAGTCGAAACACTGATCGCCCATCGGACGCTGCCCACGCCTCAGATTCGTCCCGATTGCCCCGCTGCCCCCGAGTCGCTACAGACGATTTTTGAACGCATGTTGGCGGTCGACCCCGCGGACCGCTATCAGTCCGTCGCAGATCTGATTGTCGATCTGGAGCCAGTCTACGAAGAGTTGGCAGACGACGAATCCGTCTGGATTAGCGCCGAGGCGCGGGATGGCACTTCGTCATCCGAGCGGGACACCACGATCGTCGCGTCACCTCAACTCCCAGCAAACATGGGCCATCCCGTGCCCCGGAAAACGGCTGAGGCCCTGACGAAGGTTTTGCAAACGAGCGGGACGGCTGAGCTGCAAGCTGCCAAGAGCAAAGAAACTCGCGGGCAGTCAACGGGCAACTACACCGCTGCAAAGTCCGGACTGAAAGCCATTGGCATCGATTTAGGAACCACCTTTTCGGCAATCAGCTACTTGGACGACGTGGGTCGACCGCAACTGTTGACCAACATGGAAGGTGACCAGACGACGCCCAGTGTCGTCTTGGTTGATGACGAGGATATCGTGGTCGGTCAAGAGGCGCTCAAGGCCATGGCCACTGATATGGAGTGCATTGCCGAGTCCGCTAAGCGAGATCTGGGATTCAAGGCGTACCATAAAGAGCTAGGCGGTCGTCAGTTTCCACCGGAAGTCGTGCAGGCCTGGATTCTCAACAAACTGCGTGTCGACGCTCAGAAACGCCTGGGCCCGTTCACGCAGGCAGTCATCACGGTCCCCGCGTACTTCGACGAAGTGCGCCGTAAAGCGACACAGGATGCGGGTTACATCGCTGGGCTGGATGTGCTGGATATCATTAACGAACCGACCGCGGCGGCACTCGCTTTCGGGTTTTACCGTGGGCGGTTGCATTCCGCCGATGCTGATTTGGTGCCGAGTCGGGTACTGGTCTACGACTTGGGCGGCGGTACGTTCGATGTCACGATCATGGAGATTGGAACCGGCGAGTTCTTTACGCTGGCGACCGACGGAGACGTTCAACTGGGTGGCCGAGATTGGGATCAGAGGTTGGTCGATTTCGTAGCCGAGTCGTTTATTCGCACGCATGGTCGTGACCCGCGCGAGCATCCGAACACCTACGGACGGTTGTTGCGTGATTGCGAAGACGCCAAGCGTACACTGACTTCGCGAACCAAAGCGAAGATTGTCTGCGATATGGGAAATGTCGCTGAACGGATCGAAATCTCACGAAGACAATTTGAAGAAATCACGGCAGACTTGTTGGAGCGGACCGCGTTTACGACGCGGCAGACCCTGCAAGCTGCGGAACTCACTTGGAATGCGATCGACGATGTGCTCTTGGTCGGTGGTTCCACACGAATGCCCGCCATCGTGAAAATGGTGCGCGAGCTGACAGGTAAGGAACCGGATATCTCAGTTTCGCCCGATGAAGCCGTAGCGCAAGGCGCGGCGATTCACGCAGGCGTCGTGCTCGACCGGCTCCAGGGCAATCGGCCTCATATCAAGGTTCGAAACGTCAATTCGCACAGTTTGGGGGTCGTGGGAACAGACACCAAAACGCAGCGCAAGCAGACCGCCGTCCTCATTCCGCGAAACACACCGTTGCCGGCCAAAGCAAAACGTGTGTTTCGTACGGCCAAGGATGGACAGACGGCGATCGTCGCGACGATTGTCGAGGGGGAGAGTCGTGATCCGAAGGAGTGCACGGCAATTGGCAAATGCACGGTGACCGGCCTGCCGGACGACCTGGCGGCCGGAACGCCAATTGAGGTGCGATTTCAATACGCTGACAACGGTCGCCTTCGTGTTCACGTGAACGTCGCCGGAGTTGACGATCAAGTGACGCACGAAATCAGACGTTCCAACAACCTCTCCCAGCGAAAGCTCAAGGCCTGGCGGAAAGCTGTCAGCGGCGAGAGTCCGACGGCTTGATTGTGCCCCATATTGGGACCAGTGGCTTCATTCGCAATTGGCCCTATAGCGACCATCGGCGTCTCTTGTGGTTGGTACTGCGGAGCGCAATTGACTTTCAACCAACGATCGTTACGATTTGATTTCACAAACGTAACTTCAGAAGTTCACAGTCTTTATCGCGGCACGCGCGAGAGTCTCACGAAAGGATTCTTCCATGGCGACGCAAATCCAGGCGGCACGAGCGGGTGAAATCACACCCGAGATGGAATTCGTGGCGAACCGCGAGAGCCTGTCGCCTGAGTTGATTCGAGACGAAGTGGCAGCTGGCCGGATGGTGATTCCGGCAAACGTGGTTCACCTTAGTAAGAATCTTGAACCGATGTGCATCGGAATCGCCGCGAACTGCAAAATCAACTCGAATATCGGAAACTCGGCGGTAACGAGTGATATTGCGGGAGAGCTGGAAAAGCTGCATACGTCCGTTCACCATGGGGCGGATACGGTGATGGATCTATCGACGGGGACCAATGTCGATTCGATCCGCGCTGCGATTATCGACGCATCGCCGGTGCCGATCGGTACCGTCCCAATTTATCAGATGTTGGAAGAGATCGGCGGCAATATTGAAGACATGACGGGCCAGCACTTCCTGGACATGGTCGAACATCAAGCTCGGCAGGGGGTCGACTACATGACGATCCACTGTGGAGTGATGCTCGAACATCTGCACCTGGCCATGAACCGTGTCACTGGGATTGTCAGCCGAGGCGGTTCACTGATG
>JASLPZ010000509.1:0-3838 GCA_030744725.1 Pirellulaceae bacterium
GATCCCTTTGTACTGGACTGGCTGCGGGTGTTGGAGTTGAAATGCAATACCGTTCAACTTGAACTCATGTGCCAAGCACTGTTCGTAGGTAAATTCGAGCAAGCCCGGTCCCAGTTCCCAATGGACTTCGATGGCACAACCGATCACGCGACTCGAAAGATCGTCGAACACCATACTTTCGTGCTCTTCGTGTTCTTCGTGGTCCTCTATTCACGCCGCCGTTTGGTGGAACTTCGGGATGTTCCACCTCAAGGTCTCTTTTAGTCTCCTCGTGTCGAGCGTGCGAGTGATACGAAACACACCGGCAGGAGCGCAATAGTCGCTGGCCAAACACACCAGAGACAATCTTGGCAAGGTGTACATCCCTGCCAGCGTCATTCAACGCTTAGTGTTAACAGATTTCCGGCACACGTTCGAGCCAAGGGCCTGTAAGTTTGAGGGGGCGTGAATTGGGGGACGTGAAGGACAGCACCTGCCTGCCATTGCTTGATGGACCAAGTGATTACGGGGATCGCTTGACAAAGAATGTTGCATAAGTCGTCCACAGTCGCCAGAACGAATTGTCTGCCATACAATCTACGTACGTGATCGGGACTGTACAGCGGGAGGATTCGAGCTGTGGCCTTTTCCGCTTCATGAAGCACTCCTCTGGTCGAACGGACCTTGCATGACCGTACGCATCATTATTCTCGACGGGGCCACGCTGAACCCGGGAGACAATCCCTGGACGATCATCGAGGAGCTTGGCCAAACCAGGATCTTCGATAGCACTCCGGAGCCACAGATCGCCGAACGTCTGTTCGGTGCACAGATCGCTGTAACCAACAAGACGCCATTGCGTTCTGACACGTTCGCGTCACTTCCCAGTCTGGAACTCGTATCCGTGACGGCTACCGGCTACGACTGTGTCGACATCGATAGTGCGCGGAAACTTGGTATTCCCGTCTGCAACATTCCGACCTACGGAACTGATTCGGTGGCACAGTTCGTATTCGCGTTGCTACTGGAGCATTGTCATCACGTCGCACAGCATGACGCCGCTGTCCGCGATGGGGAGTGGGCGACGCACGGAGCCTTTTCGTTCTGGAAAACGCCGCAAATAGAATTATCCGGGCGGACCATGGGCATTATCGGTTTCGGTCGCATCGGTCGGCGCGTCGGCGAGATTGCCCATGCATTCGGCATGCCTGTGCTCGCCTGTGACGAGTTGCAACGGGACCCTCCCGCTTACGAACCGTTCGCTTGGGCAAGTGCTCCCGACATAGCCCAGCGGTCGGACGTTGTCACTTTGCACTGCAATCTGACGGACAGCACGAAAGGGATTGTCAGTCACGAATTCCTTCAGCGCATGAAGCCCACAGCATTCCTCATCAACGCCGCCCGCGGTGCGCTTGTTGACGAGATCGCTCTCGCCGAAGCTCTCAATTCGGGGCTCATCGCGGGTGCAGCGCTTGACGTTGGTTCGTCCGAGCCTATTCGCGTTAACAATCCGCTGCTTGCTGCGAAAGATTGCATCATTACGCCGCATATTGCCTGGTCGACGCTGGCAGCGCGGCGACGATTAATGCAGACCACGGCCGCGAACATTCAGGCATTCTTGGACGGTTCGCCCCAAAACGTGGTCAATGCTCCGATTTGACCGTCCGAATCGCTGCTTCTGCCCAAAATAAACCAAACTGAAATGTAGTGACGACTTCGCGCTCGCCACCCTTGAAAACACGGTACTTCCGAGATTTGGTGGGGAAGTTGGGTTAGTTCCCAGGACCTTGCGATCCAAACCGCGGGAGAAAAGCGACAATGTGCAAACTCACTGGCCGCTCAGTGCAGCGATAGGCGTGCGCACAAAAAACAGGCCCGGGCCGCCGGGTTGATTTGGATCCAGATCGTAAAACAGTGTACCCAGCATTTGCTGATCGAGCTGGACGGTGCGCGGCCAGCCGCGTCCGCTGATGCGCCGGCCCGGATTGTAGATCTCGACGGACTCACGGTCGCTCCACGTTTGGCCGTCATCGCAGGAGACGAGCAGTTCGTAACTCCATTCGCCGTCGACGCCCACACCGTACACGATTGATGTCAAAACGATCCAATCGTTGTCAAGCACGGTAAGGTCGTATCCCGCCACGCCAAAGTAGGGCAACGCGTTCATGGCTCGCCACGTCTTGCCGCCGTCAGTCGAACGCAGCCCTCGCACCGACTTCCCGGGACGGCCGACTGGCACCGGCGCGTTGGCCTGCGGCGCGCCACTGACGATCGTTCCTTTCGCCGTGCGGACGATCGGGACCATCCCGTGGTTTCGTCCGTCGCCAAACGGACGAATCGTATTGCGACTGAGATCGAGCACGACTGTCCGGTCGTACAACGGGCAGACCCATCGATTCTCATCAAGCTCGAGGATCGAGTGTCGCAGGCAACTGTAGTTCGAATGATCATCGATGGGCAGGTCCCGCGGCGAGCTCCAAGACATTCCTTCGTTATCGCTCACGCAGTACTGCGGCACACGCCAACGGCGCTCGCCCTCACGGCGGTAGCAGGACCAGTGCAACACAATCCGCCCGTCGCGCAATGTCGTCAGCGAACCGGGATAGATCGAGCAATCGTTGATCACCGGGATCACGACGGGCGCCGACCAGGTTCGCCCGCCATCACGCGAACGGCAGAGTAGCAACTCCTTGCCACCGCCACCGCTCTTGTTGTAGACCGCCAGGACGTCGCCACTGTGGGTGACACATACTGACGGATGCACATGTCCGTCGATCACGTCGGCGACGCGCACCGGCGTCGACGGCTTCGCACTTTCGGCATATGAGTTCCCTGTCCATGTCGCAGAAGCGAGTAAGACACAGATCGACGCAGCGGGGCTTGGTCTGAGGCGACGGGCAGATGGAAACTTACCTGTAAGACGTGCACTCTTGCCGGTCAATCCTTCTGCGACGGGCAAGAGCGCCCGTCCTACGACTGGTAAGCCAGATTTCGCCGTTGGTCTTAACATGTTCAATTCCTCAAGTGAGCCTTTGAGTTTGGTGCTCCTTATCGTACAAGCGCGACAATTGATTACAATTACGCACGGTTTGACATCATTGTCGAACTACAAGCAACCGAATTGTTGAGGCAATCATGAAATCCGGGAAATCCGTCATCCACTCGGAAACGATCGAATCTCCGACTGGAAAGGTCCTGCTGGTCATTGGCGATGCGGCAGAAGTGATCGACACCGTTTACCCTTTGATGCGAATGCAGGAGGCCGGCTATCGGGTCGTCGTCGCCGGCCCGGATGAAAGATCCTACTGCCTCGTCCAACACCAGCGGCCGGAAGGGTGGGACATCACTCAGGAAACCGCCGGCTACCAGATTCAGGCGGATATTGCGTTCCGGGACGTCAAGCCCGATGAGTACGCGGGGATCCTAGTCAGCGGCGGGCGAGCGCCTGAGTATATTCGTTACGATGAACACCTGCTGAATGCCGTGCGATGGATATGCGAAGCAGGCCGACCGGTTGGTTCTGTATGCCACGGTATTGAAGTGCTGGCCATGGCAGACGTCATCCGCGGGAAGCGCATCACCACGGTACCGAAATGCCGCTTCGACGCGGAGGTGTGCGGCGCGACGTACGTCGAGACCCCGGTGGTCGTGGACGGTCTCCTTGTCACCGCACGTGGCGCTCTCGACGGCTGGCGGTGGATGCGGGAGTTTGTGCGACTCCTGGAAGAACAACGTACTTAGGATCGCTCGACGAATTACTGTCCGATAGTCGCCTTTTCGCTCCGCGAAAGGAACGTGCTTTCGCGAGCGAAAGGCGACAATTAAAGATTGAACACTGTCTAATACGTCCCCTGAAACG
>JASLPZ010000050.1:0-26148 GCA_030744725.1 Pirellulaceae bacterium
GCAGTTCCCGCAGCCAACTGACAAATGAAGTCCTGTCGTCATACGGTCGGCCGTAAGTCGTCGACCCACCCAAACAGAAAATGCGGATCGTGTTTTCTGGTTTGTTCTTCTGGAATCTTTGTGCGTTAAAGAAACTCAGTTTGTTTTCAGCAGTCTGTAGAAATGCGCCATCATCTTGTGACTGTTCGACGAACAGCGGAGTGTTCGACTCGAAGTCAATGAAAGGATCTCTGTGAACCGGGATCGATTCGAAGTGGGCAAGTGTGAGCAATCCCTCAACGACAAAGAAGAACAGTATCGTCACGAGCAAGCCGTAAGCAGCCTTTTTTCGATAGGGCCACCGGACTCTTGGGGGTAGGTTCTTAACCAACGAACCACCTCTTGAGATGCCTGAATCGTGTGTCTTGGAGGAAACTTCTCGCATCGTTCCCCTCATCACAGGAAAACGTCGAGTCGCTCTATTCTAGCGGGATTGGGCACTGACAACGATCTCTTATTCCGTTGGATGCAATTCTGCGGCGACAAAAGGGTGGTTCCCAGCGGCGGACATTGACCGGTCAGCGTCCACACCGTGCTCTACGACGGCAAAGGCGAGATCACGTTCGGCAAAAGGCCACAGATAATTAAGTCCGTGCCGGGCCACATTCACATCGACGTCGATTCTTCGCATGGCTGTTCAGGAAAGGGAATGTTCGTTGACTTCGATTCGATGTTGGTCGGATTGATTCGACGTAACTAACCAAGCGGCGATGTTTGACGTATCACCATGGGAGAGTGACGCTAACAAGCGATTAAGATTAAGATATAAGAGTAAGATCAGGGTTAGGGTTGATTATCCCGCTCACGACGTCTGGTTGGACACGTTTATCCTTAAGGCAACCTCCAGAAGAACCATGATGAAACAACCACTGCTGACGACAATTGTCCTGTGCTTTGCAATCTTGCCGTCGCTCAGTCTGGCGGATGAGCCGCCAAACCTCATCTTCGTTCTTTCCGACGATATCGCTCAAGGCGACCTTGGTGTCTACGGTCAGAAACTGATTCAGACTCCGAACCTTGACCGACTTTGCAGCGAGGGCACGCGATATTTGTCTGCTTACACGGGCACCAGTGTTTGCGCTCCGACGCGCACTTCCTTCTTCACCGGCCTCCACATGGGGAATTGTCCAACCCGGGCGAATCGTGAAATCCAGCCAGAAGGACAGCGCCCGCTTCCGGAGAACACCGTGACGATCGGGAAAATCCTCAAGGCAGCTGGATACAGGACCGCAACCATGGGCAAGTGGGGGATGGGCATGTTCGACACCTCCGGAAGCCCGTTCAGGAACGGCATCGACCATTTCTTCGGCTACAACTGCCAGCGCCATGCCCACAGTTACTTTCCCACCTATCTCTACAACAACGACCATCGCGTTGCGATTCCTGAAAACGCCGGTGGAAGGAAAAGAGTCTACGCTCAGGAACTGATCCAACAGGACGTCCTCAAGTGGGTCGATAAGAATGCCGGCGATCCGTTCTTTCTCTTCTATGCGATCACCCTTCCACACGGCCGTTTCGAGATCGACGATCAAGGACTCTACAAGGACAAGCCGTGGACCGAGCGGGAGAAGAACTATGCTGCCATGGTGACGCGCGTCGACTCAGACCTCGGCGCCCTCGTCAAACTGCTTGAGAAGAAGGGCATCGTAAAGAACACCCTCATCATTTTCTCTGGTGACAATGGCTCTTCCTTTAACCCAAACACTCCCATCGGCAAGCGTTTCAATCAGACGATGAACGGAAAGCTGCGGGGCTATAAGCGCGGGATGTATGAGGGAGCACTCCGCCAGGCTGCCTTCGCCTGGTGGCCTGGAACCGTTCCCGCCGGGCGAGTCACCGACGAGCCATGGGCCTTCTGGGATCTGCTTCCCACCTTCGCCGAACTCGGGCGGGCCGAGGTTCCAGAGGGTTTCAAGGCGGACGGCCATTCGCTGGTCGATTTTCTCAAAGGCGGCCCGGCTCCCAGGCGGGATTACTTCTATTGGGAACTGCACGAGAGAAGTAACGGCCCGATTCAAGCGATCCGATGGGGCGATTGGAAAGGCGTCCGCTCAGTCGCGAGCGGGCCTGTCGAAATCTACGACCTCTCGAAGGACCTTGGTGAGACGACGGACCTCGCCGCGAAGCACCCCGAGCTTGTCGCCAAGGCGGTGGAACTGATGAACGGCGCACGCACGCCTCATCCCGACTGGCCCGATCCGGCTACGGCTGCCCCACCAAACAGACGTTCTCGCTTTTGACTACGAGAAAAAGCCGGCAGCGCGTCCCTTCTCCCCTCGGGGAGAAGGACATGTTCAAGGCTCTCCTAAACCTCCAAAGCGAAAAAGTCTGATCAGCGGAGGACGACACCCCCTGGGTTCAAGGTTGTATTTGCTTTGCGGAAACGGAATAATCAGGTGAAATGTAGGTGAAACGTCCTCTATGGCTGGCCTCAGGGCGTGATCGGATTTTCCCCGAGTAAAACGCCGCATTGACGGCTGTTGGTCGATATAATGCAAGTGTGTTCACGGACTTGCGACGGTCTCGTGTGATCCTTCTCAGAACGAGGGACTAAGATGGCTACCGACGACGCGACTCTCTCTTCTCACGACGACGAAATGGACCCCCTGGCCGATCTCAGCGATATCGAAGAATTGGAGGCGGTTGAAGATGTCGAAACTCCGCTGGCAACCGTAGACGAAGCGCTGGCCTCCGAAGCTGACGACTCGTCAGATGATGATGACGACGAAGATGACGACGGGCATGATTCGAGGCATGGTGGCTTTCGGATTCGCAACTTCTTCATGAACATGGGCGCCTTCAGTGTGTCCGTGATTTTCCATGTCGTACTGCTGGTTGTTCTGGGGTTGATGTTCTTTGAAGACACGACCAAGGCTGCCATCAATACAATCGTCGCGTCGGTGATGGAAGAGCGTCCGGAGGATGCCCCTGTAGAGATCGAGCTGAACGAGAAGATCGAGCAGGTCGACGAACAGACGATTGCCGTCTTTAGTCCATCGGCCATGGGCGCGGCAGGTCCAGCTGCCGCCACTGCCGGCGAAATCACGTTTGACCAGACGTTGGTCGAGACGGCCGAACAGACTGCAATCGTCGTTAATGCACCGACGATCGGAATTCCCGATACGGTGGGCCTCATTGAAGCGGTGCCAAAAGGAGAAGTGAAGGGCGACCCTCGAGTAATCGTCGAGGATTACGCCCAGGCTTTCGACGCCATCACGCAAGAGATTATGTGGATGCTCGACAAAGGCCCCGTGCTGGTCATGTGGTGCTTCGATCAGTCGGAGAGCATGAAGGACGACCAGCGAGAGATTCGCGAGCGGATTGCCAATGTCTACAACCAGTTGGGAATTGTCGGCAACAACAACAGTGACGCGCTGCTAACGTCGGTCACCAGCTACGGCAAGGCCTTTGCTGTTCATACGTCCAAACCAACCAGCAATCGCGAGGAGATCGTCAACGCAATTGACGCCGTGCCCGTCGACCCATCCGGCGAGGAGATGATGTGCCAGGCTGTCGGTGCCACGATTACCGGCAACCGTAGATTCGCCACGCGTGGACGCCAGATGGCTCTGATCCTGGTCACCGATGAAAGCGGAAACCGGAAGAATAACGATACATTCCTCGAAAAGGCCATCGCCGAAGCTAAATCGAGCAATTGCAAGATCTATGTGCTGGGCCGCGAAGCCGTGTTCGGTTATCCGTATGCTCATATTCGCTGGAGGCACCCGCAGACCCGCGGCATCCATTGGTTGCGCATCGACCGAGGGCCCGAAACTGGATTTCCGGAACAGTTGCAGACCAACGGGTTCCGTCGCCGGCACGATGCGTTCAGCAGCGGCTTTGGCCCTTATGAACAGACGCGGATGGCTCGCGAGACAAATGGTGTGTTCTTTATGCTACCGAGTGTCGAAACGAATTTGGTCAGCGCGCAAAAGCATCGCTACGAATTGGAAGCGATGCGGCCGTTCCGGCCTGACTTGAGCGCCCGCATCGAAGTCCTGGCGGCTCGTGACAGATACCCTCTACGTGCCTTGATCTGGCAAGTGATCAGCGATCTGAACCCGTACAATCCGGCTGTGCAGAAGATTGTTGAGCTTCGGGTAGACTACCCCCTGACGGCGCCGGAATTCCTCAAGGCAGCGCGAACGAATCAGCAGAAAGCGATCATGCTGATAAAGTACATGGGGAAAGCACAAAAGGCACTGGAAGAAGGAAAACACCTGCGAGACCAAGAAGCTGACCCGCGCTGGCAAGCGAATTATGATCTGATTTATGCTCAGCTAATCGCCTATCAAGCGCGGATCTACGAATACGGTGCAGCGCTTGAAGATTTCATCAAGAACCCCAAAACCGCTCCCCCAATGAAAGGCACGGCGCGACTGGTTCACTGGGACATTGGCGTCACAAAGACCATTCGTACCAAGGAGAGCGAACCTTACATTCAAAAGGCGGCCGAATTGTTGCTAGCTACAAGCAAAGAATTCCCCGGGACTCCCTGGGCCGTGCGAGCCGACTATGAACGCAGACGGGGCTTCGGAGTCGATCTACATCCAGACTATCACGCGCCCACGGTGCGAGTAAGCAATCCGATTCCGGTCCCGAAATTTTGAGCTTTGGTGCCAGATTTGTGCCGATAACAGGCAAGGGTTTTGCTTCAACCCTGAGGTTGATGCAGTACCAGGCATTATTGATGTGGTTTCAGGCACGCAGGCGCTTGCGTCGCGCCGACGTTGTTCCCTCACCGAACGTAAGTCATTTCTAAGGAAGCGGCCATGGATATCGTGTCTCGGCGAACCGCTTTGCGAACCGGAGCCGCGCTCGTCGGAGCCGCCGCCCTCCCCACCACCTCACGAAGCAGTGTGGCGGCGAAGAAGAACCCACGCTGGGAAGCGAAAATCGACCGTGGTTTGAACTGGGTCGCCGGGACGCAGTCGTCTCTGGGGCATTGGACCGCTGGAAACTATCCAACCGCCATGACAGCACTCGGCGGCACCGCCCTGATCTGTTCCGGGTCAACTACAACACAAGGGCCATACGCCCGCAACATCCGCCGGACCGTCGACTTTCTCACGAACAACAAGTGTCGCGACAACGGATTGATCGGTGATCCGCTTACCGATAACCGCTACACCTATGGGCACGGCTTTTCGATGTTGTTCTTGTCACAGATATTGGGCGAGGAGGAAGACGAGGAACGTCGCGAAGAGTTAATCAACATCCTCACCAAAGCGGTCGACTTCAGCGCCAAGGCACAGACCCCGTCCGGTGGCTGGGGCTACGTCAGCGCGCGTGACGGCAACAACTTTGATGAAGGATCGACCACCATCACTCAAGTGCAGGGCTTGCGCGGTTGCCGAAACGCCGGCATCGCGGTTCCTGAAGAAGTGGTTGAAAACGCGCGGCAGTACATCTATCGCTGCAAGAATCCAGACGGTGGCATTTCCTACAGTTCGCGGAATCGAGGTAGTTCGCGTCCGGCCATAACCGCGGCCGCCCTCGCAGCCCTCTACAATGCCGGCGACTACGACAGCAAACACGTTCCAGAAATGCTGAGTTACACGAAGACCAACCTACACCAAATAACCACCGACATCCGATCGTTCGGTCATTGGCATTACACCTATCTATACTATTCGCAGGTGGTCTATCGACAAGGCGATAACGAATGGCCGCCGTTCCGTGACAAGCTGTACGAGAAAATCACCAGCGAACAAGAATCGGATGGTGCGTGGAGCGGTAACATTGGCAAGATCTACGTCACGTCGTGCAACCTGATCATGCTGTTGTTGGACCGTGGATACTTGCCGATCTACCAACGATAGCCGTACTGCTCGCTCAATTGCCTGCGGCAGGCGTCGACTTCCCGGTCCAGATCTGTCGCGTCAAGACGCTGCTCAACGACCATGAGTTCGGCTAGTTCTCGTAGCGTTTCTCCGGATATGTGCCCCGTCAACAGCAGCATCAATCGTCGTTCGACGAGGTCGGGCAGACATCGCACCCACTCGTTTCGAATCACCCAGCGGGCGAAGCCACGCGGAACCTGCGTGCCGGTAATCGGCGAGCGCTCGAAACTGCTCAGCCCGGCCACGACATCCTCGAATACGCTTCCGCAGAGTGCGTCGAGACATTCAATCGTACCAAGGTCGCAACGCAAGTCTCGAGCCAGTTGCGATTGGCGAACTGCGAGGTCGTCAGCATCAGTGGGATATTCTCGCCCGCCAGGAACGACCCGGTCGCGCGTCGAAGCCACACGACTGCGACCCAGTTTCTCGAACACCGTATTGGCAACTTGTTCACCTAGTTGCCGCGACGTGGTCAGCTTGCCACCGATAAGTGTCAGCACCGGAATGTCGCCTTCGGTCAGTTCGACATGATGGTCGCGGCTTACCGCACCGGGTGAAAGACTCTCGGCAAACGGAAGTGGCCTCACTCCGCTGTAGTGACAGACGATGTCCTGAGGCGTCAGTTGCACGCTCGGAAAAACATCGCGAACCAGCTCGAACAGGTATTCCAACTCCTCCGGTGTGGCGATAGCTTGATGCGGATCGTCGGGAAATGGCTTGTCCGTCGTGCCAATCAAGACATGCTCTCCAAAGGGTAGCACGAACACGAATCGGCCTTCCAACGTTTCCGCGTACACCGCCTGCCCGCCAAGCGCATCACGCAACGCGTCGGATGTGATCAGAAAGTGACTTCCCTTGGTCCCGCCAAACAGTCGCCGCGATGGCACACCGAGCTGGTCCAAGGTGGCGTCGCCCCAAGCACCCGTCGCGTTGACAATCATCGGCGGTTCAATCGAAATGGGTAACGGTTCGGCCTCTTCGCGGTCAACCGCTGCGACAAGATCCTCGGGCGGTCCAGTCATTTCGTTCATCCGGCGCAGATCGACAACCTGGACAGTGGAGCCATTCCTGCGAACGTCATGATGCGTCAAAACTCGAAAATCCAGACCCTGTTTTGCAGATATCTCCCGAGCATCGCGCAATAGCGCCAATGTGTACCGCTCTGGGAATTGCATTTGTGCGTCGGCGTAGCGGCAGACCCAATGGTACGCGTCCGCCACCTGGGGTTCGACATCACCGTGGCGGCTCGATACCGAATGCGCGGGCAACGGCGACCGTCGGGAAAACCAGTCGTACAGTTGCAAGCCCGTTCGGGTGAGCCACAAGCCACGCGGTGTGCTGTGCGTCGCGGACATTCCCATGAGCCTCATGATCGCCGCCGTCCACCCGCCGCTGCGACAGCGAATCGGTACGGCGAACGTCAAGGGTTTCACAAACTGCGGAGCCAGCCGTAGCAGTCGATCCCGCTCGATCAGCGCTTCGCGCACCAAGCGGAATTCGCCGTATTCCAGGTACCGCAGTCCACCATGAATCAGCCGAGAAGACTTGGACGTCGCACCACAAGCAATGTCGCCTCGTTCGACGATCCAACAGGAAACTCGATTCAACGCCAATTCGCGGGCCAACGAGGCACCATTAATGCCCGCTCCCAAGATGAGCACAGGTTGGCTGTTCAACGGAAACCTCGGGCCGCGGGGGAATCGCCAAACGATGTAGCCGCGTCTGGTCGATCAGTTATCAATCCATCCACGTTTAACGCCATGCAATGCAGGTCGGCGGCGGCGTTGAGTGTATTGAAAAGGAGAATCCGCTCGATCGTATCATCCGTTTTCGATCACGTCATCGCAATCTCGGCCAGACGCGACAACACTTCCATGACCTTTCCATCCGAGGCAGTCTCCTTAATCTTGGCGACCATGCGGTCCCCATTGGGACACTCAATATAGACCCAGGCAATCGTCTTGCCCCGACCGACCACGTCCGGACGAAACGGGTCTTCCACATCGATTCCTTCGACTAGAAGTGCGTCAAGCTGTGTTTCAACAACGAATGCGCGTCGATGGGGGACACGACTTTCAGTCATGCTGGACCAGATCTCAGCCACGCGATCAAACGTCATAGAGTTTTCTTATCCCGAAGTGCGAGGATTACAAAGCAACAGAATAGTGTAACAATCAAATGAAGTTGCGTAAGCGGGGTCTTCGTCACCATGAGAATATCTGCTGACATCGCATCGTTGTATGCGCATAGGAGGCGCAGCCGAGCAACTTCCGTTGTAAACTATGAACTATAGCAGCCTGAAATCTCACAGATCCGGCTACCAAAATCCTTCAGGGCATCGCACGCAATGCAGATGTTTCGGGGACAGACTGACCACCGATTCATTTCTTCTTCCTATTTCGCTTCTTCTTGTTAGCAGGCGGCGTGTAGTTTGGATCGAGATACTGTAAGCGTCGCTTGACATCAGAAAACGCCGAACCACTCCGCGTCAGGTTGCGAATCGTAATATCAAACGCATACCCGGGCTTTCCATCGCGAAGCAGGACGAGCGAATTCAAAATCAAATTGGTCTCGACACCTGACTCGCTCTGAGCGAGCACTCCCAAGATGACTGGACGAGGATCCGCTGCCTGAGTCAGACCAAGGAATTCCGCGGCGCGTGTTCGCACCAGTAGATTGGAATCGTTTTGGGCAAGCCGCTTGGCTGGGGTAACAAATAAGCTTGCCTGTCCTGCGAAACGACTGCACGCGATCAATCCCCAATAGCGATGCCACGGGTCGTCCGCTCCCAATGCCAGTTCGATACCCGAGCGTGCTTCGGCAAACGGTTTCAAACAGAGATCGGCCACATCAACTAGCTGCGCGATCTCGCCTTGGTGCAATTGGCCGAATTCGATCGGATTCTGGAACGCCTGATCAACGAGGTAGTTCTCCGGATAGAGGCTCAAATCCGGCAACGACTTGACGCGTGCGGCCAATCGTTCACGCAGATCGGTTAACACGGACAGATAATTTGGATCGGAAGCCAGATTCTTGGTCTCGTGCGGATCGGCCTCGATATCATAGAGTGCTTCTGGAGCGCGGCTTTCGAAGAACTGTCGCTGAATAGCATTCAACTTTCCGGCGTGGTAGAGATCACGCCATTCCGCATACGCCAACATCTTGTACCGGTAGTTGTTTTGTAGACCGTCGAAGTTAAAGGGTTGGTAGTTTCGGATGTACTCGTACCGCCCCTTGCGCAGCGTGCGAACCAGATCAAACTTCTCGTCGAATCGGTCCGCGTAACCGAACGCTTCGTCACGCTTGTCGACATCTGATGCCTTCAGGCCATCGCCAAGGAACGGTTGACCATCGACGCCGCTTGGCACCTCCAATCCGGCCAGATGCAATAGAGTTGGCCCGAAGTCGATGAAGCTGACAAAGCCTCTGACACGCGAGCCGAGCTGGCGATCGACCAAGTGCTTCCACTTTTCGGGCACGCGCACGACTAGCGGTACATGCAGGCCACTTTCATATGCGTATCCTTTACCGCGTGGCAGCACACCACCGTGGTCGCCGAAGTAGAACACAAACGTGTCTTCCAATAGCCCATCCTGCGCCAACTGATCGACGACCTTTCCAATTTGGGCATCGACGGCACCAATGCGATCATGGTAACGGGCGTAGGTGTAGCGAAACACGGGAGTGTCCGGATGATAGGGGGCGACAAAGACCGTCGCGGGGTCAGTCTTCGTCGCCTCATTCTCCATGACTTGGCGAGAGAAATGCAACGAGCTCTCGTGAGTTGTCGTGAAACTCTGCTTGTGAAAGAACGGCTGGTCAGATCCGCGTTTCCGCCAACTCGCAGTTCGCGATGACTCGTCCCACACGCCTTCCCCTTCTATCGCGTTGTAGTCCTTCTTCAAGTTGTTCGTCGTGTAATATCCCGCATCTCGCAGGTATGCCGGGAACATCCGCAGGCCGCCAGGCATCGGAACCGTAACTGTACGGCGGTGAAATTGCGTGCCGATTCTGGGCGCGTAACAGCTGGTGATCAACGTCGAGCGGGCTACCGAGCAAACTGGGCTGTTCGAAAACGCATGCTCGAAAACCAGACCGTGCCGGGCCAGCTTCGAGATCTCCGGCGTCTCCGCACCGTGTTCGTCAAACAGTTTAAGGTAGTGGGTCGAGTTATCTTCCGAGATCAGCCAGACAAAGTTCGGCCGCTCGGCGGCGCAAACTCCTGAAACAGCAACACCGGCGAAAAACAGAATACAGATTGTTATCATTATGATTGAGCGTTTCATTGGAACCTTCGTCGCAGTGTTGTGCGTGGGGAAAACTCCTCTTATACCACAGACGAAAGTACCTCGACAGAATTTGCTTAACAGGTCGCTGGGACCCGTGCTTTCGCCAAGTAGATGAACTGTCAGAGAATTTGGCGAAACGGAACGCTTCTTTGCGGGGTTAGTTGCCGATGATCGTCCTTTCTACCAACTGTTCCGCGGCAGCGATCAAACTATTTGGGAGATGACTCGTGATGCACGCCTCTTCGCTTCGACGCCGAAACGCCTTTCGTTGCTTGGCCCTTTCTAGCGTGATCTTGACCAACATTGCCATCAGTTCCGCATTGGGCTCGGATTGGGCTCGTTTTCGCGGCCCAAATGGTTCAGGCGTCAGCAGCGACACGCAACCCGTGCCAACCACCTGGAGCCCGGTGGAGAATCTGAAATGGAAAGTCGAATTGCCCGGACCGGGATCGTCCGCTCCGATCGTGGTGGGGAAACATGTCTTTGTGACGTGTTGGTCTGGATACGGCACGGACCGTCGTAACCCTGGAGACCAAGGAAAACTGCAACGACACCTGGTCTGCTTGGACCGCAACACCGGCGAGACCATTTGGTCACAGCCTGTCGCGCCGACGCTGCCAGAAGATGAGTATCGCGGTAGTTTTGCCGAACATGGCTACGCCTCGCACACGCCGGTCTCAGATGGAAAGCGTATCTACGTCTACTTCGGGAAGACGGGCGCACTGGCCTTCGATTTGGACGGCAAACGACTGTGGCAAACGGCGATCGGCACCGAATCCGATCCGCGAGGTTGGGGATCAGCATCCAGCCCAATCCTGTTCGGCAACGTCTTGATTGTGACTGCAACCGCGGAATGCGAAGGATTGGTCGGCTTGGATACGGAGACGGGAAAGGAACTTTGGCGCCAAGAAGCTGCCGGGTTCAACGCAACCTGGGGAACTCCCGTGCTGGTTCCAGTCGATGACCAGCGAACCGACCTGGTCATCGGCGTTCCCAACGAAATCTGGGGGTTCAACCCGGAAACGGGCAAATTGCGATGGTACTGCGAAGCGTTGGAAACGGATTCTTTCTGCTCCAGCGTAGTGGCGCTGGAAGACACGGTCTTTGCCATTGAAGGACGTGGCGGTGGCGCGATCGCCGTTCGTGCTGGAGGCAAAGGAGAAGTGACTGATTCGCATGTCGTCTGGACGGACAAACACTCGAATCGCATTGGCACCCCGCTCGTTTACGAAGGGCGTATTTATTTCATCGCTCGCGGCATCGCCACCTGCATTGACGCCAAAACCGGAAAGAAGGTTTTCCAGTCTCGCCTGGAGGGTGGTGCTGAGGCGAACCAGAGTGCAGATCGAGAGGGCGGTAGTGGTGGTGGGCGCGGAAATGCCGAAGGAGGCGGAGGTCGCGGCGGCGGTGGTGGTGGTGGCGGTCGTCGATCTGGAGGTGGTGGAGGTTTCGGCGGTGACTACGCGTCCGCCGTGATTGCGGATGGCAAACTATACTTCGTTACTCGGACTGGAAACATGTTCGTAATGAACGCCGGTGACAAGTTCAAGCTGTTGGCCATCAATCGCGTTACCGATCAGCGCGAGGACTTCAGCGCCACACCTGCAATTAGCAACGGCCAGTTGTTCATCCGATCCAGTCGACATGCGTACTGTATCGCTTTTGAGTCGTCTCCTGCGAAAGAGACCGAATAACCAAGGGCGCTGCCCTCACGGTTCTCCTGATTGAGGAATCACGAACATGAGATTGTCAACGCTGTTGGTAGTCGTCAGTTGCATTGCCTTGATCGGTTGCCGCGAACAATCTGCCAACCAGGCTCCTGATTCCACACTGACAATTCCCGGTGATGGTGAGCCATCAGATGGCGGTGGATACTCTGGTGGCGGTGCTCGTGCTGGGCGCAAAGATAGACCGCAACGCCCAGAACTCGAAGAATAAATGGCAGCAACATTCTTCGGCGGCGCGCGGTCTTCAAGAAGTCCTGGTTGTCGTGCCGCTGGAAGGGTTCGAGCAGATCGCGCCATACTGATAACAGGTGAAACACGCGCCGTGGCGCATTTGGAATGGCCCGGCTGATTCCGCCAGAACTTGTCCCAACACGGAATCGGGCGACTCGATCAAGATCGGGCAGACGTGGACGCCGCGATCCGTCACAACCCGGCTGTGTTCACAGACCAACTGAGACTGGTCAAATTCCGCCATCATCTCGTGGGTCACGCGCTCTGATTCTCGGTACGCGCAAGACCGCTCGACTTCGGCACCCAACTGCAAGGTCGGCAGTATCTTGATCCGAGGCCGCGCGTAACCAACGTCTCTGAGCATCCGCTCGAAGCTCCCGACAACTTTACACTCTGTCTCGACCGGCCAGGTACGGGTGGCGGTAATGATCGGCAGGAATCCGAACTGGACCAACTTGATCACGCCCCGCAGCGCGCGAGCGAAAGTGCCCTCGCCACGAATCGGGTCATTCGTGTCGGGCGAAACTCCATCGATTGAAACACGAAACTCGAGCGAAAAAGGACTGGCCTGTTCGGCGTCACGGAGGGCCTGCAACCACTGGTCCTTGATCACGGTGCCATTGGTCAACACAGTCGCGGGCCCGTAGCGTAGCGTCTCCAACAGAATCGCGGTCATGTCTGGATTCAGAAACGGCTCGCCACCAGTGAAGTAGTATTCCTTGACGCCCAACGACACGGATTCGGCCAGTCGTCGCTGCACTTCGGCCAAGGCCATGAAACCAAACGTTTCATTCTTAGGGCTGCAACTGATGAAACAATGATGGCAAGTCAGGTTGCAAAGCGTGCCCGCGACTTGAAACCACAAATCATCCAGATGAGAGAGTTTGATGGCCGGTGCCGTGGAGGGGTTCATGAGCACACGTTTTCTCAAGTTGTGTCGAACCGCGGTCGTCACGACCAGACCACAGCGGATGAGACTGAAGATCCGTCAGCCCTCAGGGGATTGCGACGGCATCAACGAGATTGCCGTGGCGTACAGATCCAGATCTGCTCGATCGCCGATGATTGTAAACAGTTCACGTACCTGTTGAATCCCAATGGAAGTCAGAAAGTTTGAATTACGTCCGTAGCTCTTGGCGCCCAAAATGTAGAAATCAGGTTCGGGATTGATCAGCGTTTGCCGTCCGTGCGTTGTCTGCGCTAGGCAGTCTGGCGATGTTGAATTCAACAACGCTGACGCCAAGTTGATCGGGCCGTCGGACGCGTAACAGGTGTGCACTTGCAACTCGTCGAACAGCCGCAAGTCGGGGCGACCGCCGACATTGGCGACGATTCGATCAAATTGCAAAATCCCCTCGTGCAGACCCTGAAATGTGACCCGAAAACTCCCTTGGGCCATCGCGATCGACTCGACCGACGTACCAGCCCAAAAGACGATGCGAGTCGAATCGCCGGCGGCAAGTGCATTGGCACAGCGCGCGAGCTCGGCACGCTGGGGCAAACGATCTTCTGAAATCTGCGCGACGGGGTTGGCCTTTGCCGTCTCGTCAGTCGAATGCCGCACGATCCAAGTCAGGCGCGTGTCGGCATCTTCCTGGATCAATTTCGCCAGCGCCACAACCGTCGTCGCCGCTGAATGTCCGCTGCCTACAACCAAGGTGTGTTTGCGAGCGTAACGTTCGCGGTCACGACCACACACATCGGGAACACCATATTCAATCTCGTTTCGAAGTGCGCGTTCACCGCGGGCGGGAGCCCCCCCCTGCCCCATCCAATTAGGGTTGCCGAGCACGCCACTGGTGTCGATCAAGACTTCCGCGGTCGCTTCTGTCTCCGACCCATCAGGGTGGCCAAGCAACAGCCGAAACTCCGAATCACGACGCCGCTCGTCTCCCAAGAATTCAGTTTTGCAGAACTTAGTGCGTGCCACTGACACCACGTCGGTTTGTGTGTGCAGATGGTCCACAAGTAAGTCAGTCTGCGACAACGGTTGCAAGTACCGGTCAAACCACTCGCCGCCGGTCAAAATCGCGTCGTCCGCCGGAGGTTGATAATTCGGATCCTGTGCCGCGATCGCAGCGATGCCCAACGTCGACCGATTCATATGAAAAGGACTGAACATGCGGACGTGCCCCCAGCGCCGGACATTTTCGGCGACATCACCGCGTTCGTACAATTCAACACCGTATCCCAAAAACCGAGCATACAGCGAGGCTTCCAGGCCGATGGGGCCGGCTCCGATGAGAGCGATTTTTGCGGGGGAATCAACGGCCACCAGCGATCCAATCCTCGGAGATGACTTTGTTTCGGGCAAATGGAGTTTCTGTGGACATCGAGTTTCAGCGGAAATGGGCTTCTACCGCGGAACACAATGGTCGCCCAGGCTTCATTGGAAACTCGGCGTATCCTATACGCTCGCCAAGTCAGGTATTGTATGATCGTTCACGTTGGGTTCCCAGCGGTCGGCAAATGACAATGAGCGATCTGAGAGCATGTCACTGTTGCGGGTTGATTCACCGACTGCCTGAATTGGCAAACGGCGAGTCAGCTTTGTGCACACGCTGTCACACGCCGATCGCCCGCTATGCTAGTGGAGCCGTTTCGGCCAGCCGAACTGCTGCCGCCGCGCTGGGCGCTTTTTTCTTGTTCTGGCCGGCGGTTATTCTTCCGATTCTAAGCATCGAGCAGCTTGGCCACCGCCACGAATCGAGCATCTTGACGGGCACGCTCGACCTAATCCGAGAGGGCAACTGGTTTGTCGGCGGCATTGTATTGCTGTTTTCGATTGTATTTCCGCTGCTGAAGATTCTGTTGCTGCTCGAACTGAGTTTGCTCGGCCTACTGCATCGTCGCCATAAGGCGATCACGTATCGGCTGACGGAGCAGTTGGGAAAATGGAGCATGATGGATGTCATGCTGCTGGCATTTCTGGTGATGTTGGTCAAGCTCGGAAGCCTCGTCGAATTTCAATTGGGACCTGCCGTATGGGCTTTTGTACTGTGCGTGGCGATGAACATGGTGGCATCGCTCTCTTTCGATGCACACGCGATTTGGGAGGTGAAGGTTGAACGACAAGACACTCAACGAGCCTAGCTCAGACGTGCCGATTCCAGAGGCGGCAATCCATTCCAACGGCGGATCGCTGGTCGGCGCGCTCAGGCAACATCCCAGCAAGTTTTGGTTGCTGACGATGCTCTGTCTGCTGGTCGCCATCGTACTGTTCTGGTCAGGATACGGCAGACGCGCAACCACGATCACTGTACGTTTTGAAGAGGGCCATGGGATCAAACCGGGCGACCGCTTGCAACATCGCGGCATCGACATCGGCGAGATCACTTCGGTAACGCTGAACGAACCCCTCTCGCACGTGGACGTGCAGATCGATTTGGAGTTGGCGGCCACGGCACTGGCCCGCGAAGGGAGCCGATTCTGGATCGAACGACCGCAGATCAGCCTGGCCCGCGTGAGCGGATTGGATACGGTTGTCGGTGCGAAATATGTTGGCGTCGTCCCTGGTCCGCTGACCGGCCCTCGCTCGACAGCGTTCATCGGCGACGAAACACCTCCCACGCTACGCGGTACCCAAACGCTCGATATTCACATTCGTTTTGCCAACGGCTATGGGTTGGCCAACGGCGATGTCGTAAAGTACCGAGGAATCATCGTCGGCGAAGTTGTCGCCATAGAGTTAAACGAACCGCTCGACGGGATCGACGTGCACGTGCGCTTGGCGACCAGCGGCCAACGTCTCGCTCGGGCTGGGACACGCTTCTGGGTCGAGCGGCCCCGCATCCAGCTAACGGGCGTGAGCGGCTTGGACACGCTGACTAGCGGGCAACACATTGGGGCGGTCGCCGGCCCTGCCAATGCGCCAGCGCAAGGCGTGTTTGATGGATTGGAAGATCCGCCAGAGATGTTGGAACGCCAGCCCGATGGCTTGGAGATTGTCCTTAACAGCCGCGATCGGCAAGGAGTCGACCGTGGCGCGCCGGTGACGTATCGCGGCCTGCGTGTCGGCCAAGTAGTTTCGGTCGGGCTTTCGGCCGATGCGGCGCAGATCGAAACACGTCTGTATGTCGAACCCGCGTATCGGCAGCTGATCCGTCAGAACTCCGTGTTTTGGAGTGTCGGCGGACTTGACGTCAATTTTGGTCTTGGCGGTCTGCAGATCAACAGTGAAACGCTTGCCACGATTGCGGCGGGTGGTATCGCACTGGGCACACCAGATCCGCCAGGACCGCTGGCGATCGTCGGTTCGCGGTTCGAATTGAGAGTAGAGCCGGACCAGTGGCGCGACTGGACACCCAGGATCCCAATTGGGACTTCGCTGCTGCCAGACGGCTCGATGCTCCCACAACCGGTTCGCGTGGCACTCGTTTGGAAGCAACGGTTTCTGGGGATCCCGCAATCCACTCAAGCCAACGGCTGGGGACTGTTACTCGCGGATAACCGTCTGATCGGCCCCGCCGATTTGCTGACCCCGCCAGAAGCCGCCGTGGGCGGGGTGGCGGCATTACAATTCGAAGGAACACACATCACGACGACGGCCGAGCAAGCAGATATTGTCGAAGGGCTGGCGTCACGTCAACTTCAAGATCCTCTTCCCGGCGGCTGGCCACTTGATCGCATCCGTCAGATGACTACGCCCGAGGATTGCCTCATTGTCTTTGGCAATATCGATGACACGCGTTCGTTGCCCGCAACACGCTTAAAAGCTAAAGACGGACAACTTTCGATCGATCCGACGTTCACGCTGCCGAAGAACGCTCACGGTGCCAGCGTGGTCGCCACACGCGACGGCAAGTTGGTCGCGATCATCGCGATCAAAGCCGGTCTGCCAAATCTGCTTGGTCTCGAACCAGTGCTTGCTCGTTAGAGCGCAAACGCCAACCTGTGAGGATTGTCCGAGGAATTACTGTCCGATAGTCGCCTTTCGCTCCGCGAAAGGAACGTCCTTTCGCGGAGCGAAAGACGACAATAAAAGATCGAACACTGCTAAACGGTTACCGCGATCCGTTCAGTCCCAAGCCGTATTGCGTTGCCCAGGCGCGATTTCTTGGGGTGGCGAATCGTCTACTGAACTGCCCTCCATCATGACAGAGGCGATGCCCACGACGACAACGATGAGTCCTACGCCGATCACCGCCCACAGCCAGGCGGGCGGTTTCAGAGACTTTTGTGGCGCTGCGGTCTCTTTTGAACTTCCACTGGTCTTCGGCGATCGAAGGGTAACCTTCGACGACGCCACACCGCGACGTCTCAAGCGAGACGAAGGCACATCGCTGTCGATGTCGATGCTAAATATGCTACTGTCGCCGCGAGACAGCGTTTCATTGATGATCTCGACTTCCGGCGGATCGTCCAGTCCTATCGTGGTCATCGGTGCCGTCAATGGTTCTTGATCCGCCAGTGTGTCGCTCAACGAGATCGGTGTCAGTAGCGGCTCGTCTGGCTCGGCAGGTAGGGCTTCGACAATCGGTTCGTCTTCCGTGGCTAGTGATCCGCCGACCCCCGCCGACCCCTCAATGACTGTCGTAGTCTGTTTGATTAAACCGCCGTGCGCTGCGTGCCCTTTGCCGATCAACCAGTTTGCGAGTTGGTCGGCGATTTCGCTGCAGGCCATTTGCCGGTCCTGCGGCTCTTTTTGGATCATCTTGGTACAGATGTCGGCGAGCTCTTGCGGGCAGTCCCCACGTTCCTCACAAAGCGGTTTAGGCATCTGAGTTTGATGCAAAGCGATCCGTTGGGCCAACGTCCCTTCGTTGAAGGGAGGGTGTCCGGTCAACAGAAAGTACATGGTGCAACCGAGACCGTAGATGTCTGCGCGGTGATCGACTTCGTGACTGTTGAGTGCTTGTTCCGGTGCCAAATAATCCGCGGTGCCGAGCACATTTTCGTTGTGGGCAATCGTCAACGAATCAAAGTCAGATTCCGAGAACAGCGCGAGCCCCAAATCCAGAACCTTCAAGACACCATTTGGATCGATCAGCAGATTGGCAGGCTTCACATCACGATGGATCAGATTGTTCTCATGGGCATTTGCCAGACCGACTGCCGCCTGCGCGATGTAATTGGCCACCAACTCAGGTGCCATCGGCCCCTCAGAGGTAACCAACGTCTGCAGGTCATTACCGTCGACAAACTCCATGACCAAATAGTGCTGATTACCTTCATTGTCGACATCATAGGCCCGCACAATATTCGGGTGGTCCAGTGACGCCGTCGCTCGGGCTTCCAAATGAAATCTCGCCAGGTAAGATGAATCTCCAACCTTGCTGCGGGGCAGTACTTTAATTGCCCGCTTCTGGTTCATCAGCACGTGCTTCGCCAAATACACGCTGCTCATGCCACCCGTGCCCAAATGATCAAGCAATTTGTACTTGCCGAGATAGAAGCCCTTGCTCTTGCCCCTCATCAGTTTCTCGACTTGCCACGACGTGAGCAACTCGGCGTTTACCAGATGAGCGGCAACGAGCGCAGCGTCGGAGGGTAGGTTCCCACCTTCCTGCGCCTTCAATTCGAGCAACGATTTCTTCAACTGGTTCTCAGGAACCAGTTGGCTGCGTTGGACGAATTCAAGAAACTTTCTAACGCTAAGCTTCACCATTGGTTGGTAAACCGTTTGCCACCATGAGTGGACATGCGCGATTCGAAGGAGACGCCCGCGCGGACCCAACCGACGGCGCACCTGTCAATTCGTGTCACGTTGCAAAATGAACCGGACGACAGTTCAACTCTAAAACTATCACACAGCCGCGTTAGATTCCAGTTTCGAACTGCCACACAACAATGGTGGGACAATTCGCGACACGAGTAGCTCCTATTCCTATTGGGTTGCGTCAATTCGTTCCTTGTTGACGATTGTGCGACAGCTCCCGATAATTGCCTCAGACGCAAGTTGGATTATGGCCAATTGGCCTGCAACAAGGCCACACTGAGAAGCAGGTGCAAGGTCTTGGGGTCAAAGTCACGAAGAAATGCAAAGCGATTCTCGGATTCGACCACGCACGCCCTCCCAGACGCCGCGAAGGAAGATTGCAAGATGGCGACGCCAGACTCGGTGCTGTACACCCGAAAGGGGTGCCATTTGTGCGACGATGCTCACGCAGAGTTGGTTCGCCATGGCCTGACGCCGCGAGTGGTCGATATTGATGAAGACCCCGAATGGACCGAACGGTACACGGAATGTGTGCCAGTGGTTTGGATTGAGGGTCGCGAACGTTTTCGCGGCCGAGTGAATGCCGTGCTGCTGAAACGTCTCATGCGTTCGCTGTGACACCTCCCAGGCGCGACAGATCGTGAATCAGCTTGGCATGTTTGCGAAATACTGGCTCCCCGGCACCGTGAAGACGCGGCTGGCACGGTCGATCGGTGATGACAAAGCGAGCCAACTCTATCACCATTTCGTGATAACTCTGTTGGCACGATTTCAAGAACTGGGAGATCGCCGTGTTCTTGCCTACAGCCCCATTGAACGGCGCGCAGAGTTCGCTGCAGTCACTCCCGCGGCTTGGGAATTGATCCCACAATCGTCAGGTGACCTGGGCCGGCGCATGAATCGGTTCTTTGATTCTCATCTCGTTGGGCACGAAGACCGAGTCGTCTTGATTGGGACTGATAGCCCAACAATGCCCGCCCAGTACATCGATGAGGCGTTTGCAGTCCTGCAGACCCATCCTGTCGTTCTGGGTCCGTCGCGCGACGGAGGATACTACCTGGTGGGTGCTGCAGGCCAAGTGCCACCAATCTTTGCGGAGATCGACTGGAGCACGCCGTCGGTTTGGCAGCAAACCGTCGACCGGCTCAGCAGTGCCGGTTGCCGGTTCGCGGAATTGCCGCTTTGGTCCGACGTAGATGATCTGGCAGATCTGGCACGGATAGCTGACGAGTTGACGCAACTCACGCAGGCCGATCCGACCTGGACGAGCTTGTACTCTCACGTTCAGACAGCACTAATGGATGTGTCATGACGATCGATTGCCTGATCTTGGGCGGGGGCGTCATCGGCCTTTCGATTGCCTATCAGCTTTCTCACGAAGGAAAACGCATTCGAGTGATCGACCGCAGTCGCCCCGGACAGGAAGCTTCCTGGGCAGGCGGGGGAATCCTCCCCCCCGCAAATCTACAAACCGCCGTCCACCCGCTGGAAAAGTTGCGAGGATTGAGCCACCAGTTGCACCCGGTGTGGTCTGAACAGCTCCGCGCGGAAACCGGAATTGACACCGGTTTTCGCCGTTGTGGTGGGCTGTACCTGGCCCGAAGTCCGGGCGAAGCTGCTTCGCTTCACGCGCTCGCGGCGTCACTGGCGGAAGTGGAAATCGAAATGAACCGCATCACCGCAGCCGAAGTTGGCGAAATCGAACCAGCCTTGCAGCCGCTGGCCGATTCGGGGCATTTGGTAGCCGTGTACCGGCTTCCTGATGAATCTCAGCTACGCAACCCACATCATCTGCAAGCACTCGTTGCCGCCTGCCAACAGCGCGGCGTCGAAATCACTGATCATGTTGAAGCGACCGACTTTAATATCAACGCGGGGAGAATCAACGGTGTCGTAACGACGACCGGTACGCTCTCGGCAGATCAGTATTGTGTCACGACGGGTGCCTGGACGTTTTCGCTGTTGAGCCGCCTTGGCATCAAGACTGGCATTTTGCCGATTCGTGGTCAAATTGTGCTTTTCCGAGCTCCGCACCGTGTTTTCACCCACGTTCTAAACGAAGGGCCACGGTATTTGGTCCCCAGGGATGACGGGCGAGTCATTGTTGGTTCGACCGAGGAAGAAGTTGGTTTCAACAGGCAGACAACTGCCGTGGAGATCCAGGAACTAACGGATCTAGCCTGTCGCATCGTGCCGGATCTGAGCAATGCCTGCGTTGAAAAGACCTGGGCAGGCTTGCGTCCCGACACGTTTGATGGATTTCCATATATTGGCTCCGTACCGGATCTGCCAAATGCGTTTGTCGCCGCTGGCCATTTTCGTAGCGGGCTTCATATGTCCCCCGGGACTGCATTGGTGATCTGTCAACTGATGCGAGGTGAGACGCCGGAAATCGATCTGTCGCCTTTCCGGGTGGGTCGTGGTTAGACCCAAGTGTCGCAAGCGACGCAACTACAAGTGGCCTGCCTTTGGTCGCAACACCCGAGTTGCAAGACTGCGCGGATGCCAGGACGACATTTCCTCCGGAACAAACGCGAGAACCAGCTGTTTCCGTGGTGCTACGAAAGCGCCCAAATCCCCAATCGGCGTGGTCCGAGGTCGCCGTAAGTTCACCAACTGAACTCATAAGTTGTTTATCACGCGTAACTTAGAATGTTCACTAGCGTGTCCAGGGTCTCGCCCTCTAGATTTGAGTCAGTGTTTTAACGGCTGCGGCCTTGACCGTGTTTCTCTTCATCAACGGAATGTAGATCGGGTGACGTGACCTCTGAACGGAATGTAAGTCACTGCGGAAACGCGGAGAATTTACGACCAGTTCGAGGTAATCCCATGACACGACGCTCACCTGCGAACCGCAAGCAGCGTACCTCCCACAAGCACGCTGGCCCAAGTTCGCGCAATCGCCTGCCGAAATCAACACGGACAGCTTCGAAGCTCGGCAAACGAGCCCGAGGAACGGGTCTGAACAACCATACTGCGTACGAACCGCCTGAAGACTGGCACGCACCGCAGGATGTCGAGGATTCCGCTGACTATCGAATCGTCGTGCAAAGCGCCGGGCCGGGTTACTCGCATGTCGTGACGGAGAGACAGATCCGCAGACGTTTGGCTCAACTTCCTGAATGGATGTTGCATCCTCTACATACGATCCAGCTGAGCCGTATGACTCGCAAGAAACGGTCGTTTCCCTGCTATGGGATGCAATGGGGAGCGACGCTGTACTTGTATCCAATCGAAGCCAGCTTGGTCGAGTACTTCAACCGACCGCCGCGGCCAGCAGAACATAACGAAACGAGGCAGTTTGGGGGGCGCTGGGTCCAACATTCTTCGTCGCTTTGGACATTGGTTTGGACTGAAACGTCGATTCGCAACTTCTACCTCAACAACATCTTGATCCACGAACTGGGGCATCTTCTTGACGATCGCAACACAAGCTACCGTGATCGCGAGCGATACGCCGAGTGGTTTGCCGTTGAGCACGGTCTTCGACCATCGAAACGGCGGCGAGCGGCGCGGCGTCGGTCAGGACGTCCATAGCAGGGGTTGATTGCGAATTCGGTTCGTGGGCGAGTACAACTGGCTCGGGTGAGCGTTCATCAAAGGGCTTCGTTTTCCCGGTACCGTGTAGTTCGGCCAGATCGTACAATGGAATTGCCCTCGTCGCTTGTGCCTCAACTCGTTTTGACAGCTCGAGTTGGGCTCTTTTGTGCTGCGAGTTGAAACGGCCCACATCTGCTTTTAGCGATCACATCTGAAAGGCATTTTGGCTATGAAGAGCCAGTCGATCACACGCTTTCTTGCTGGCTTCCAGTTAGCAGCTCTGGCCCTACTATTGGTTGGCGTTGCCAGTTCGTGGGGCGTTGCGGCTACGCCCACACAGACTCGCGCAGCGAAGGCCTTGAATGCGCAAATCCGCAAAGCAGGATCGCTTTACACACAAGGCAAATTCGACGAATCCGCCGAGGTCGTCAAAGCAGTTCAGGGGAAGATGGCAGAACTCGCCAAAGACGCTGACGACGACATGATCAATCTGCTGGAGCCAGTCCGAAACCGAGTGATCCGGGCCCACGCGCTGCTCGAATTAGAGGGCATCGAGCTGCCGGCGATTGTCAACATTGAGAAACCAAAGCCCCCAATTCCACCCGGTGGAGGCATCAGCTTTGTTAAACAGATCGCCCCGTTGCTCATCAAAAAATGTGAAAACTGCCACATAAACAACGCACGTGGCGAATTCAGCATGGTGAATTTCGCCGCGCTGATGAAGGGATCATCGGCGGGCGTCGTGATCTTTCCTGGCGACGCATCGGGTAGCCGTATCATCGAGATGATCGACAGTGGTGACATGCCGCGCGGTGGGGGCAAGGTGACACCTGCGGAGTTCAAGACGTTGAAAGACTGGATCACGCAGGGAGCAAAATACGATGGCGAGGATCCTCAAGTTGGCCTCAAGACGCTGGCTCCTGACGCGGTGGGGCAAGCTGGGCCAGCACTGACGGTTGCGAAATCAACGGGTAAGGAAACCGTCAGCTTCGCGGGCGACATCGCGGCAGTCCTGGCCGCGAACTGTAATGGCTGCCACGTCAACGCGCAACGTGTGCGCGGCGGGCTGAACATGTCCAACTTTCAAGGTCTCCTGAAAGGTGGCGACAGCGGGCCACCCCTGGTGCCTGGCAAACCGGTCGACAGCTTGTTGATCCAACGCATTAAAGGCGAAGGTGGCGAGGCGCGGATGCCCATGGGACGCACACCACTGTCAGACGAAGTGATCGGCAAAATCGAAAAATGGATCTCTGAAGGTGCGACGTTCGATGGACCTAATCCCAATCAAGACGTTGTCCGCGTTGCCGCTCTGGCCCGAGCCCAGTCCTCGACACACGAAGAACTGAGCGCCGCACGCGCCGAGTTGGCCGGAAAGAACTGGCGGCTTGGGATGCCCGGCTTCGAGGCGCAGACAGCAATAACAACGAATTTCCTCTTAATGGGCAGCATGGGCGAAGCGAGCTTGCAGGAATATGGCGAGACCGCTGAGAAACTCGCACCACGCGTCACGGCGATGGTCGGAGCGCCTTCCGACGAGGCACTGGTCAAGGGGCGGATGACACTGTTCTTCTTTCGACAGCGTTACGACTACAGTGAATTCGGCCAGATGGTCGAAAAACGCGAGATTCCTCGCGGTTGGCGTGGCCATTGGAGGTACGACATTGTTGATGCTTACGGAGCCCTGATCCCGCCGCGCGCCGACGAATATTCATTGGACAGTCTGATCAGCGAGCAGTTGGCGGCTACCTATGTGGCCAGCCTCTCGGACACACCGCAGTGGTTTGCCGATGGAGTGGGTCGCGTCGTGGCGTCTCGCATCGCGGCTAAGGATTCACGCGTGACTGCGTGGAATAGTGAACTACCCGGTATCCTGGGATCGTTGGCAAGACCCGATGATTTCTTAAACGGCAAGATCCCCCCTGAATCGGCGGCACTTGCCGGCTACAGTTTCGTCAAATTCCTCATGAAAGATTCAAAGCGAACCGGTGCCCTGCTGGACGCGCTGCGCGGCGGAGAGAGGTTTGCCGAGGCGTTTGCTGAGATCTACGGCGGCAGTCCAGCCCAAGCCACGGAGATTTGGGCACGTACGGCGAGCCGGCGGCGATAGAGCGGATTATGCGTGGAACGCATCACACCGTTGATAAAATAAAGCAGGGACTGAGGACTTTCGGAGGAGTTGTCGCAATGTCGCAGAGAATTCTTTTGACTGTGTCATTCGCATTCGCTTTGTTATTGTCTTGCAGCGGATGCAAGGAGTCTCAAAGAACCGAGCGTAAGATGAATCAAACAAATAACGGAGTGTCACCCAACCAAGAGCTTCTCGACGAAGTAAACGCCGCGGGAACGTGGTTTCACGCGAAGAAAGTGCGGCCGATTTGGGCCAAGAGCGTCGATAAGCAGCAGACGGTCAAGACGATCGAGGGTGAGGAAACCGTCAGCGCCGGCGACTTTCTTTGCCGGGGCGAGATCGGTGAAATATGGCCGCAGACCGCGGCGAAATTGCAGCAGAAGTACAACGCGACGGGCGAAGTGGACAACGACGGCTGGGAGAAGTATGTTCCGAATCCGGACGCCAAAGGCGTATGGGCTGCACAACTCGACCACACATTCCAAGTGCACGCCTCGTGGGGAGTGTTATCTGGCAAGCCCGGCGATTATTTGGTGAAGGGCTATGACGATACGGATGTCGACTATCCGGAAGACATTTGGATCGTCGACAAAGACCTATTCGGCGCGACGTATGAGAAAGTGGGACCCTGACGCCGCCGTGTCGTTCCTATCAGTCGGCCCTGTTTTTCGGTAGAGACCGGCTCTACAGCGGACATGATTCAACCGGGTGGGCGAGGCTTTCGACGCGAAATGCACAATTTGCCTGATTGCCTCCGTCGCAAACGGCGAGGCTGACGACGACGGGCCGACTGTCCTGCGACACGATTGCGTCGGCAAGCTCGTCTGATTCGACCGGTTTGCCGAGTTCCGAATTGAGCGCGAGCCCATATTCGTAATTGTCAGGCAGATGTTGGTCCGGCGCAAACCTCACACCGTGGGCAAGAATATGAACATGTGTAAACGGCTTTCCGTGAAGCCGTGCCTGTTGGATTGCGCTCTTGACCTCGCCGAGGCTAGCCTCCTTCTTCACCAAAACTGAGGTGGCATCGGGGACCACTGCCCCGCGTACGTGCTCCATCAGTTCCAGCCAAGGCTTCAGCGCCGCCTCTAACGCTTCCTCGTGTTCCCTGACAGGCACTTTCGGAGCGTTCTCGAGCCAATCAGGATTTGCATAGACGAACAGCACCCTTGGCCGTGCCGGCCAAGGCCGTTGTTTTTCCTCAAACTCGCCTCGAATCCGACGTGTCGGAACCACAACTTTGTCACGACGAACGAATAGTTGCTGGCCGTCGCTGTCTGTGGCGGCTTCAAACGGCAAAGCCCCAATTTCCGCGACACTCACAACCAAGTCCAGTTGAATCGGCTCATTCCCATCCACGGACGGTTGAAGGATGTCAGTCACTAGTTCAGATAGCTCTGTCAACGCTCTTTTTTGATCCGCTACGGACAATCGATATCGGAGCCTGGCAAGAAATCGTTGGATGTCGGTGTGGCCGCAGGGCATCTCAAAGGACCTTACCGAGTTATCGGTTCCCGAAGTCACGAGATAGGTTCGTCCTTTGTTGATCGTTCCTTCTCGCGGGTCGCCGTCGCGCAGGAATTCAATCATCCTCGATTTCATCGTTGACTCCTGAAGATTGTCCGAGGAATTACTGTCCGATAGTCGCCTTTCGCTCCGCGAAAGGAACGTGCTTTCGCGGAGCGAAAGACGA
>JASLPZ010000510.1:0-3834 GCA_030744725.1 Pirellulaceae bacterium
AGCGACGGGCACCGACCGCAGGTTGGTCGGGGAGCGGGTCGCCGCAACCGAGCGATAGCTCGCGTCGGTCTGAGGCATAGCCTCACTAGAGGTTGTGCGCAGGCACACCCGCTTCCATCAATTCCTGCAATTCCTTCAGGTGCATCGTATAGACGCCGCCTGGAAGACACGTATGTTTCTTGCACAAAGAAGCAGCCATCCCGAGTACTTCCCCCATCATGCCGGTCGTTCTTTGCACGCGGACAGTGCCAAGGGCGACATGAGTCACACTGATATTTCGGCCCGCCATCATGAGATTGTCGATGTTGCGTGAATAGAGACAGCGAAAGGGGATTGGATAAGGCTTGATCACCAGCTGCTTGGCCGTCGCTTGAAATGCGTCGCAGGCACAACGGGGTTTTTTCGGATAGTGCAGGTCAATCGTCCAGGTTGTTGTCACGCACGCGTCGGGAAACGAGTTTTGCTCGACAATATCTTGTTGGCTAAGAATTACGTCTCCCAGCAACCGACGCGATTCACGTTTGCCACCGATGTAGGCAACCCAACTCAAACGACGCCGCGCAAACTTCTTTTCGAATTTCGCGGTGTTCTTGAGCGTCGACCAGTTGCCGTACGTGACACGCAATGCGTAGTCGCGAACTCTTTCGAATTCGTTCACCTGGTCACGCAGCGCTCCCGTTTCCCAATTCCAATCCCCTTTGAACGTATCAATGCAAGTCTTCTCATCAAAATGAACGGCCCAAGGGCACTCCGGAAACGACGATGGTTCGTCTTCCTCTGCCGAATTCCATTGCACCGATGTTCCCATTACGAGTTTGTCACTTTGGTCAGGGGCGAGGGCTTCATCCGTCTCGTTTTTTCCTTCACGGCCTTGGCGAAAATCAGCCTTGGCGAGGAAGCCGAGGTTTCCATCGCCGGTGCAATCAGCAAAAACTCGACCAGTAAACCGCACGCGCTCTCCAGTCTGAATGTTCTGTGCGATGACAGCCGTAATACAATCGCTATCCATTTCAACTTCATTTACATGCATATTGAGGAAGAGGCTTGCATTCTTCTCAGCACGAACGACACCTTCCTTTTGCTGGTCTTCGTAATTGGAGGGTGGCCCCGCGTTGTGCGTCTTCTTCTCGGGGTGCTCTTTGATGATCTCAAAGATACGTTTGCTGCGGGGAGAATCTGGAGATCGGTTTGCTTCCCAGAGGTTCCAGTGACCAACCGGTCCAATTTCATCGACAAGATTGCCAAGTTTGGCGTACGGTTTCTGGTGAATCAAACCGGAAAGGCCGACGCGCACTTCGGAACTATTGTTGCCGCCGAGTACTGGTCGGTTCTGAATCAATGCCACGCGGCAGCCGGCTCGCGCCGCACTAACGGTCGTGCAGCAACCGGCCATGCCGCCTCCGACAACTACCAGGTCATAGTCGCCCCCCGGAGATGGCGTTTCAGAAAACTCGAGGAACCGCTTGCGGAAACTTCTCAATTCGTCGGATTCGTTGGGTGGTGTGAAGTTCAGGTTTGAACTGAAGAGAATCGCATCGCAGCGCCCGTCAAAACCGGTGAGATCGCGCAGCGCTAGGATCACGCTTCTGGCGGGAACGTCGATCGTTCCGCCATCTTGCCAATGCCACTGCGCTCCTTCGGTGCCGAAAGTTGTTCCGACTGCTTTCCCATTCAGGAGAACTTGAAATCTTCCCGGGGCCCCAACCGCCCTCATCGCCTCTGGCGTGTCGGGGGCTTTCCAAGGGGCAACCCAATCTCGCGTGCGAACCCAGATGCGAAATTGGCCACGGCGTGGAAATTCGACCGTGGAGATGGCATTGCCCACACGTCTCCCCAGACCATGGGCGAGCAGATAGGGAGAGCCCATTTGATCCATCACTTGCTGGTCAACGACCCAACCGCCGAGTTGCTCAAAACTCTCCGCTTCCACCAATACTGTGGCTCCCGCCTCGTCCGCGGCATGACCCTCATCACACCATTGGGACGTGGCGACCAGGTTTAAACACACGAAAAAAACTGACAGCAAATGGCGGGTCATTGGGTCTCCTTATTACCTTTTCTTGATCGGTTTGAACGGATTCGGCCCAGTTGGCGAAATCACCTGCCATGCGTGCGACGATTCGTGGATGCGTCACGGCCAGATCGTTGGTTTCAAAGGGATCATCTAACAGGTCGTAGAGCTCCCACTGACTGGAAGGCTTCTTCTTCGCCTTGATGGTACGGACAATCTTGTACTGCCTCTCTGTCCAGGCTTGCATGCCGTTACAGTGAAAGCCGATCGCGCGCTTGCGTTCCTTTGCGCGTCCTTCGATCAATGGGAGCAGGCTGATGCCATCATAATGGCGGTCGGTTGGCAAGGGGATGCCGGCTGCGTCGAGTGCGGTGGGAAAGTAGTCGCTCGTCACTGCGGCGAAATCGGTGCTGAATGGCCGCTTGATCTCTTCCGGCCATTCGAGAATGCCGGGCATACGGAGGCCGCCTTCATAGCAGTCTCGTTTCCAGCCGCGATAGGCACCGGTGGATCCGAGCGGCGTGTAGTTGAACTTTCCGTCCTGAGCCGCGGCGTAGGTAATATCCTTCTTGCCTTTCAGATTTGGACCATTGTCGCTGGTGAACCAGACCATCGTGTTGTCTGCTATGCCAAGTTCTCGCAACTCGGACCGCAGCACTCCAACTTGTGTATCAACCGCGGTTATGTTGCTGAAGTAGATCTGTTCTTTCGGATCGCAGTCAGCATATTGCTTCATCAGTTCCGGGTTCTTGCCAAGCGGCGTGTGCACGTTGTGGAACCAGACCAACGCCAAGAATGGTCTCTCTGCCGCGACCTGTTTGCGGATGAAGTCAACGGCTTTGTTTGTCACAATCGCAGCGTCATCGCCGCGCAGCCTCGGGTCGTTTTGTGCCTCGTCCAGAGGGATATTCCGGCCATTATGCCAATAACAGGCCTTGATTCCGCCTTTGCCCAGCTTCGCGTAGGGATCGTGCGTCACGATGACGTTGTGTGTTGAGAAACACTCGTCGAATCCAGCCTCCCACGGCGGCATGACATGCGATCCGGCCGTCTCGGCATCAAACCCGCCGACGTGCCACTTGCCGAAATGGCCCGTGGCATAGCCCTCCGCCTTGAGCGCCTCGGCAATCGTGATTTCTTCCTGCGGAAGATGTCCTTGATCAGCTCTCATGGGATTGCTGATGTTCATGCGCCAGTTGTTTCGTCCGGTGAGGCATGAAGCGCGTGTCGGGCTGCAGACTGAGGCCGTGGCGTAAAAGCGGTCGAAGCGGATTCCCGCTGCGGCCATGGCATCGAGATTGGGCGTCTTGATCCTTGGATGTCCGTTGTAGCCCACGTCGCCCCACCCTTGGTCGTCCGTCATGATGAAGATCATGTTGGGATGGGCGGGTTCCGCCGTCGCCAATAATGGTAAAGCGAAGATCGCCAGCAAGGATGCAGCGGCCATTAGGATGCAGTTCCTTCGTTCTTGGTTCACCAGTTTTCTCATGTTGGTTGTGGGCTGGTCTCCTGACCAGCTCACCGTTTCGACGGAAGGTCTCCTTTTTCTGCAGCAAACGTGGGCAGGTATTCCACGCGCTCTTGGAGACCTTCGGTCGGAGTGGTGTTGCGGTCGGGAGACCGCATCACAACAAGGAGAGGAAGGGCATTGCGGTCGGGAGACCGCATCACAACAAGGTCTTCTGAGTTCGGTTTGATTCATTTATTCAAGACTTGCTTTGGCGCGCCCTCTCCCGGCCGCTACCGCGGATTATTCACTAGCCTGCGAGTTTTGAAATTGCGCAGTTGCAAACTAGCATTGGCCAACGGCCATCAATCACCGT
>JASLPZ010000511.1:0-3828 GCA_030744725.1 Pirellulaceae bacterium
GTCTCAACTTGTTGATTCAAGTGCCTCGAAGTCACCCCGCGTGGTCTAATGCGTTTTGGACGTTCATTTTTGGCATCTTGTATCTGCAATGGAAGATCAACAAGAATCTTCGCTTACCAAGATTACCAGTGCGCCAATCCAGCTCGACGGCGGCACCGTCCTTCGAGTTCCTTCACGGAATGGGGGGCGAGGAACGGGGAGTTTGAACTGGGCATCGGCAAGTCGAGAGCGTTGGATCACCGGGAGAGCGTTATGCAATTACGATTAGGACGACCGTTCTGCTGGCTTTGCCTTACCTGTGCGGCGACGATATTGCTCGATCCACCGGCGGCATGGTCCGCCGATTGGACTCACTGGCGTGGTGTGAATCGAAACGATATCGTCGTCGAGTCATCCGGGTGGGACGGAAAACAGTGGCGGCTTGACGAGGCGTGGTCAGGTAACGTTGGCAAGGGCTCGACATCACCTTTGGTCGTGGCCAATCGCCTCTATACGATGGGCTCGACGGGCAAAACAGAGAACGTCATGTGTCTCGACGCGGCCAGCGGAAAGACGCTGTGGAAAGAGTCCTATGCCGCACCTTTGTATGGTCGAAAGAGTACTGGCGACAAGAGCATCTACAGCGGCCCATCGTCGACACCGGAATTCGATCCCAAAACCGGCTACTTGTATACGCTTGGCATCGATGGTGATCTGCGATGCTGGAACACGCGAAATGACGGTCGGGAGGTTTGGGCGTTGAACCTCTACGATCGGTTTGCTGCTCAGCAGCGGCCAGATGTCGGAGGCAACGGTCAAAGCCGACGTGACTACGGCTATACCTCATCGCCACTCGTCTTCCAGGAAACGTTGCTGGTCGAAGTCGGTGACACAAAGACGGGGACGCTGAAAGGGTTCAATAAGCTTACTGGAAAACTGTTGTGGACTTCGAAAGTGAAGGACGAAGCAGGGCACTCTGGCGGTCCAGTACCGATCATTGTCGAAAGGACTCCGTGCGTGGCACTGCTCACAATGAGGAATCTCGTGGTTGTGCGTCTCGACGCCGGGCATGTGGGCGAGACGGTGGCCGTGTATCCGTGGACGACAGACTTTGCCAACAATATTCCGACACCTGCCGTTCACGGAAACAGCGTGATCATCACGTCCGCCTACAATAAGTATGCGATGTGCCGTCTTGATGTGACATTGGGACAAGCGAAGAGAGTATGGGAGATCAACGATCCCTCAGGTGTATGCAGCCCGCTGATTCACGATGGTCATGTCTACTGGGCCTGGCGTGGCATTCACTGTGTCGATTGGAAAACCGGCAGGACGATCTGGAAAGGCAACAAAGTTGGTACTGCCGGTTCGTGTTTGGTGACAAGTGATGATCGTCTGGTGGTTTGGGCGGACCGGGGCAAGTTGTCGCTTGTCGAAACAGTACGCCGCTCGCCCGGCAACTACACCGAGCTGGCGCATCGCAATGCGCTGTTTCGCCGTGATGCTTGGCCGCACATCGTCTTGGCGGGCCGCCGGTTCTACTGCAAGGACCGCGACGGGAATCTCAAATGTTTGGTGATTCAGGGCGAATCGTGATTGGTGTGTCTGCAGCGTGCAGTCGCCATCTGCGCGTCGGACTACCATCGTCTTGGAATTTCGAAGAAGTCCGTCACCCCGTTAGGCTGCCTGGGATGCGATTCGAGTTGGCATCGCGTATGTTCTTGATTATTGTCTGATGGTGTGATAAATCGATTGTGCCTCGAGCTTACTCGCCAAATGGAATAGTTGCCATGATACGACTGACCTCTCTGACTGGACTCTTCTTGGTTGCTTCAACGATAGTGTTCTCGCAGAGCACGGTGTTTTCACAAGGCATTGGGCCAAACCTCGACGCGGCCGACATTTCGGCACCGCAATGGATCTGGCCAACCACATCACACGAATCGGGCAGCAAAGCCCACTTATCGAAATCCTTCGAAGTGCCACCAGGCTCACAGAAGGCAAAGTTGGTCGTCCTGACCGAGTATTGCCATGCGTTGGTGCAGATCAACGGCCAAGTGGTCGCATCTGTCCGGAGTTACGACGATCCGATTGAACTCAATGTGTTGGCTTCATTACACCCTGGAAAAAACACTGTTAGCGTCCAGGCAGATGCCCAAGAAGTCGCCGCGGCGCTGGCCGTCAGCCTCGTTCTTCAAACGCGCCAAGGCGAACGCCAAATTGTCACGGATTCCACCTGGGTGTCGCGGTCAACGCCAACGATCAGTTTGGGAAAGGTCGCGGCGCGACCGTGGTTCGTGCCGCGACATGCGATCGAGATCAATCCGTTTGATGATTACACACAATGGATGCGTGCACTCGGCGAAGCTCCCGACAGCGAACCCGGTCAATTTCAGACCATGCCAGGATTCGAGGTCCGTTTGATTCGAGCCGCAGCGCCGGACGAAGGGTCATGGGTCAGCTTGGCAATTGATCCACAAGGCAGATTCGTGATTGGGCGTGAGGGCAAAGGGTTGCTGCGGATGACCTTGGCCGATGACGGCGATCGTGTCGCGAAAGTCGAGACGATTAACGACGAATTGTTGGAGTGTCGTGGGCTACTGTTCGCCCACGACTCGCTGTACGCCAACGCAAACAACTCCAAAGGGCTGTATCGGTTGCGAGACGCCGACGGCGACGACCAATTCGAGACAGTCGACCTACTGTACAGTTCGACGGGAGGCGTTGGGCATGGCCGTAACGATCTGGCGCTCGGTCCCGATGGCTGGGTCTACAGCATTCACGGCGACTCTGTAGATCTGCCAACCTCGCTGCCGGACCTTACATCGCCGTTTCGAGAACAACGACGTGGCGCCAATACGCGGGAGGGCCACGTCATTCGACTCAACGCGGATGGCAGCAAGATTGAACTCGTGACGGCCGGTCTAAGAAATCCGTTTGGGATCGACTTCAATGCTGACGGCGAGATGTTCACCTACGATGCCGATGCCGAACACGACATGGGTGCCCCGTGGTATCGTCCAACTCGGGTCAACCAGTTGGTCCCAGGCGGCGATTTTGGTTGGCGCGGTGTCACGGGTAATTGGCCGCCGTACTTCCCGGACCATCCGGACAATGCATCACCGACGTTGGACATCGGCAAAGGCTCGCCAACGGCCGTCAAATTCGGTCACCGTAGCAATTATCCTCAGCCATACCAAGACGCTCTCTATATTCTCGATTGGGCCTATGGACGCGTGTTGGTCGTTCATTTGGTGCCGCGGGGGGCCGGATATTTCGGACGTGCCGAGCCGTTTTTGCGAGGACGGCCGCTCAACGTCACCGACTTGGACTTTGGCCCTGACGGTGCGATGTACCTGGTGACGGGTGGTCGAAAAACACAGTCGGGGCTGTACCGCGTGCGTTACACGGGTGAGCGAGAGAATCGACCAGCAACCGCGCAACAGGTGGCTCGCGCGCAATTCACAGCGGGGGCTCGCAGGCAGCGTCGAACGTTGGAAGCGTTGTTGACGCCCATTGGTAGTGACGCCGTGGACCAGGCGTGGCGCTGGCTGGCCAGTGACGACCCGCAGTTGGTGCACGCTGCGCGGATGGCGATCGAACATCAACCGCTCGACACCTGGGAATCGCGTGCAATTGAAGAGCCGAACCCAAGAGTGGCCGTGAATGCAATGTTGTCGCTGGCGCGTAGTGGCGCGCCAGGCATCAAGCCGGCCATCGTGAACAGGCTTAACGGACTGGCCTTTGAAGAAATATCGCGACGAGGATTGCAGGCCGCGATTTATACCTACCAACTTTGTCTGACAGACGATGCGGAGATCTCAGCCGAGCAGAAGCGCACAGCGATCT
>JASLPZ010000512.1:0-3782 GCA_030744725.1 Pirellulaceae bacterium
AAGCTGGGCAAACCCACGAGACAATAGCGAAACTCTGGCTATCGTGGGCTAACAATTGCGAGTCGCGGCACTAGTGAGCTGTTGAAAGTCCTCTGGTCGTGCCACGTCGCGAACGGAAATACTAAGCCTTTTGAACCCCAATACCGTTCGTATCAGAGACTCTTTGTCTTCCACTTTGTCGACTACGTGAATGCCGTTTCGTACGATCATGAAGTGGTCAAGTCCCATGATGGTAGACAACATCTCTGCCCATTCACCACGGTGGTCCATCACCTTTGCGTGCGCTCGGTAGTCAATTGCGCAGATGAATTCATTCGCAGCCGTACTCGGCATTGGATTCCCCGTCTCGCACGTCCTCCAACCTTACAATGTGAGTCATTGTAACGGCTGCGAAGCGTTTATCCTAGCTAACCTTTTGCCGCCTCAGTCAGCAAATCCCTGATCGTCCACTTGGCATCAGCCAGCCCGCACGCCATTGCTGGCGTAGCCTTGCCAAGCGTCTCATGAGGACGGCAGAAGTCGTACCATGCCACGAACAGGGCAACCATCGCGGAGTGGTGTCGCGCGCTCTTGCTGTGAGCGTTGGTCAATCGTGTGAATCGGCGAACTTGCATTCTGACGGTCAAATTTAATCGTTCCACAAAACTCGTGCTGATCCGTGATTCGAGCGGGTTACCGAAGCGTGGTTTCTTCTCAATGCTGGTTATCGTTGCCGGGGAGTATCGCGTCTCTGTCTGGCTCGATTTGTAGTTCTTGATCAGTTGGGCGAAGTCCACCCGTGAGCCCATTTCAAGCGGCACATTGTGCGTGTAGACCGACAGGCCGTCTGAGGTCACCTGGGCGCGTCCCGTGGTCGCTTTGTGCAAGCGACGAAGGAAAGGCACTCCCGTTGACTCGTCACGCTTACCAACCGCATGAGCGAGAATCATTTTGGAATCTGAGTCGATCGCAAGCCACGTCCATGAGTCGCCGGCTTCAGGATCATCGCCGGGCTTTACGTTCTTGGACTTTTTTGTCACGAAGCCCCACAATTCATCCAGCTCGATGAACTTGGATTCAACGTCGCGAACGCGGGACGCAAGGAACTTGTCGCAACCCTCGCCGACCTGGACAATCAAGTCGCAGATCGTGTCCCGCTTCATCTTCGTGATTCGTTCGCAAGCTCGAATGCTCATTCCTTCAAGCAACATCGACAGCACCATAGCGGCCTTGTCGAGATCGATCCGCATGTCGCCAAGCGGGCGCTGCTCGTCGCTGACGAAGGTTGCACGACACGAGCGGCATTGCCACCGCTGGTTGCCTTTGCGGTCTTTGCCGTGTTTTTTGCGGTCGTTGTGGGTGCATTGTCTAGCGATCATCGTAAGCCTTCCCGTGTCGGTGGGCTCTCGCTAGAATGCAATTGTCAAGATCGCATGAGGGCGAGAGCCCGATTGTGAAGCCCGGTTTCGGCCTGCAAGCCTGAGCCGGGTTTTTTCGTTTGGATGAATATCAAAGAACTACACTTATTATAGCCATAGAAAGTCTGGTGGCAAGTAGGAAAGCGGGTTGACTTAGAACTTTTTCTAGCCATAATAAGTGCATGACTACTGAAACTAAAATGGGGCGACCGGAAAAGCTCCCAGCAGATCGGCGAACCAACATACTTCGCGTGTGCCTCACTGATGACGAGCGCGCTTTGTTGGACGCTGCGGCGGAAGGCACGACATCCACGTGGGTTCGAGACCTTGCCCTAAAGGCGGCCAAACGGAAGTCCCAATGCTGATATCGGAAGACGGGGGTTACGATCCCAGCCAGCGAAGCTGGCCCCCTCCGGCGGTTTATAAGACCGCTGCGCCGGCCAAGACGCGGGCCGTCTTCCGCGCAAGGAAAAAGCCGCCATAACTTCACAGTTGTGGCGGCTTTTGTTGTTGAATTTGTTTCAGGCACGCATCAGGCTACCTTACGGCCACTTTAGTTGTCAAGACGGTGAATGCCAAATCACGTTATCATCCGCATCGTGCCCAAAACCAGTAACGTCGCACACCCAAAACATGTCATCAGTCATGTGAATGTGAAGCGAAAACCAGTAATAGGTTTCTGGATTCTCCGCGTCCTGGATATCTATTCGGAAAATGATCTTCCGATCACTTCTCGGTAACTCGATAGGGTTGCTTGCCGACAGATCGTGAATGATGCGTAGATTAAATTCTCGCACGATCCGATCAGGAAGTTCCCAGCTATTAAATCGGTCTTGGAGCCCTCGTTCAAACCCCGCGAAGTCCATTTGCAAAGGTCTCCAGGTCCATGAGTTCGCCGCGAGTGGATTGATCCTGGGCTCGTTCTATAGCGGTCGAATCTGTCCAGGGCCAAATACAAATGATGTCATGCAGCGCTTGAACAATGCACGTGGCTTGCTGAACATTTATTGCAGCCAGATCACGATATTCAGCGAACTCTTCGGAAGCTGCCAGCATTCTGGTAACAGTACCCATGCCAGCAGTTATGAGAGCCCGTATGCTCTTGTCCCCAACCTCGTTCAAATCGAAGTCCTTGACCTTTATGCCCTTAACAACTGTGCTGCGAGCGTCGGCATAGAGGCTGCCGAGTGTGATGGCGCTTTTACTCATGTCGTCAATGAAACGCGCTTCGTCTTGATCAAGCAGCGCCATTGATGCCAATAATTGGCGATGTTCATCCAAAAGGAGGCGATACTCGTCCGATGCAGTAATTGAGGCTTCAATCAACATACAGACAACTCTACTATTTATGGCCATAGAAAGCTAGCCCTCCATTCTTTTGGTTTGGGTTAGATTCCTCAAGAGTTGAGGAATCGCGAGAGGATCGGTAAAAACCGCTACACAGGCTACAGGAGCGACCATTTCCCGTGGTCTGCGGAAAACCGCTTGCGAGCCTTCCGTAATTCCATCCCGACAGCGTCGCGCAACGCTCGTCGACTCATGGTGGTGTCGTACCCGGCTTCCATGATGGCAACGACCAGTTCCGTCTGAGTCATCGGTTCGGCCAGCGTGGCCGCAATGACCTCCGGCAGAGTCATGTCCTCGAACGGCACAGCCTCGACCTCGACACCCATACGAGCATAGACGGCTGGCTCGGTGTTTTTGGACTTCTTGATTCGCCGCACCAGGCCCTTGTCCCGCAACCGAGAGATATGGTTGTCGATCGACCGCTTGCGCCACACACGACCAGGATCTAATGCTTCCAGGCCAGCTATCACGTCGACCGTCGTAAATGTCCGGTCGTCTGGGATGACCCGCTCGATGGCCTCGCTGATCTTCAAGTGAGTGGATGAGTCGCGGCCCACGAGATCCTGTTCCAGGTTGGCGATGCGGACCAGCGTCTCGGCGTACTCGTCCCTCGCGCGCTTGATCGCCTTGTCCCGTCGCTCTCGGGCCTTCGTTCGCAGTGCTGAGAATTCTTTCATGATGCGTCATGTTACGCACCGCGATCGGGCCGGGGAAATGTGTGTTGTTCTGCGGGGACAGCACCGGCCGCGCGTCTTCGCCCAGTGGTCTCGGCCCCTGTGGGTTGTGATCAGCGGGGGGCATTCGAGCGAAAGTGAGAATGTACGTCACGAATTCGAAGCGGCCGGTGCGCGCGTCCTTCACACGGATCAAGACGGCGCCGTGCGCGTGCGAATTGCGGCCGATCGTTTCTCCGTGGAAAAATGGCGCCGACATGTGAGGCCATTCGCCGTCCGCTAGAAATCAAAGGGGTGGGGCGTCAATTTACGGAACGGCCCAGTGGGTGGGTAGCACAAAATACAACCCACCCCCCGTGATTTA
>JASLPZ010000513.1:0-3781 GCA_030744725.1 Pirellulaceae bacterium
TTGCCTGCAATTCGTGTCACTTTCCTAAACTGAACGGCCAGTTGTGAGGAGCAATCCCTGTTCCGGGAGGGGCTGCTTATTTAGTGCATTTTTCGAGTAATCCAGTGCCGCGAACCATGCGAGGTCGAGCGACGGTGATCCTCTGCGGTGTTGTTTGCCTCGCAGCGACGCTGGCGATCGCGCAATTCCAGGGAGGACGATCGAACAACCGTTCAAATCGTTCTCGCCATGAAGTTCTCTGGCGACCACGTCGGATGCCGTCTCGCAGCGAGTTTCCAACATGGGATATTCAGCACGAATTCAAAGACGACGTATTCACTTTCGTTCGTATTCAGTACGACTCGTTCGGCCCCTTTGGCTGGTGGGATCGCTGGGACAATGATTATCCCGACGGCGATTGGAACTTCTCTTATCGACTCCAGGAATTGACCGCGCTTGAAGTTGCTCCCGACGGCAAAGTCATCCGGCTCACTGATCCGGAACTATTCGACCATCCATTCATCTACATGGCAGGTGTCCAGACGATGACGCTCAGTACGCCCGAGAGGGTCGCCTTGAGACGTTATCTGCTCAACGGCGGTTTTCTCATGATGGATGACTTCTGGGCAACGGAAGCATGGGCCCAAGTCTTGAGTGAAATGCGCGGCGTCTTTCCCAATCGGGAACCAACAGAACTGTCGCTGTCGCACCCGATCTTCCACATGGTCTACGATCTCAAAGAACTACCACAGGTCGTGGACATTAAGACGTGGGACAGCGGTTTCGCGTATGAACATACGCATGGACCTTCCGGCGGCGACACGGCACCTCACTTTTGGGCGTACTTTGACGATGGTGGACGATTAGCGGCACTTCTTTGCCACAACAATGACCTGGGCGACGGATGGGAACGCGAGGGCGACAACCCTGAATACTTTCGCCAGTTTTCAGAGAAGTATTCCTATCCAATGGGGATCAACATTGTGACATATGCGATGACTCACTAGAAAGCTTGTATCAGGTTTTACTCTACAAATGAGTCAAGTTTTCTAGTCCGCCAGGCCCGGTTCCTTGGAAAATACCACGTGACTGCAGTGATTTGCAGTAGTTTGAACCGCAGTTTACCCACTACACTTTGTTACAAAACGAAATATTGATCTTTTCGAGCATCGAGGTACGATAGAGACTAGATCTATACCCACCCATTGGAGTCGACTTTTAGATTTCGCATCTGGTAGTCGCCAATTACCCTCGCGCACAGCGCACCGCATCCTGGCTAACAACGGTGACGCGTCATCCTGCTTTTTGGAGCCTCCCACATGGGCTTTGTTTGCGTCGAATCGGTCTACCGCATCGGCAGGTCGACTTCTCTTCTCCATCGACGGCACCAGATCTGGATCGCCATCGCGCTCGTCGTTGCCGTCGTACACGTGCCGCTGGTTGTAGCCCAAGAAACACCAAGCGTTGAATCGGCAGATGTGGCTGAATCGGCCGCTGAGACTAGACCGGCCGCTGAGGATGAACCGGCCGCAAAGGTGGAACCTGCCTCAAAAGACGAACCTGCGGCAAAGGATGAACCAGCCGCTGAGGTTGGCCCGGCCGCGGCAGCGACGACGGATCCCGATGGGATGTTGCGATTCTCCTTCGACGGCGCGCGGTGGCGGGACGTTATCAAGTGGCTTGCGGATGAGTCCGATTTGGCGTTGCACGTCGGCGACCTTCCGACTGGCAGCTTTACGTACACGGATCCGGACTCGTTCACACTGCAAGAAGCGATTGATCGTGTCAATCTGTTCTTGCTGCCTCAGGGATTCACGCTTGTTCGCAGCGGCAGGTTGCTTTCGGTGATCAACCTCGCCGACCCGCGTAGTATGCAGCAGTTGGATGTCCTGGCAAAACTGGTCACCGTTGAACAACTCGATCAGCTGGAAGACCACCAGGTTGTGAAATGCATTCTTTCGCTTGGCGACCTTGACGCCGAAGATGCAGTCGAAGAATTGTCAGCCCTCAAACTCATGACGACGCCAGCGGTGTTTCCAAGGACAAATCAACTGTTGATCACCGACACCGCGGGAAAGCTGAAGAACGCTAAGACGATACTGGGTGCTTTCGAGCCTTCTACGCTCGACAACGGCACGGTCGTGATGAGCTTCGCATTACAGCACGTGGATGCCGAAGATATCTTGGTCGTGGCGCGTCCGCATTTGGGTTTGGCAGTGGGTGAGATGATCGGGATCGATGTCAGTCTGTCGGCTGACCTACAGGGGAAGAACATCTTTGTCACCGGTATCGAAGACAAGGTCAAACTGATTGAAGGCCTGATCACGGCCATCGACAAACCAGAGAAGGCATCAGAGACCAGCGGAGAATCGGAACTTCGTGCACACTTGGTCGAAGGTGGTAATGTCGAATTGGTCTACAGCGTTTTGCAAACATTGCTTGCCGACAAGTCCGTGCGTTTGTCGATGGACGAGACGGCCAGTAGCATCGTTGCCCTGGCAGCGCCGGAGGTTCAAGCGGAGATCGCGGCGACGGTGTCACAGTTGCAGGCATCGGAAGCTGACTTTGAGGTCATCCCGCTGAAGACCGTCGATCCTCATTTCGTTGTCAGCTTATTGAACGAAATGCTCGATCTGCCAGACCCGCTTGATGATCCCGAAGACATCGACCCCGATGCGCCCAAGATCGACGCCGATCCGGGAAACATGCGGCTGTTTGTTCGCGCCAAGAAACCGCAGATCGAACAGATCAAGAAGATCGTCGCTGGACTGGATGTTAGCAGCGGCACGAGCGGTGCGAGCAGCACTGACAAGCTTCGGTTCTTCCCCTTGCGCGGCAAACAGGCCGAACAGGTGGTGGAGACTGTGGCCAAGTTCTGGCGAGCACCGAATCCGATCATCTTGTTTCAATCAGACGCAAAGGCCGGACAAGAAGACACCGAACGAGTGGTTAACGATGAATCAATACAAACGAAGCCCCCATCGATAACGCCTTTGGAGACTCCCAGGGCGCGTTTATTGACGACGAACAACATCAACAGCCAAGCACCGCCGATTCAGTGCCAGGTAACGCCGCGCGGCCTGTTACTGCAGTCAGACGACACCGAAGCACTCGACCAATTCGAGGAACACTTGCGAATGATCGCGGGACCGTTTCATTCAGTGCCATCGCCACCGGTTGTGTTCTATCTCAAGTATGCGAAGCCCGACGATGCGATTCGAGTGTTGGCGGAATTGTTGGACGGAGGCGAGTCAGCAAGAGACGCCGTGGCGGGGTCTCTCGTCAATGGATATGTGACATCATCCGGTTCGTTTCTGACCAGTTTTGTGACTTCGCGTGATGGAACAACGACCATGATCGCGGGAACGATTACGGTTGTGGCCGATTCACGTCTGAATCGGCTGATCGCTCAGGGTACGGCCAGCGACATCGAATTGATCGAAGACTACCTGAAGATCATCGACAAAGACAGCAGCATTACATCGATTGAAACTTACGGCACGTCGCATGTGATCGAACTGGTCCACATCAATGCGAGCGAAGTTGCAGCGGTCATTCGCGATGCGTATGCAGGTCGGGTCGCCGCTGCGACGGGTAGCCGTCAATCGAATCAGTCGGGCTCGCCGCAGCAAGGGCAACGCGGGGTTGCTGAATCCAGGCCTTCGACGGCGAATCAAGAGGGAGACTCCAAAAAATCGACCCAAAAGAAACAGGCCAGCCAGCCAGCACGAGACCTCGAGCCCAAGATGACGATCGCCGTCCACGAGCCAAGCAATTCGCTGATTGTGACTGCCCCAGACCA
>JASLPZ010000514.1:0-3769 GCA_030744725.1 Pirellulaceae bacterium
GCGCATTATAGCCCACACATCGACAAATCAAAACGTTTGCCGACACAGAGAAACATGTGTCATCTATCTGGACGGCTTTTTCTGAGTCGCGCCGAAAAACCGATGAGTTGATTGGGAATAAATCCCGGTCCATATCGCTCTAATCAAAGTGTAATCAGCCTTCTCGTAGTCACCCCTTTTGCCAACTAGGACCAACAGCGTGTCGATATCGACTTCCCAAGTCGAATCCCTGTCGTGGCGAAACACACCGACTCGCGGACCGTTGAATCGCGAACGACTCGAGTCATTGCCTTCCACCTGGAAGCAGGTCTTCGCGTCGGTCTTTTGCCCAAGTTGGAGCCTTGGGGCGATGTTGTTTGTCTGCCTTTTTCTTCCGTCCTATGAAGGCTGCAATGGTCAACCCGTACACGTTTACGAGGTGTTGGCGCGTGATGGACTCTCCTCGGACGATATCTACTTCAGGTTCATCCTGGCGTGGCCATTCATACTGGGACTGGTCATTTCCATCGGAACGCTGCTGCTCGTCTGGTCTGGCAAACCAAGGCGGGCTCGGTTCTTGTGGTGGTGTTTTGCAGTTCTGATTCTCACAAACGCCGGCTTCCTGCTGCTCGCATTTGCAAACGATCAATCGACTGGCGAGGAGTTTGTCACGTCGGAGTGGAAAGACCTCTGGTTCGCCGTATGCTGGTTTGGTACGGCAGTAATATTGCTCGTGTTGCTGCCGATTACTCGTCTTTGTTGTCGCAACTGGTTCACTGCTGCGATGTGGCTCCAGCTCAGCCTGACGTTGACCGCTGCAGTGTGTCTCTCCTGTGTGGTGCCCTCGCTGGTGTTTGCAGATCGATTGCTGATGGGCGGAAAATTGGCGATCGCGTGCAGCGTGCTCTTGATCGTGACGACGATTGTTCAACAGCTCGACGGCCATCGCGCGTTGACTCGCTCGTGTGGCGAGAGCCCGTTGCAGCTTAGTTTGAAGTCGATGTTGCTGTTGATGCAGGTCGCTGGCATGGCTTGTGCTTGGGTGGGAGCCTACGTGTTCATTGACCTCAGGTGACTATCCCGCGAACGGTCCATTTCTGGGACGATTCGGCCGCACGGGGATCAATGGCTCCGCCGATCCGGCGTGAGAAATCCACTGGTGTTGTGGCGTGTTGCGTGTTGCGTGTTGTGGCGTGTTGCGTGTTGTGGCACGGTCTCCCGACCGGGCCACGGTGGCGACTCACCGACTGACCCCAGACATGGGCCGGTCGGGAGACCGCCCCACAACGCGCGGCGAAGCGTGACTCACTGATTGACCTTCCCACCGGACGTGGGCCGGTCGGGAGACCGTCTCACAACGCGCGGGAGACCGTCTCACAACGTGTTGTTTCATGCAAACGCTCGGCTTTGCGGGGCAAGCTGAAGCCACGGCCTATGGGTGTGGCCGATTAGTCAGGTCGCTTCACGGGTCTTCACAACTCCCCGAGGAACGCCTTCAGTGCCTTCAGCAAACGATCTTTCTGATCACGGCGGACATTGTGTCCCGCACCTTCGATGTGAACTATCGAGCCGTTCTCCAGCAGAGCAGCGACTTTTTCGTTTTGCTTCCTCTCTTCTCCCTGGGCGTCGGCTTTGAGGATCAGCGTCGGCGCGGTGATCTTGGTGAACAGTTCACTCGTCTGCGGACGGTCGCCAATCCTTCGGTATGCGGTGTTGGGATGATGGAGCCGCTTTGAGGGGGCCCAGATTTTACACTCAGACAATCCCCATTGTGGGTTGCGTTTCATGCAGTCGGCAACGAGTTGGGCGTAGGGCGTGTTGTTCCGCTTCAGGATCTGGGCGCGCCGTTTCTCCACCGCGGTGTTGGAAGAGGCACGCGGATCGCCCGAACGCCGAGGTGTGAGGCGAGGATCTTCGAGAATGACGCCGCGCGGAATGTCTGGATACTTGGCAGCGAACCACATCGCGGAAGAACTCCCCATCGAGTGGCCCATGACGATAGGCTTGTCCAGCTTCAGCTCGCGGATGATGCCTGCCAGATCCTCGGCCTGTGCGTCCGCCGAATCCGATTGCGAGTTTGGATCCGATAGGCCGTGGCCCCGTGCGTCCGCCAGGATGATGTCGTAGTCTGCCTCCAGTTCTTTGGCCAGATTCGTCCAACACAGCCCGTCATCCGAGGAACCGTGGGCCATCAACAGCACGGGCTTGTCTCCACCGGTGCGCCAGTAGTGGATGCGAATCCCGTTCGCCAAAACGTATCCGTCGGTCCATCCGGCTGGCGGAGACGGAGGCCGCCCAATTTCGCCTGGTGCCCCATTCTCGGCAACGACCAGAGTTTTGTCCGCTTCTCCCGCGAACGCACTTGTCGATGCGAGACCGGCCAGAAGTGTCGTACAGATCAGCCCGGTCAAAGTCCCCCTTGTTAGTGTCTTCATGTTGCTCCTCATTTGGACTTGCGTCACAGTTCGAATGTGAATTGCGAAACGTTGTTTGTAACCGTGGACGGCATCAGCGTGTTTATACCGCGAATGGACGCGAATGAACACGAATAGCAAGTGAATTCAGTCGTTGAGGTGTTTGTTCCACCCGTTGGTTGTTGTTTGTCAGAATTCTTGAAACCAACCTTTGAACCACGGATCTCATTAAGGCTGCCGATCCCGCCCCGAGAATTCATTGTTTTCTTCTGCCAGCGTGTGCTGACTCAGTCTCCCGAATTGGAGCAGGCGAAAGCCTGAATCTACGGACAAAGGTGGAGAGACTGTGAAGCTGCCAGATTTCACGTTACAGTAGAACCGTACCGAATTGGAGGAAGATCGATGAATGTCTCGTTTGACTGTCGTCTCGTCACAAGAATTGCCATCACCATCACCGCATGAAAAGCATGAAGCGTTCAATCGTATATCTGTTTACGTTTTTGCTCGTCTGCTATCCCCACATCGCGAAGGCGATCGACGAATCCGAATCGCTTGCCATGCTGGTTGAAACACTGGATGCAGCCGACGATCCCAGTGTTCGGAGCGCCTTGATGCGGGGCATGTTAAGCGGGCTTGCGGGACGGCGCAATGTTGCGGCCCCCAAAGGTTGGAGTGAGTTGAGTGAAAAGCTCGCCACTAGCAAAGACGAAGGTGTGCGAAATTTGTCGCTGCAGCTTTCACAGACCTTTGGCGACGTCAAGGCAATGCGGCGGGCACTTGCCATCCTGCAGGATACTTCGGCCGATTCAGATACTCGACGGACGGCGCTTCGTTCGCTGTTGACCCAACAAAATGAAGAAGTTTCCTCGCTACTAGAATCGCTGTTGGATGAGACTCCTTTGCGCTTGGCTGCGATTCGTGGTTATGCGATGGTCGAGAACGCGTCGGCTCCTTCGGTGTTGCTGGGGCGGTACGCACAAATGAGTCCTGAACTCCGGCGTGCCGTGCTTGAGACCCTTGCCACGCGAAAACGCTACGCGCAAGCTTTGCTGGCGGCGGTCAGGCAAGGGACGGTATCACGCGATGAGATTCCGGCGCACGTCGCACGTTCACTTAACAACATACTGGGGGATCGTTTTGCGCGGGTTTACGGCAAAGTGAGACCGGTTGCCGAAGACCGCGAGAAGTTGATGGCGAAGTACAAGAAAATGATCACGCCGAGCGCGATTGCCGGCGCGGATGCTTCGCGGGGCCGAGCCGTTTTTAAGAAGACGTGTGCGGCGTGCCATGTCCTTTATGGTGAAGGCGGCAAGATTGGCCCCGAATTGACTGGATCGAATCGTGCCAACCTTGACTACATCCTCTTGAATAGCGTC
>JASLPZ010000515.1:0-3750 GCA_030744725.1 Pirellulaceae bacterium
GGTTCGCTCCGCGAATCAAACGTTTTGATCGCAGCGATCAACGACTATCTCGCCAGGCGATCATTCTTCTTCAACCCTAAAATCAACAATTGACAGACCATTCGCACGCCTCTCATCATTTACGCTCCAGACGATCTCGCGGCAGGTGTCCCAGCAAATGGACGAACCTGGCGGATGATTCACGGTATGCGGAAACAATAGCAATTCTGAAGCAGTGGCTGCCGAAGGTAAATGCAGAACACTTCCGGTCAAAAGAAACCGGGAAAAAGTGACACGAATGAGGAAATCTAACGAGGCAGGGCCTCGACCGGGGCGACAAGAAGGAGACCAAGTCGTCGGCATTCTTGCATTGCGGCCGCTGCCGCTTAAGATGAAGCCGTCGTGAGAGATAATTGACTTCGTTCCCTTGGATTGGAGAGCAACGTGATGATGACAAGAGCAAGAGGTTTGATCGTGCTGGCGATAGCATTGGTGCTGGGAGCTGCCTTCATCTCAGCGACGCAGGCCCAAGAGCGCGAACGGTCTGGGCGGCGGTTTGGGAGAGGCTCCAGCCGCAGCAGTCTCCTCGGCCTGCTCGGACTGGAGCAAGTCCAGAAGGAGATGAAATTAAGCGAGGAGCAGACGACCAAGGTACAGGAGATTGTCAAAAAGCTCAGGGCCGAGATGCAAGAGCAATATACGGCTCTGCGGGAGATCGAAGACCGCGACCAGCAGCGGGCAAAGATCACTGAGTTGCGAGACCAGTCCGACCAGAAGGTCCGCGAGCAGCTTGGTGACGTGGTGGAGAGGGAGCAAGTGATGCGGCTGTACCAGATCCGCACGCAGGTCCGCGCCGTGGTAGACAGTCTCGCCAACAGCTACATCTCCCGTAGACTGAAACTGACGGACGACCAGAAGAATAAGTTGGATGAAATCAACAAGGGCTTAGGGACGAAACAATCCGAGGTGTACGCCACGATGCGCGACGCCAATGACGAGCAGCGATCGGAAGCGTTTCAGAAGTTACGCAAGATCCGTAGCGACGCGGACGCCGAGGCCCTCGCACTGCTGACCGCTGAGCAGAAGGCCGCCTTCGAGGAGATGAAGGGCGAGAAGATCGAACTGCAAAGTCGGCGTCGCCGACAGTAAATCTCCCGTCCAACGGAGCACCCGTTTGAATTAACTACCGTATATTTCGAAATAGCTCGCGGCACGGGGAACATTCGTTATCAAGCGATTGCACAAGCTTCTTCCGCCGATTAGTCTTTACGCCATGAACACCAATCTGCTGCATCGCCGCCTTCTCGCCGTTAGCGCCGGCTTGTTCGTCCTGTTGGTCGCTGTAGCGAACGCCGACGAGTCTTCTGCGCCACCCAAAGCCTTTGTCGATGGAAACGGGCAGGGATGGCGGGCGCTCGGCACGGCGGACTTTGCCGACGTCAACGGCGAGCCGGACACGTGGACCTGGAAGGACGGATTCGTGCATTGCACGGGCCAGCCTGTCGGCGTAATTCGCTCGAAGAAACAATACACCAACTTTGAACTGGTACTAGAGTGGCGGCATCTCAAGTCGGCCGGTAACTCAGGCGTGTTCGTGTGGACGCCCGAAGAATCCCTGAAGACGCTGAAACCGGGCCAGCTTCCTCACGGCATCGAAGTCCAAGTGCTCGACCTCGGCTACAGCGAGAGATATGAAAAGCGGACGGGGAAGAAACCTGACTGGTTCACTTCGCACGGTGACGTGTTCCCAGTTGGTGCGTCGAAGATGACCCCCTTCCCGCCCGCGGCGCCTAACGGCAAGCGGAGTTTCCCATCCAAGAACCTCTGCAACGGTTTCGGACAGTGGAATCACTATTACATCCGCGCAATCAACAGCGAAGTGCGGCTGTGGGTCAATGGCGAAGAGGTTTCCGGCGGAACTGGTTGCGAGCCTAGCAGCGGATTCCTCTGCCTCGAGTCGGAAGGCTCGCCTGTCGAGTTCAAGAACATACGGATTCGCGAATTGCCGTAAAGCGCAATCTGCACGCGCGGTGACGGCCATGGTGACCGTTGTGGGCCGTACAACTGCAAGGGTAACTTGACTGAAGGTGGCTTTTCGAAATCTGCACCCGTCGAACGGGATTCTTCATGCTGTACCGCAATCTCCTTGCCTCGGTTGCCCTTCTTCTATCCCTCGCCAGTGCCACTCGCGCAGCTGACACGCCACCCAACGTCATCTTCCTCATGGCAGATGACCTGGGATACGGCGACGTGGGCTTCAACGGCAACAAATTCGTTGAGACGCCGCACCTTGACCGTATGGCCAAAGACGGCATCCGCTTTACGCGTTTTTACTCCATCGGACCGATCTGTTCGCCGACGCGCGCGTCCGTTCAGACCGGCCGTCACTACATGCGTTTCGGCATGATGAACGTCAATGTCGGCAAGCTCCCAGCCCAGGAAATCAGCCTGCCGCGGATTGCCAAGTCAAGAGGCTTTGCGACGGGGCACTTCGGCAAGTGGCATCTAGGCACCATGAGCCGCGAGCACACACAAGTTCGAGGGAAACGCGCCGCCGAAGGTTACGGCCCGCCATGGGAACGCGGTTACGACACGACCTTCACCACCGAAACCAACATCGCCACTTGGGATCCTCTGGACTACACCGGCCTCCGCATTCCCAAGCATTCCTGTACGTTCTGGAGCAATGGCCGCCAAGTGCCCGGCGACTACAAAGGCTCCAGTGAACGAATCATCATGGACCGCGCGATCGAGTTCGTGAGCGAATCTGCCACTGCGAAGAAGCCGTTCCTCGCCACTGTCTGGTTCTACGGACCCCATTCGCCCGTTCGCGCGGGTGCCGAACTCCGCGAACTCTACGCTGAACTTCCACTCGGCAAGCAGCACTATTACGGCGCCGTCACGTTCATCGACACCGAAGTTGGCCGCCTCCGCGCTGCACTCAGCGAACTCGGGGTTGAGCACAATACGTTGATTTTCTTTTGTAGCGACAACGGCCCAGAAGGTACTGGCAAGCCCGCTGCAGAGTACACCCCCTACCACGGCGCGTACCATGGCAGTGCCGGTCGGTTCCGAGGACGCAAACGATCGCTCTACAATGGTGGCGTCTGCGTTCCGGCAGTCGCTGTTTGGCCCGATGTCGTCAGGCCAGGTCAAACAATCACCGAACCCGTCTGCGTACTGGATTACGTGCCCACGTTGAACGAAATCCTCGCACACAAGATGCCAGACGCCCGACCGCTCGATGGCGTCAGCATCCTGCCCTTGCTTAATGGCCACAAACAGTGGCGGCGGGAGCGCATGATTCCGTTTGCGACAAAGCTAAGGCAACAAAGCGTGGCCCTCATTCACGATGGATACAAGTTCTATAGCAACGATTGGAACAAACCGTCCCCTAGCGACGAACTCTACCACCTTGCCGACGATCATGGTGAGAAACACAACCTTGCCGCCAAAAACTCCGACCTCCTCCGCCGCATGAAATTGGAATTCATAGCGTGGGTGGATTCATGCCACAACAGTTACGCCGGCCGCGACTATCCCAAACCGTACACGCCCCAAGGCTCGATCATTCCCAGAGCGACGAGAACCTCCAGTACCCCAACCGCGAATTAACCGGTGCAGTAATTGCAATCGAGAAACGGAAAGACAATTATGACCTCCCCGGACCGAAAACCTGGTGAAAGCGCTGAGGATAACCAGTAAGGCTTTGACTTCGCGCAGCCGAAGTTCAAGGCCTTTGTTCAAGAAGCCCGGTTGAAGCTGTGTTGT
>JASLPZ010000516.1:0-3728 GCA_030744725.1 Pirellulaceae bacterium
GTGGCGGCGGACGAGGTGGCCGCTATTGAAGACTTCGTAACTGGCGATGACTACCGGCATGTTCCAACCGGAACTCTGGCCATACTCGCTCAGCGAATGGGCAAGGTGTTCGCCTCAGCAAGCACGTGGTGTCGTTTGGTCCGTAGTCACAAGTGGCGACGAACTGTGCCTCATCAATCACCGGCATCAATAAAACGCCGTTTCCAGCCTGCGACGCGTGCTTCTCGATAAACTCGCGACGCGGTTCGACTTTGTCGCCCATCATGACGCACAATCCAAAAACCGTGACAACAACTTTGTAGATCCTGGCCAACAAGTTTGTGGAAAATGACAACAAGTTTGTAGAACACCACCGTGGTAGATGACATAAAGGTTGTCCGGCCCGTCGCCACAGCATAACGAGTTACGAAGGGCTTTGACACAAACGTTGTCCCAGTTCGGACACAAAGGTTGGCCAACGGACACGATTTTGACACAAAGTTTGGCACGTGAATAGCGCTACGCGCACATGATGAGGCTGCCTGGAAGTCGCCTGTTCAACGACCGCTGGCTAGTCATCGTCGGGGCGGACCTCTGTTGCGTCGGCGGTACTGACTTCGGACTGATTCGTCTGTCGTAGTGAAAGTTCGTGCTCTCGGCGGGCCGCTTCGCAACTCTCTCGGAACTGCTCGCGTTGAAACTCAAGCTCCTTCATCGCCAAAGTGTGCTCCATCTGTGCGGTCAGTAGCCGAACCGCGTCCTCGGAACAAACGATTGGAAAGTCCGACGCTTCGATCAGCTTCCGGTGCAGCCGGAGTTGTGCGTCCGCAATCTGGTCCGCTTCATCAGTCGGTATTCGGACATCTGATTCGATCAGAAGCTGCGCGACGCTTGGCCCGCCCGCCATCGCGACCTTGAGCCGTGAAGTAAAGGTTGTCAGCCCCCTCTCGTCCAAGGGCTGCATGACTTTCGCCCTGACCCAGCCGGGCCGATCCAGAATATCGCGGATATCGAAGAACAGCAGCTCCCAAAGTCTTACTTCCTCAATCGCACGCCCCATCGTCACCGCGATGTCTTGGATATCAACTCTTCCACATGTCAGGATCTGCATTGTCTCACGAACTCCCGTGTCGCCCTGCATGGCTTCCGCTGCAGCAACGGCTTGAAAACTGCCTTCTTGGCTATGGTCAAAAGACCGTCCATGCTTCTTGCGCAAGTACGCAGCAGCAGCCTGAGCAAACTGATCCATTGCTGCCGGCAGCTTCCGCGAAGATTGCCTCGCGGCATCTTGCGCCACGATCCAACGCCATTGTGGACCAAATCTGTTCCGATCCATCGCTGCACGGACCGTACGCGAAATTGTCACAGGGAGTGTCCTTTCTCACCGAGGATAACTGCATTTCGCGAGAAGGCTTCCCATCTGAATGGGTATCAAGAATCGAAATCTCCGCTTTGCTCGGGTTTTGGACTTGCCTTCGCTAGCTGCTTCTCACTGATTCGTTGGTCCAAATTGGCCAGCCGGTCTGCCTGTCGACATAGCTTAAGGAACAGTTCGAAGCTTTGGCCGACGCGCTCGAACTGAGCCAGGCCTCCAGAATCCTCAATGGTGGCCACGATCTGGCCATTCAGCTTCTGGCTGATGAAGAATATGTCCCCGGCCATGCTGCGAAGGGCGCCTCGAAGCGGATCACCCATCTTCAGCGCATTTCGCTGGAGGTCTCGCAGTTTGTCGATTCGTTCCTGATCGATATCGGGTCCGACACTTGGTGTTTCTGGCGGCGTCTCTTTCGGCCGGACTTTCTTTTTCTTCCTGGGTGGTCGGACGACCACCGGTTCCGTCGAGTCGTCTACTGTCACAATCAGGTCCTTCCGTGCTTAGGTGTCGCACATCGTCGTTGTTCTCGAATCTCGTAGCCATGGAACTGGAAATCAGTTCCATCGAGCAGGGGTTGAAGTCTCCGCTTGGTGTCTCGCAGTACACGTCGCGCCTCCGCGTTCAGCCGCCGAAGGCGAGCTTCGTTCTTGGCCGGTTGCTGCAGCCGTGCCAGGTCCGCGGATACCGCATCGGCGATCTCCCGATCAGAGGAAACGTAACGTACGCATTGGCGCTGAGATTGCTTACATCGAAATCTCAGTTTGTAGATGGTCGTCTGACCTCGCTTTTCTGAACTCACGAAGCCCTGCTGCGCTAGGGAATCAAAGTCTGTTTCGGAGAGCCGAAGCGAGGCTAAGTGTGGAAAGCACCGATCTAGCTTCTTGTTCATTTGGCAAGCACCTTTGCTACATTTATGAAGCGATCAACCAGTGCGATGCTGCCTTTCACGTCCGCAAATTCTTGGGACAGGTCTCGTAGTTCTGTCATCCGCTGCGCGACGCGCTCCATTCGAAAGTCGACGATCGCAATTTGCCGATGGAGCAATCGGGCCAGTTCAGCGGCGAGCAAGAAGTTAGTTTTCTTTACCGGGTCCGCCGACGCCGCCCCTGCCTCAGCGAGGGGAGTGGCTATATCACGGTCAAGGAGCGCCTCGAACGAAGCAAGCGCCTCCTGCACGGCATCTTCGTAGGGCCGGCTTCTCGGCGAGTCGTCCCGCAGAACGTGGCGAAGATGCGCAGCTGCCTCACCGAAGTTGCGCGGTCCCTCGGACGGTTCCCTTCCGAAGTAGCAGATGCTTAAGGCATGCTCGTCGAAGTTATCGCGCAACGCGTCCGCGGCACCATCGACCACGCCAAACTCCAGTCTCGTTTCCGCGATCTGAATGTTGCGAGGATCGGGTGACCAGATGTCGACCTCTGTCGTCATCTGAATCCCAATGAACTCATCGATTGTCTTGAGACGCTCCACAAGCGGTGCAAGATCGTCTGGCTCCGAGGCGCTCAATTCTGCTGGTCGCCAGCCGAGCAGTACTATCGACAGTGATGGCTGTGGCTTCAATCGGCCAAGCGGTGGAAGACTCTGCGGCGTCTCGTGCGTTGCCGACGGCTCGGTCGTAGGCGCTACGTCAGCGTCAGTTGTTGACTCAGGCGTGCCTTCTTGTGAGTCGTCCTCTTCAAGATTGACTTCGGCTTCGGCAGCAACTGCTGCATCCATCGCTGCAAGGCGTTGATCCAGCTGCGACTGCAGTCTCTCGGCTTCGCTGGCAATCTCTTCGGCAGTCACAATACCGCGGTAACACTGTCGCTCGCGCGCATCCCAACCGCAACGTTCAGCTAAGTCATCAACGAGATCGAGCCCCTCCTCCATTCCGACAACCAACGATGTCGCGATCCCGAGGCTCAGACAAACGACAAGATCTTGCATGCCAAAGACGAGAAGCAGCCTGTCTTGTGCCTCCGCGAGTTGCTCGCGAATCTTGAAGTCTTTCAATGATGCGATTGCGGGCCAATCGTTTCCGGAAACGCAACCAAGCTCGGTAATGAGTTCGAGCGGAAGGCCCCCTTCTTTCTGGCGCAAGACCACCAAGTAGTTTGAAGGTTCCCGCAGGTAGCGGCAGAGGCGCAGTTCACCGCTTCTCGTCCGAACGACAACACCTGAGTTTAAGAGATCGCGTCTCTCGAATTTGCCCTGCAGCTCCTCTAAGACAGCTTCGTGATCGCCAGGACAATGAAGACTGGACGGTGCAACGTCCAGGTCGTCCCAGGGCTGCGGAAGCTCCGCAGGGGCACAGTGACGGACTAGCCCAACTTCCCCACCAAATCTCGGAAGTACCGCGTTTTCAAGGGTGGCAAGCACGAAGTCGTCACTACATTTC
>JASLPZ010000517.1:0-3724 GCA_030744725.1 Pirellulaceae bacterium
GACGCCGCCGGGCCCCTTCGCCGGGAAGCCACCGCCGCCCGGACGCGGACGCCGCGACGACGAGCCACCGCCCGCGCCCGCGGCAGGCGCGTCCTTCTTGGACGAGGCCGCGCCGGAGACGATCGAGAAGACGATGAACCCGACCAGTTTGGGCAACGAGGTAGGGCGGGTTCGGGTGATCTTGCGTTTCGCATTCGAGAACGGACTAACGGACAAGCCGGTTCGATTCGGTGATTTCAAACGCCCCGCCAAGCGTGTCTTGCGGCGGGAGAAAGCCAAGGCCGGGCCCAAGCTGTTTGAGGCTGCCACAATTCAGAAGCTACTCGACGGCGCCGACGTTCAGATGAAGGCCATGATCTTGCTGGCGATCAACTGTGGGTTTGGGAATGCCGATTGCGGCCAACTGCCCGCGGCCGCCCTGGATCTGGACAGCGGTTGGATTGACTTTCCGAGGCCGAAAACCGGAATCGGCAGACGTTGCCCGCTGTGGACGGAGACCGTCGAAGCACTGAAGGCGGCCCTTTCCGCCCGAAAATCTAGCACCGATACCCTGGTCTTCAGGACCAAATACGGTCGTTCGTGGTTTGTAGACTCTGCCCGATGTGCCCTATCGGCCGAATTCCGCAAGCTCTGCCAAGCCGTCGGTGTGTACGAACCCGGCAAAGGGTTCTATGCCTGCAGGCACACTTTCCAAACCATTGGCGATGAACACGGCGATTACTTGGCCACGCGTTCGATCATGGGCCACGCCGACAACACCATCAGCGGCACTTATCGCGAACGAATCAAGGACGAACGATTGCGGGCTGTCGTCGACCACGTCCGAGAGTGGCTGTTTGGCTGCTTGGCGACAAAATCGTAAAATCACAACAGCACGGCTAGGGTAGCTCCCGAAAGCCGTCTCTCCCTGGAGCGGAGCGCCGTGCTGCTTTTTGGTCCGGGGAGTCACCGCAGGGAGTGGCACGATGGCGACAAAAGACCAACTCATCAACGCACGCGAAGCCGCGTTGCGAATTCTGTGGGACGCTCACGGTCTAATCAGGGATGCCCACGAGGTGCCTGAACCAGAAATCGTCACCGAGGTCCCCCATGAAGTGGACGAACTATCTCAGCAGGTGATTTCATTTCGCGATATGCTCCTCGAATGCTCACCAATTGTTGACGCCGTAAGTGATTCGGTTGTTTCGTCGCACGCCCCCTTGCGTCACGAGAACTGGGTTGAGAATTCCGCGATGGCGATTATGCCGCGCTGGGGGAACGCAATCTGGTCTGGAATCGCGGCCACGACCGGTTGCTGGCTACGAGAGGGCAGTGACGCGATCGAGTTCGACCACCTGCACAAGCATTTGGACGCCGTACGAAGCGAGATTTTGGCACATGAACAGATTGACGCAATGTACTTTGATCGCCTGATTCGGCTGGAAACCAAACATGCGCTTGCTCAACAGCAACCGGTCACTTCCGATGTTCTGCTGCGATTGGACACCAAGGACATCTCGATACTTCAAGCCATCTACAAAACCCCGGGCATTAAGCTGGCCGATCTGGAGGCGGATCGCAAGGTTGACATATCGCGCAAGAAAGTAGGCGAGCGATGCGCGGCACTAAGGGAACTTGACCTGACTGAACGCATGAGGGGCGAACGTGGTGGCGAGTTTATCACCGAACTCGGCAAGAATGCCCTTAGCGCGTCGAAAGTGACGCGCAATTGACGCGCCACGTACGCACTAGCTTTTTTTGCAGTGCGACAATTAGGGCATGATCAATGAGCCCGAACTTCTACTAGACAGATACCTCGCACGCAATCTTCGTGTCACCGTCGGCTGGCTGCGAGATGAGGCAGACGCGGGCAGGCTGCCCCACGTCAAGGCTGGCAACCGGTATCTCTTCAACAGTGAAGCCGTTCGCAGGGTCTTGCTCGAACGCGCAGCGACACTTCCGCCGGAGGTGTTAGCGTGAGCACGTCGCCAAAGGACTGGAAGCCCCGCCAGCTGGCTGAGCACTGGACGTGCGGTTACGAGCATGTCCTGAAGCTGATCACCGACGGCGATCTGCCCGCCCACAACATCGCTACCCGCGGTGCGTCTCGTCCGTTGTATCGCGTCCGTGATGAGGACCGTCTCGCGTTCGAAGAGTGCCGCGAAGTTCGGCCGGCAACGGCATCGCGGCCCAAGAAGCGGCCGCGGAACACTGACGTCATTGAGTTCTTCAAGTAACCCCAGGAAACAACAGCAGGCCGCAACACCCAACCAAAGTGCCGGCCCACTGCTTTGACTTAAGAGACATGAAGTCTACACCACAAAACACCGACCGTCAGCCAGAACTGATTCCGGCCAAACTCCGTGAGCTGACGCAATGGGTCGTCTGGAAGACGGTTGACAAAGGTGGCAGACCGACGAAGGTCCCATACCAAACTAGCGGCTACGAGGCGAAGTCAAACGACCGAGACACTTGGACCGAATTCAACGCGGCGGTCGCAGTCGTCGAGCGGTTCGAAGGCGTCGGCTTTGTCTTCAGCGCCGCCGACGACTTATGTGGCATCGACCTGGATGCCTGCAGAGATCCCCTAAGTGGCCGAATCGCCCCCTGGGCTACGTACTGGATCGACAAATTCAATTCGTACACGGAAGTGAGCCCAAGCGAAAGCGGCGTCAAGATATTTGTCCAGGGCAAGAACCCGCGTCCACGCGGAAAGAACCGGAGAGTTGACGAAGACGCGATCACTGACAAGCCACCTGGCGTTGAGATATACGACAAGGTGCGATTCTTCACTGTCACCGCACAACGCCACGAAAACGTTTCACCCAACGTGGAACCTCGACAAGACGTGATCGATGAATTTCTGGCGACGTACTTTCCGCTGAAGGAAACGGCGACCGCGAATCATAACGGCAACGGCAAGGCGACCGGCAACGGCAAAGCACCCAGCAACATTGCAGACCGGGCCGCAAAGTACGTTGGCAAGATGCCCGAAGCAATCGACGGGCAAGGCGGACACACGGCAACATTCGAGGTTGCGGCCGTCCTGAAACGGGGGTTCAGTTTGTCCGACAACGACGCCTGGCGAATCCTCTGCCGATACAACGATCGATGCAAGCCTCCGTGGTCCGAACATGATTTGCGCCGCAAGATGGACGAGGGCGCGAAAGCCGACCGCGATGCCGGCTATCTGCTGAATGATTCCTCCTCGGCCTCCAGCGTGTCGAGCGCAAGTGAAGCTCCGGAAGATGTCGTCACCAATGCCATCGTGAAAGTTGGGAACGGGGAAGAGAAGCCCAAAAAGTTCCCCTTGCGGTTGAACGAAATCATCGCACGGACCAGACACCAGACAGGCGACTGGCCGCGACGCATGGGCAACGTGCTGTTCATCGACGACCAGCAACACGGTATTTCATTTTTCGATAAGTCTCCCCAACTATTTGGCTGGTTCGCACATAAAGTCGGGCGGGTCGCTTGGCATGGCGGACCATCCTCCGTAAAGCAACCCGAACTATTTGCCGAGTACCAGCGAACCGCGACGTCCTACTTGTCAGTTGAACCGTTGCCGCACGAACCACCGATGCCGAATCGGTATTACTCAGGTGCGGACATCAGAGCTGGCGACGGTTCAAAGTTGCATGAATTGGTAGATCGCTTTTGCCCTGCGACCGACATTGATGGCGATTTGATTCTCGCAGCCTTCTTGACACCTGGCTGGGGCGGCCCCGCTGGCTGCCGTCCATGT
>JASLPZ010000518.1:0-3639 GCA_030744725.1 Pirellulaceae bacterium
CGAATGGCCGGATGGAGCGTCGACTTCTTGATCCAAATCCTTACTGGACAATACACTTAGTGTGCGCTGGCCCTGCCCACCTGCCGGCCGTGCAGACGGATCGCCTCGGCAATGAACTCTGGGCCGTTGTCACTTCGAATGTGCTTTGGCACTCCTCGTGTAAGAAATAAGTCCGTCAAGATGTCCAGCACCCGGTCGGACGTGATGCTGCGGTTGACCTCCAACGCCAGGCACTCACGCGTGTACTCGTCGGTAACGGCCAGCCACTTCAAGGGCTGCCCGTTGACTGTACGGTCGTGAATGAAATCCCACGTCCAAATGTGATCCTTGTGCTCCGCGCGACGACGCACGCAGCTGTTGCCACTATGACCCAAACGCCGCTTTTTTCGTGTCTTTCGTGGCACTTTGAATCCTTCGCGACGCCAGAGACGATAGATCCGCTTGAAATTCACACGCCACCCTTCCTGCCGGAGCTTTGCCGTGATGAAACGATAACCATACCGGGGATACTTCCTAACCAATTCGTGCATCCGTGCCACCAACTTCTTTGCGTCCTCGCTCACTTCCTTCGCTTGGTAGCGCTGTGTGCTGCGAGGTTGGCCAAGGATCTCACATGCCCGACGCTCTGACACGTTCTTCGCTTCTTGAACGTGCTTCGCCGCCTGTCGACGTCGCGCCGGGCTCAGTAGTTTCCCTCCAGGGCTTCTTTCAGGATCTCCTTGTCCAATTGAGCCTCGGCAAGCAACTTTTTCAGTCGCTTGTTCTCCACTTCAAGTTCCTTCAGACGTTTGGCCTCTTCGGCCTTCATGCCACCGTATTGATTCCGCCAGCGATGAAACGTCTGTTCGCTGATCTCCAAAGCCTGCGCGACTTGTCCGATTGTCTTGTCCGACGCAAGCATCGCGTCTGCTTCTCGCAGCTTTTTGATGATCTGTTCCGGACGGTGCTTCTTGCTTTTCATGAGAATCCTCCGTGCCCACAATCGGGCGGTTAGACTCTCATAACACATGGATCAGCTTTTGGGGAGCACTCCACGACATCGCCGATCAAGTGAAGCTGCCGTTTGTCCTGATCGACGATCTCTTGCGGCGGATGAAATACGACCAACTGCTGTCGTATCGTGATTCGGCACCAATGAACGACTACATCTACGAGATGACGGAGGTCGGGCGTGAACGCGGACGACGGTTCAGCGAGGCGTGCAGCTATTACGGCGCCGCGCCGGTCGCCATGGAGGATTACATTCGCAGTGTCAAAGCGCAGTCGCTTGAAACTCAACACCCGACCGTTGAAGAGCTACGACAAGCATTTTCAGATTTGCTAATCAACGAGCAGATGCTTGAACGCCTGGGACCGGCGATCAACTCGGGCCGCGGCCTGTTTCTATTTGGTGCCCCCGGCAATGGCAAGACCAGTATCGCCGAACGCGTCACGGCTGCTTTCGGTGAGACAATTTGGATTCCTCGCGCGATCGGTGTCGATGGTGAGGTCATGCGACTCTTCGATCCGGTCAATCACGAAGAGATGCCGCTGGAGAACTCCGGCGGCCTGCTCGACCAGAATCGCGTCGACCGACGTTGGATTCGGATCAAGCGACCGACCATCGTCGTCGGCGGCGAACTGACGATGGACGCTCTGGAAGTCACCATGAATCGATCCACCGGCATCAGCGAATCACCGATACAGCTAAAGAGCAACTGTGGCACGTTGGTCATCGACGACTTCGGTAGGCAGCGGATGTCCACGGACGAGTTACTGAATCGCTGGATCGTGCCGCTGGAAAAACGCTACGATTATCTAAGCCTGGCCAACGGAAAGAAACTGCAAGTCCCATTTGACCAGCTGATTATTTTCTCGACCAATCTCGAGCCGAGCGACCTGGTTGACGAGGCTTTTCTCCGTCGAATTCCTTACAAAATCGAAGTCGTCGATCCGCACCAAGATGACTTTCGCAGCCTCTTCAAGATCATGTGTCCCAAGCTGGGATTTGAGTACAACGAGGGGGCCGTCAACCATCTGATTGCAGAACACTACACGAAGGTCAATCGACCATTCCGCAACTGTCAGCCCCGCGACTTGCTCTTGCAGGTCCGCAACCACTGTTACTATCAGAACCTGGAGTTAACGCTCGAAGCTGAGTACTTCGATCTGGCCGCGGAGAATTATTTTGCCGTTCTCTAGCCCAGCAATGGGTGAATCGGTTCGCTGCCGTTGATCACCCGAGAGATCTCATTTGGAATGCCGGTCATCGTCCGCGTTGCGCCGACGTGCAATAGCGTGTGCATCAAGGTTGCCACGAGATTTGGAATCGTAATTGGCGTGGTATGCGGTTTGCCGGCATCACTGGTTGACTGGCCCACGACTTGACCGCGTTTGAGCCCACCGCCAGCCAGCAGCAGCGGAGCCAGGCCGCCCCAGTGATCGCGTCCGCCGCGTGCATTGATTTTGGGAGTTCGCCCCATCTCGCCACAAGTGACCAGCGTAATCTCGTCGCCCAATCCGCGCGCATCAACGTCTTCCAGGAAAGCAGAAACGGCGTGGTCGAAGGGCCGGCCCATATACTGCATACCCTCTTCAACGCCGGCGTTGTTCTGATCGGAATGCATGTCCCAGACAAAGTTCGTAGTGATGGTTACAAATCCACAACCGGACTCGCACAGACGACGAGCCATCAACAGCAGTTTCCCGAGCGTCTTTGCGTTGTCGACATAGTTGTTGTAGTTGTTCCATTTCCGACTAATCTGGTCGGGGTGAACCAATGGTGCGGTGTCATAACGCGCCACGGTGTTCGGATCCTCCTTCGACAAGTCGAAGGCGTCGGCCACTCCACCCACAATCGTCTCGAAGGCCTGTTCCTGGAAACGACCAAGACCGCTCAAATTGCCTTGGTCAGCGGCTCGCTTGACGTTGTCCAATTGCGCCAGCAAGCTGCGCCGATCATCCAACCTCTCGCGTGGAATCGCTAGTTTGAGGTTAGCTTGAGCACCACCGCCGCTGGGGACGAACGGTGCGTACGCGGCACCAAGCGGTCCCGTTGATTCAAATTTACCAAAGTTCATTGTCGTGGGTTGTGTTTCCGGATCGACGGCGCGCGGATACAGTGCCACGTTGGTTGGCATCCCCGTTTGAGGATCATTCGTTCCTGCGATTCTGGCATACAATGAACCAATATTGGCACCCGCCGTATCACGGCACACCACCGGCTTGATGTCGTGATTTCCAGTGCCGGTCTGAAAAGATCGCACGACGGAAAAACGATCGGCCATCGAGGCCAGTCTCTCAAACGTGCTTCCAAACGTGACTCCTGGCAACCGCGTCGCGATCTCTCCGGTCGCGCTACGGACACCGGCAGGTGCAGTCATCTTGGGATCAAACGTCTCGATCTGGCTTGGCCCGCCATGCATAAAGAGAAAGATGACGGATCTGTTCGTGACTGGGCGCTTTTCCGAGGCGGCCGTTGCACGCTTCGCCAATAAATCGGACAAGGTCAAGCTACCCAGGGCTAGACTGCCAACGCGAAGAAAGTCGCGTCGACCAAGTCGTGGCGGACCATCAAAAAAAGTGGCTCTTCGGAGGAATTAGTGGGTGAATGGGGTGTTTGTGGTGGCGTTCTGTTGTAGAGCCCCTCGGGAATCTGAA
>JASLPZ010000519.1:0-3576 GCA_030744725.1 Pirellulaceae bacterium
CTACGGCACCCGCGCGGCGATGCAAATCATCTAAGTATCGCTCCGCAAGTTCGCCAGGCCGGCGACGACGTGGCTTGCCCAACGCGACACGAAAGTGTTCCAGGTGCTCATCGACGTCGCGGGCACGAGAAAGTGCCGCCAGCAAGTCGCCGTCAACTCGCTCACAGACGGTGCGCTTTTCTTGTCTGTCCCACCATTGAATGATAAAATGATTCGAACGTCGATAGATACGTACACGACGAGGTGCCACGATACCAGCAGGCAGATCAATAATTCGCTCCAACCGATGCTTGTCGGCGTAGCGTTTGCACCAAACGGACGTTTTTGACGGAGCACCAGACACACCCTTCTGAGTTGCGGTATGAACGTGTTCTGCCTGTACCATCGCGCGTTTCGACGTAGAGTGGGGCCGGAATCCTGGCTCGGCAAAGGAGCCGTACTTCATTCGTCCACTCTAGAATTCGGCGATCACACAGCGATCACAGACGGTTTCTAATTCTGTGATAGTCTGGTAGGTCTTTGCAGCTTTTTTCGGAACTGACGCGGCGAAAGGAAGCAATAGTGAATCGGCTTGAATTGGCACTGCGCCGTTATCAACAGATTCTTCCGCAGCCAGTTGATCACATTCGCCTTCCACTGCGCGATCTCAACGTCTGGCTTACTGAAGACGTGAATGCCGTTCTCGACGAGAACACGCGCCGTCCAACATTTCGCAAACACGCTTCATGGCCGATCAGGGCGCTGTCCACAGGCGCCCAATCGACTGAACGAGGCTTAGTTGATCGTATCGATGAGGAACTCGTCCATTGTGGACGTGCTTTGCTGAAGCTTGCTGGCCATCGGCTCATCGAGCGGGCAATTGTGGAGAATGTCCCTAAGAAGCAAGTGATTGTCGGTGAAACAGTTCAGATCGATGACGCCGGTATTCAAAGACTTTCCGTGGAGTATGGGCAGTCCTTTGAGCTGGAAATCGAGCAAAACCAAGTTCGTGCCATTGCCAATCGGGATTGGACAGACCTCGTCAACGTCAATGACTATTTCGAACCTCAGCAGCAGTGGACTCAGGACAGTGACGGTCTGCCAATACAACATGCAGAAGGGATTGTTTCCGTTAATCCGGAATTACTGCCCGTTGGCAATTTCATCGTGCGGTGCCTGCTCGCACGCGTCGAAACGCGGGTCGATACGCTGAAGTCCTTCCGGCAAAGGTGCCTTTCCGCGTTGCAGCAAGTTCGCCCAGCCTACACGAAAGACCGCGCGGAATTCGATTCGTCGTGGTCAGAACTGTTGCGATTGCATGCGGAACTTGAGCGTAGTTTTCGCACCGGTCAGGAAAGTCGCCTGCGCGACGCCTGCGTTGTAAGCACCCAGATTTACGCGGCATTCAGTCCAGGACCGGATGTGACTTGGTTGGGGCTGGACGCTGCCATTGTCGATAACGCATTACCTGCACTGAGGGCTCGGGTAACAGGGTTGGGCAATGACCAAATGTTCGAGCGAATCGCTGCCGCGCTTGGTAGTCTCAGGCAGTTGTATGGGGATGAGGGTCCTGACCGCTCAGCAATTGAAGAGGCGATCGCGGGTGGTGGACTCGTGATCGACGAGACCCGACACGAAGCCTATTGGGAGACTCACCGTCTGGCAGAACAACCGACCAAGACCGCTTGGAAATTGTTGGTGGCTCTTGCACACAAGGCTCCCTTCGGATCGGACGTCAAGGTGCGCGACGTGTGGGGAGATGAAGCCGTGACCAATTCAGCCATGAGCAGCGTCTGGGCACGATTGAAGAAACTCTTACCGCCAACTCTCTGGCCACTGGTTCGCCCTGGGGATGCCCCACGGACGTATCGCCTTAATTTGAATGCGGATCGCATCCACATCTTTCCGTAACGCGACGGATTGGGGCAACGAAAATTCCGTCGCGTATCGCTTGAATTGTCACAGAAATCCGCGACCTTCGTGATCGCCGTGTGATAGTTCGTTTGTAGGCTCAGGGGCTGGTGATGATTCACTGGCCTCGCTTCAGATTGGGAGGTCGCTATGGATCATCAGGACAATACGGTTCAGCACACAGTCAGCAAATCGAAGACTTCGTCCGGCGAACAACTCGACTTGGATCGCTGGGCGAGGCTGGTAGCCGATGGCCAAGTGCCATTTCCAAAAGAGCTTCCGTCACAGACACAGGAAGCGCTTGGACGAAAGGTTGCCCGGTTTCGACGACTGCGGTTGCTGAGATTCATCGCTCGTACGATCGCACTGGATATCCATCGCTCGCGCGAGCCTTAACGAAAGGGTATACCAATGCTCAAACGTTCATTTGATCCAACGCTTGTTTATCTCGTCGTTGTTTATCTCCGCATGAGCAGTGAGAGTCAGAACAAACGAAGTCCCAAACAGCAGCTCAGGGAAATCAAGAAGCGTCTAAAAGCGCTGGGCTACAAGTGGGTCATCGTGAAGGTCTATCGCGATAATGCCAAGAGCGGGAAGTATCTTCGCAATAGGCACGGATATCAACAAATGATGAGAGATCTCAAGTCCCGCGTGGTCGCCGCGGATTTGATTTTGGTCGACACGCTCGAACGGTTCGGACGAGTCGAAGAACTACAGGCGATTCGCAAAGAATTGGACGAGCAGTTTGGAGTTTTGGTGTTGACGGGTGACACTAATTTTGCCGATCCAAACACGCCGCAGGGCAAGGCCCTTGGCATGTTTGAAGCAATGCGCGCGAGTGAGCACGGGCGAATCCTCGGCCATAACGTTTTGCGAGGAAAACGCGACGCAGCGCTTCAAGGACACTGGCCCGGCGGTCCGCCACCGTTTGGTTACATGCTCGAAAGCAAAATGAAGACTGTCAAGGGCCGGGAAGAAGTAGACTACTGCGTCCTCATTCCGAATCCTGAAACGAAATGGATCATTGGCGCGCTGTTCAATAAAGCCGCGGAGACATCTTGGGGAACGACGCGCCTGGCCAAGTTCCTCAATGAGCATCCGGAGATTCCGAAGAAGTTCAAGCCTTTCCACACGGAGACGACCGGCAATCGGTTGGACAATCCCATTTACTATGGCGAATTGCTTTGGGAGCGGAACGCAACTGGTGTCGTCGCTGATGTGCGTGTTGTGGAACGCAACGCCGAGGAAGACATGCTGCGGGTGCCGGAATTCTGTGAGCCAATCGTCGACCGCGAAACTTGGGAGCAGGTTCAAGCTATCCGTCAAATACGGCGCAACCGTGTTGCCGAAAAGCGTCGTCCCAGGGGCGAAGCCAATGGTAAACAAATTGAACCGTCTGCGCCCGGCTTATCCCTGAAATACTTGCTCAGCGGACTTGTCTTCTGTTCCGAATGTGGTTTGCGGATGACCGCCTCCTCTTCATCCAAATACGTCACCAAGTCAGGTGAGGAAAGACTCTATGTCTCTTACGTTTGCCCCGGTTACTTGGGCGGACACTGTTTGAACTCGAAGACCGTTCCAGAAAAGTGGCTGCGAGAAGTTGTCGTCGCGAAGGTTCGCGAACGACTGTTCCCGTGGCACGAGTAGTTTATGACTTCATTCCTCGGGTGGCGGCGCCTGCACGGC
>JASLPZ010000051.1:0-26145 GCA_030744725.1 Pirellulaceae bacterium
TCACACGCGACGGCAGCCAAGATTGTGGCGAGCTCGGATGCAGCTGCCTCGCAAATTCAGCTGGCACTCGCAATTCTCGGCAGAAGGCGCGGGTCGGTGACGGAACAGTTGCTTGGCGGCGCTACGGAAAATGCGCCCGTCAAAATAACGGAGGACGAAGTGGCGGTTGGTGTGGCGTCGCTTATCTCGGCTCGCCATTCCACTGAAATTCAACAGGCAGCGGTGATGGCCCTTTCGCGGACCGGTCGACCCCAGGTCGCGGATTTGCTAGTCACCAGATTCCCTTCTGCCAGCGCCGGCACGCGCCAAGCGATGCTCGACGCGCTGCTCAGCCGCGACGACTGGACGCGCAGGTTGCTCGATCACATCGCGTCCGGGCACGTGCGGCAGACGAGCTTCGATGCCAGCCGTCAGCAACGGCTGCTCGCGCATGGCCAGGCGGATATACGCGCGAAGGCGACCGAGCTGTTTCAGAGCGCGGGAACACCCAGCCGAGCCGAGCTCTTGACATCGTATGATCCTGCGCTGGGCATGACGGGAGACCTGACACGAGGTCGCACGGTTTTTAGAAAGACTTGCTCGCCCTGCCACCAGATCGCAGATCATGGACACGTTGTCGGTCCGAATCTGATGGCGCTGACAAATCACGACCCGAAGTGGCTGCTCACGACAATCCTCGATCCAAACCGGGAAGTCGATGCCCGCTACATCGCCTGGACGGCGCTGCGAAAGGATGGACGGACCGCCACGGGTCTTCTGGTGGAAGAGACTTCGACAGCGATCCGGCTGCGTGAATCAGGCGGAAAGGAGCACCTCATCCTTCGTCATGACCTGGAAGAGATTCGTTCATCGGAGCTGTCTGTGATGCCCGAGGGACTTGAGAAAGAGGTGTCACTCCAGGACATGGCCGACGTCATCGCCTACGTTTTTGGCTTTCGTTCGCCACCCAAACAACTTACCGGAAATCAACCGAAGGTTGTTACCCTCGATGCCAACGGCGCGCTCTGCCTGACGGCAAAGCACGCAGAGATCCGTGGCGACGATATCGTCTTTGAAGCGCCGTTCCAAAATATCGGCTATTGGCATTCTCGCACGGACCGAGCCTCGTGGCGTGTCACACTAGCGAAAGTTGGTCGGTTTGACGTGTACGTTGATGCCGCGTGTGCGCACGAATCCGAGGGCAACCGTTTTCGAATTGACGGTCTGCCGACGGAACTTTCGGCAGCGGTCATGGGGACGGGAGGCTGGGATCGTTATCGCCAGTACAAAATTGGCACAGTCGAACTGGATAAGGGCCAGTACGTGATCACGGTTCGCTCAGACGGGCCACTAACGAAGCAAGCGCTGTTCGATCTGCGTGAAGTGCGTTTTGTACCGGCGGGCCAGTCAACGCAGTTCATCGCGACAACCGTCGGCGACTTGCCGCTGCCGCGCCGCCCACCGGAGATTGCTCCGTTCTTGTTGGATGGAGCACAGTCGGTCGAACGTCGGTCGCAAGTGATCGACCAGCGGCCGGGGATGGGACCTGTGATCATCACGCGGCTCGTCGCAGATTTGAGGCCGGATGACCAGCTGGAAACATATCGTCGGATGCCGTGGATTTGGCGCGTTGCTTTGGCGGTGGCAAAACGCAATGACGGAGGCGAGATTCGCGATCTGCTCGACATCAGCCTGCCTCATGCTGACAAACCGTTACTGGATTGGCAAGCGGTCGTCGTTGGCGGTGGCATCATCAATGGGCTCACGCAAATCGGCAACTGGCCCGACACTCGAATTGCGGAGATCCTTGCCGGCACGCCTTCCATCGCCCGCCGTTGGCCGCGTGCGCTCAATCTGGCTGCGGCCATGGCCGACGATGAAACCGTTCGAATGGGAACCCGTTACGATGCACTTCGTATGATCGCCATGGCGGGATGGGATCGGCGCGGTTCGCATCTGGTGAATTACCTGACCGAAGGGTTGCCGAATCAACTTCAAATGGGCGCCGTTAGCGGTCTCTCAGATATTCAATCCGATCAGATCATTGAACCGTTGATTCAGGCCATTGCCAGGCTCTCGCCGAGGAACCGCCAACTTGCCGTCGAAGCACTGATGCGGACCGAAACTCGTGCGTTGGCACTGCTGAAGGCCGTGGAGTCGTCGCGCCTGGCAAGCGAGCCTGGTGAATTGAAATTGCTGTTGGATCACCAGTCAAAAACCGTGCGAAACAGAGCCTCTCATCTCCTGAATTGATCCTTGGCGATTCTGCTGTTTACACCGAAGTTGCAGAGTTTTTCGGATTTCCGTGTGGACAGCTCCTGTCATCGTGATGCGTCCCGGTCCGATGAGTGCAATTCCTCTGAGCACGCTGCCGATCCTTGGTGTAGAATTCGAGATGGACAAAGCCTGCAGGTGGCGACGGAAGCAGGTTCGTTGGTGGTCATATAAGAAAGAGATCTAAGGTGCAAGAATGCCGACCTACGTCTACGAAGTGATCAACCAAGACGGATCCGCAGGTGAACGGTTTGAATTGGTGCAACCGATGTCAGACGATCCAATAAAGGAACACCCGGAGACGAATCAACCAGTCCGCCGCGTGATCCAGCCCTTCCAGATCTCCGGTGCTTCATCGCTGATGAAAGCGGATCGAGCTCTGGCTGACGACAACAAGTTGGAGAAACTGGGCTTTACGAAATACGTCAAGTCGGACGACGGAAAATACGATCGAGTCGTCGGCAAGGGTGGTCCCAAGACGATCGGCAGCTGAAGGCTTTCAAGTTCGCCAACGTTCCTTTCGCCTGAGGCCAGTGGATTGGGTAAAACCGATGCGCCAGCGAAAAATCTGTTTCCTCGCTGATCAGTGTTCTCTTCGAGGTCAAAGGCACCTGCACGGTTCTGCTCTGTTTCCACACAGCAATCGACCATTGCCATAGGCCGCGACTTTGGCTTGCCCCGCAAAGCGGGTCGGTTACATGAAACAACTCGTTGCGGGCCGGTCTCCCGACCGGCCCACGTTCGGCGGGGCCTTTCAAGGTCGTATGGCTGTGAACGGCCGTAGGGCGTGGGTCTAAGACGCACCAACGGGGGGCTTCTTCGGCCGTGCGTGCTAGCTCGTTGCAGTGCATTCGAGAAGAATCTTCTGATGGCTGCCAATAAAACTTAACGGTTGCAACGATTATGCCGATTCTGTTTGGAGAATCGGTGGAATGCAGCGACCTGTATGGAGTCTTGGAATATGCGACGTGCTACCTCCGTTGGCATCGTTCTGCTCGTCCTGGCCAATGCCGGCCTAACCAATGTTGCTGGAGCCCAAGAGAAGACGACGCTCTCGTCACTGGTGAGGCGGCTTCTGAAGATCAAGAAAAGCCCGCCGGTCGAGCAGGAATTCGAGTCGCCAGCGGTCCAAACCACCGCGCCGGCACCACGGTACGAGCCGCAGGCCCAGCTCCCACCACCGGCTGGACGACGGCAACAGCCCGCGACGAAGATGCGGGTAACGAGGCTACCGGAAGCCGGCGCAAATTCGCTTCCTTATCCGCCGTCACCTCCCGCGGTGAATCAAGCGTGGATCCATCCCCCACGGCACGAACAAGAGCGTGATTATACGACCAAAGATCTCCTCGCATTGACTCGACATGCTAGTTCCGGCGAGTCCCGGCGACGCAGTTTCCAAACGCCACCATCTCGTGCTTCGGCACTGGCAATGACCGACTCTAACCCAGCCAATTCACACGTAGGTGCACCAGACAACCCACCCTTGATTGCCGCGCGTCGCGTAAACCACGTCACGAAAATGGCGGTACCAGCGGTCAAGGGATTGCCAATCAAGAGTTTGTCCGTCGAAAGTCTGCCAATCGAAAGTTTGTCTTTCGAGCGCAAGCCGGTCGGGAACACGCCCGCGGAAGTGCGTGATCCGATGGATCAGGACTCGGAGGAAATCGAACCGGTACGGCCAGCCAAGCCGTTGGAAATCGTGCAGGCAGCAGAGGTACCGCTGCCAACGTCGACGCTTCCACCGGTCTTCCAGAAGGTTCGAGGGCAGATTGCTGCAATTGACGTCAAAACTGGTGTCGTCCAAGTCGATCTCTTGGAAGAGGAGTCGCTTCCCGCCGGCACCAGAATTCAGGTTTACCACAAGACGCAGGTGGGGAAAGCCGTCGCAGTGCATATGAAAGTGCTCAAATCCGTCGCCGGAGCAGCCGCCGCACAGCTGATTGACGGCGCAGGGTTGGACTCGGTCGCGCCTGGCGACAAGACTGTCGCCTGGAAGACGGGCGCTGACCAGTAGCGGTACTATCGAAGTCGCGGACGTTTGAAGAGCTGTTCAGAAGTCTGCCTGAGTCAGTCCTTGCGGTCGGCAAGAACAACTCCGTCAGGTCTGAAAGCTTGGGAATCATCCGAATCGCCGATGGACAGTTTCGTTCTCCGTGGGTTTGCGGTGCTGCATGGTGATTTGTCCAATCATCACCCACATCAAGACAAAAGTGCACGCAATTAAATGATGTATTGACTCAACCGACATGGCGATTCCTCGAATTTGGTCTAGCTGCAACATCCGTGAGGAAACACGCCATCCATGCATTTCTGTTCATCGACGTGTCGGGCCACTCTTTTTGACGAACTTTCTTCGACGCCTTTCAATCCCTGCCAGAGGCGACGACCACGTAACACGCTGAGACTTCGCAACGCGTTTCAATGACCGTGAATGATCGGAAGAACCCGTTCTAAACCGCGTCTGTGGGTGCTAAGATCTAGGTTTCAACATTCGGTTTCACGACCGCTTCGCCAGTCGACAGAGTTTCCTCACTGCGATCAACCGTGAAAATCCACACAGTGTCGCATGTCCCACCAGCTGCCACATATCGCAGGAGATCATGAGCATCGCCAAACGACTTGCCATCGGCATCGACCTGGGTACCACCTTTTCGACCATCGCCATCTTGGACGACTTGGGTCGCCCTCTCACGTTAGATAATGCCGAAGGTGAGAAGCTGACGCCTAGCGCGGTGTTTTTTGACGAAACAGAAATTGTCGTCGGTAAGGAAGCCGTCAAGGCGATTGCCACGGACGCCAGCCAGGTCGCCGAATGTGCCAAGCGCAAAGTCGGGCAACGTGTTTTCGACCAGATCCTCGGCGGTCGCCAATATCCTCCTGAAGCGATCCTGGCGTGGGTTTTGAATAAGCTGCGATTGGATGCACAACAACAGATTGGCGAGTTTCCAAGGGTCGTGATCACCGTGCCCGCCTATTTCGACGAAATCCGACGCAAGGCCACACAAGACGCTGGCTACATCGCCGGGTTCGAAGTGATGGACATTATCAACGAGCCGACGGCGGCGGCGATTTCATTCGGTTTTCAGCGCGGGTTGATGTCGGCCGATGGCCAACACCATAAACCGCAGAACATCTTGGTTTACGATCTGGGAGGCGGGACATTTGATGTCACCGTGATGCGAATTAGCGGCGAGGACTTCGTTGCCTTGGCCACTGATGGCGACGTGCAATTGGGCGGTCGCGATTGGGATCAACGTCTGGTTGATCTCGTGGCGGAAGAGTTTGTTCGGAAGCATGGCATCGACCCGCGTGACGACGCCAATACACATGGTCGCGTCTGGCGCGATTGCGAAGACGCCAAGCGGACCCTCACCGCCAGGACCAAGACTTCGATTACCTGCGATTACAAAGGCCAGGCAATTCGTCTGGATGTTACGCGCGACCGTTTTAAGGAGATCACCCAAGACTTGCTCGACCGTACCGCTTTCACCACACGGCAGACATTGCAGGCGAGCGGGTTGCAGTGGTCGGATCTCGATCGAGTATTGCTGGTTGGCGGTTCGACACGGATGCCGGCAGTCGTTTCTTTGCTGAACGAGCTTTCCGGCATGATTCCCGACCGAAGTGTTTCGCCTGACGAAGCCGTGGCGCACGGTGCTGTCCTTCATGCCGCCTTGTTATTGGATCGCCATGAAGGGAAACCGCCTGCATTCCGTGTTACCAATGTCAATTCGCATAGTCTCGGAGTCGTCGCTACGGACCCACAAACCGATCGGTCACGTAACGCGATTTTGATCCCGCGGAACACGCCCCTACCGACCAAGGCGCACCGGATTTTCAGAACACAGAAGGCCGGTCAAAAATCAATTCTTGTCCAAATCGTCGAAGGCGAGAGTCCCTCGCCAGACGACTGTTCAGGGCTTGGAAAATGCACAGTTCGGCCATTACCGGCCGGTTTGCCCGCACAGACGCCGATCGACGTCCGCTTTCGCTACGAAGAAAACGGTCGCCTGCAGGTCCGTGTGGAATGCGCAGGCCAAGAACTGCAACACGAAATCACGCGTGACAACAGCCTCACGCAAGAACAGCTGGATAGCTGGCGGCATTACATTTCAGGGGTGCCGCCAGCCGCCAGTCCTTCCTCCTGACTCAAAACGTTAGATTGTGACGAGTTTTCGGGTGAATTCGCTCGTTTCGAGGTATCAAATCTTGCGAATAGAAATCAGAACGCCTCCTATCGAGGAGCTACACTTGTCGGGGCATAAGGTGGACAGTGACGGAATCGTGTTGGTATGTCCGGTGGCAACTTCAATGTCCTTCTGGTCGAAGACGACCAGGAACTAATGCGCCTCGTGAGCGGCTGGCTCGAAACAGCGGGCTACAGCGTGGCGTGCGCTGTCGATGGCCAACAAGCCATCGCGGCAATCCATGAGAGCTGTCCGCACATCGTGGTCACCGACTGGCAGATGCCTCATGTTGATGGGGCCGATTTATGCCGCTGGATTCGCGCTCAACAATTGCCTCATCATGTCTACACGATCCTGATGAACAGGCGGACGAGCCCAGACGACGTCGTCGAAGCACTCGAAACCGGGGCCGACGACTTCTTGCGTAAGCCGATCAACAAAAACAAACTGTTGGCCCGGGTTCAATCTGGTGTTCGTCTGGTGGAGCTCGAACGACGCCTTAACCGGATTTCCGGGTCCGACTCGCTGACGGGACTGAGTACTCGTCGGACGTTCTTTGAATTGGCGGATCGGCAATGGCGACAGAAGATTCCGATGTCATGCGTCATGATGGACGTCGATTTCTTTAAGCGGATTAACGACATGTTGGGGCATAAGGTAGGCGACGCAACGCTTCGTGCGATTGCCAGCGTTCTTCGTGAGGCCTGCCGGTGCAACGATCTAGTTGGCCGTTACGGCGGCGAAGAATTCTGCATCTTGCTGCCCGAACAGACTGAAGTGGAAGCCATCAAGTGGGCCGAAGGCGTCCGCACACAGATCGCCACAAGGAGTGACTTGATCGAGGGCACCGCACTCCGCGTGACCGCCAGCTTTGGCGTGGCTCAACGAATGGAGGGTACGGAGTCTCTCGAACAATTCGTTGATCTGGCGGATCAGGCGATGTTGGTTGCCAAGCGTTCTGGCCGCGATCGCGTGGTTGGGTTTCAGGCGATGACAGCCGCGACAACGGTGCCCGTCCAGGGTAGCGGCCCGGCCGCTGCATTTCGAGGTCTTAGCGCCAAACAAGTCATGACGACGATTGTCGCGCCACTGAGTCAGGAGGACACGGTGGGCAGCGCCGCTCGATACTTCCTGCAATTTCGTTTTCAATCGGCACCCGTTGTCGACGAAACCAGACATCTCGTGGGATTGCTCTCCGAACGCGATGTGATGTCGATCATGTTGGGTCCAAAGTGGTGGAACACCAAAATCAAGGACGTCATGAAACAGAACGTGGTCTCCTACGACGAGGACGCCCCCGTACTGTTGATCTACGAGTTTCTCAGTCGGGCCATGATCCGTGGTGTAGTGATCGTCAAGGATGGCCAACCGACGGGACTGATCAACCGCACCAGCCTGCTTCGCTGGATCACAAATCGCTTGCGCACGCCCGCAAATGAACCAACTGTGGACCAAATAGGCGGTCCCTCTCAGACATGCGCTTCGGGCGACGAGATGCAGATGACCGTCCGCGCGATCGAAGAGGTGGCGAGCGAACTCAATCGACAGTTCGAAAGTGAACAAAACGACCGCTTGCCGCTGATCATCGGCAGCGTGTCGCGGATCGAAGAGCTGCTTAACGACCTGCTATCCTGCTCGCGCGGTGCCGCACAACCGCCGATCAGTGCCACGAGTGACCCGTCCGGGTTGAAAGATTTGGGCACTGGATTCGCGACCAGTCAGGCGCATGCCGAATGGCTCCTAAGCATCGATTGTTGACTTGCTGGCAGTCGACGGCCAAGATGGAGGCATGAGTCGGCAAGCTATCTTTGAAGCCAGTGTCAGCTATTTCCTTAGCCCCATCGGTAAGTTTCTGGAGGACGCGTCGGTCACCGAAGTGATGGTGAATCGATTCGACCAGGTTTTTATCGAACGCGCTGGCAGACTGCACGAAACGGAGGCTTCGTTCGAAAGCGAAGACGCATTGCTTTCGGCCGTGCACAACGTCGCACAGTGGGTCGGTCGCGAAATCAATGGGGAGAACCCGATTCTCGATGCACGGCTGCCGGATGGTTCACGCGTTCACGCCATCATCCCGCCGGGCTGTCGCAACGGCACGTGTCTTACGATTCGCAGATTTTCACCGGGCGGACTAAGCCTCGATGATCTGATCGGTTTCGGTTCGCTCTCTGAATCCGCTCGCGAGTTTCTCGAAATCTCCGTACGGCTGCACAAGAATATCATTATCTCTGGCGGAACGGGCACCGGAAAGACGTCGCTTCTGGGTGCCGTCTCGGCCGCAGTGCCGGAAGAAGAACGGATCATTGTTATCGAAGACACGTCCGAACTGAAGCTGCGTCAGAAACACTGCATCTACCTCGAAGTACAGCGGCCTGATCAGTACGGACGAGGTGCTTTGAACATCCGGCAACTGTTTGTGTCGTCGTTGCGAATGCGGCCAGACCGGATCATCGTGGGCGAAGTCCGTGGCGGCGAAGCGCTGGACATGGTGCAGTCCATGCTAAGCGGCCATTCAGGCAGCCTCTCGACCGTCCACGCGAATTCCTCGCGCGACGCGCTGGTCCGACTGGAAACACTGTCGATGATGTCAGACGTCCAGATTCCTGCGTATGTCGCGCAGGCTCAGGTCGCCGCGGCGATCGACATGGTGGTACAACTAGGACGGTATTCAGAAGATGGCTCGCGACGCGTCACGCGCATCAGCGAAGTGACCGGATTGGACCGAGTTACCAACCAGTATCTCATGTCCAACTTGTTTGTCGCGAAGATGCAAGGCAAGTCGGATGATGGGAAACTCATCAGCCGACTGGATCCGACCGGCGAACTGCCCACGTTTTCCAAAGAGCCATATGAACATGGCATGGACAGCCAAATTCGCCTGACAGAAGCGCTCTGGGCGCGTTGATGAGACTACGAATTAGCATTATGGATACAGTTTGTGACTCGCACGCGTTACAATGTTTGGCTGTCATATTCAGTTAGTCACTGCCACTTTTCACCTACGTTGTGAGCCATGATCAGAGATGAGACAGTCGATTATCTAGCCAATATCTACGCAGTGGTGGCGGCTGACGGCGCCGTTGAACGGATTGAAGAGCGCGTGTTCGAGTCCATCGCACGAGAGATCGGCGCGGGATATTTCGAGCGAAAACAGGCGATCGAGAAAATAAACGCGGGGCAATGGCCAGCGCGTCTTGATCTGAGGTGGTCAGATAGAATCCGCAATCTCGAAGACATGCTCTTCGTGGGATACTGTGACGGCACTCTCGATCCCACCGAGAAGCAAGCCATCATCAACTACGCGAATCTCCTCAGCATCAACCAGCAGCAACTGGGCCTGATCAAGGAAGAAGCGAAACGCCGATTCTCCGAATTTGAGTGAGATTGGATTCGCTTTTCTAGGCCGCGACTAGGTTTGAAGTTTGTGGGCCGCCAGCAAGCGAAATGCCGTTCCGGCAAACTCGCCGAATCCTCCGAAACTGGATACACAACAGTCAACCGGCTCCTATGGCGTGGAATCAAGTTGGTCGAGTGCTTGCTTGACGATATCCAAGCCCGTCAATTCGCTCCACGCCGCCAATAACTGGTGTGTCAATCGTCCGACACTGCCGTCACCGACGGGCAGGCCGTTGAATCTGGTGGCTGGCATGATGCAGTACGGCGTGCTCGTAAAGAACAGCTCGTCGGCCGTATAAAGATCGTACGGCTGCAATTCAGTTTCTTCGACGCGCACACCAAGCTGCCCAGCCAATTCAATCACGGTTTCCCGACTGATCCCTGCCAGGCAGTTGTTGGTGGTCGGCGTTTTCAGTACTCCCTCACTGACGATGAAGATATTGCCGCCCTTGTTTTCCGCAACGTTGCCATGGGCGTCGAGAATAATGCCCTGCGCAGCCTTGTCGACCAGCTTGACCTCCATTTCGGCCAGAGTATACGCCAAGCGGCTGCGGTTCTTGATCCGCGCATCGAGCGACTGCGACGGAATAATTCGGCTCATCGCTGTGACGGCATGGCAGCCTTGCCGATAGAATTCGGCCCACCCACGCAAGTCCATTGGCTGAGTGTAGATCATGATCGTGGCGCCGCCGCGTTGTACCGTTGGATCGGGGCCTTGAATCGACAACCCACGAGAAATATTGTGAACGATCCAACAGTCTTCGTCGGCGGCATAGGTCGGCAAGTTGGCCTCGAGCATCTTGCGAGTGACTCGGAGCATCTCGTCTGCGTCCATTCCCGCGTTGATGCGAGTCAATTTAAGTGATTTGTACAGGCGCGCCACGTGCTTCTCGAGCTTGAACGGAGCGTGGCCGAACGTCCGCGTCGACTCGGTCACGGTATCGCCCAACAGCACCGCGCTGTCGAAGATCGAGATCGTTGCATTTTCTTCGGCGACCAATTCGCCAGAAAGATAGACTTGGCGTGACATGACTTTTCCTAATTGATCGCCAAACATAAAAGCTCGACCATCATCGGCGACGCGAGCCTGAGCACCTGACGACCAAGATCACCCACTCGGCGCATCAGTCGAGAAGACCTCCACACGGGTAATCATTGTAACTGAGTCACTGGGCCTGTTTACAGCCGCAACCGAAGTGTCCATCCTATATCCAGCTGCAATCAACTCCAAAAGTGAGGAGGCCTGATGGTCCGAACTTCCGCATTCATGGTCTTTCTGCTCGCCAGCATTCCGTTAGTGGCGTTGTCCGACGAGCCGCCGCGATTCGAATTCACTCGCATGGTCGCGCACTGGCATCGGTACGACGATCCCGCCTTTCTCCCGTTCATCGAAGAGGCACAACCGGACCTCGTGCAGCACGGATTCTACGGTGCACACTTCTGGAGCCTAGTCCATACGCCGCAATTCGGGGGCTACCCCTCTCACTTTCCGGTGCAAGGAATCGACCAATGCAGGCAGTGGTTCGAGCAGCGGAATGCCGAACTGCACAAGCGGAAGACGAAAGTCATCGGTCATTTCAATGTCGAGTTTCTCGTCGGCGAACCGGACGGCGATGAAGGTCCGCGAGGTTTTTTTCACTTCTACCAAAATCTTTGGGACGAGAAGCAGCTCGGGCCAAAGCCGGCGGTCGATCCGATCGAGTTTCTCGAAAAAGGGGCGGATGGGAAGCCGATCATCAACAACAGTTATAAGATTGGTGGGATGCACGAGTATTGGGCCTGCCTGCGCAATCCAGCCTGGCAGAGAGTGCTCAAAGCGTGGCTCAAACACGGCATCGACCAAGGGCTCGACGGGTTCATTGCCAACTACTTCTACCGCCACAACTGCCTGTGCCCGCATTGCCAGGACGGTTTTCGCAGCTACCTTTCAGAACGGTTCACGAAGGAAGAGCTTCAGCAGCGATTTGGCATCAATAATGCGGCCGCGCACGAGTTCGAAGAAATCGTGTGCTGGCACAAGCCTGATGAGTCCACACCGCTCAGACGCGAGATGCTTCGCTGGTCGCAGATCTCGAACAAACAGGTGTTTGACGACGTCTTCGTCCATTACGGCCGGACGTTGAAATCGGATCTGATCGTCGCGCAGTGGAATCACCTGGGAAACTTCGGACAGATAAGCGGCGACGAGCGCTGTCTACTACCGACGGAACTATGGGGGCAGGACGAGGACTATCTTTGGTACAGCACCGGTGCCGCCGCGAACTCCACTCGTCTCGAAAACCGATTCCTCGGCGAAGGCACGCTTCAGGCGCGATATATCCGCGGGGCCTTCGACGACAAGCCGTTTACGCTCGGCAAGTACGAAAACACTCGTATTCGAGTTGCCATCGCAGAACTCGCGGCAAACGGCGGTGCCCCCATGGGCTTCTATGCGCGTTTCACGGATCCGGCGGCGCGGAAGGAAATTGTACGCTACTATCAGTTCATCCGGCGCTACGAATCTGTCTACAAGGCCAACCAGCCTCATGCGGAAGTCGCGCTTCTGTTTCCCCGCACGGCCGTGCACGCCGGCGATATCTCTGGGATCGCAAAATTCCGCGACCTCGGCACCAAACTGCTCGACGCGCACGTCCTCTTCGACGTTCTACCTGATGACGATGCAGGTGACGAACGGATTTCCACATACGCCCATGTCGTCCGAATTTCAGACTCGGCGGATAGCGCCATCCTCGACAATACCGCGGTAAGTCGTTTTGACGCTCCGTTTACCGTACGAGTCTCGTCCAGCCGGCCGGTAACCGGTCGCGAAATCACACTGCATTTTGTCAACTACAACCGCGAAGAGCCACCGCTCGACGCCCAGGGCCGCCCCAGTGCGGGGCGCGGCATTGAGGACGAAAAGCCGATCCGGACCAGCCCTTTCACCGCGAATCTGCGTTTGCCGCCAAACACTCAGGTTCAACGGATGGAATCCGCAACACCCGAATCAGCCGACACCGTGCCACTGCGCTTCACCAGCGTCGCCGACGGTACAATCCGATTCACTGTTCCGGATTTTCTCGTCTACAGGATTGTGCGAATTCACTTGCTGAATTAGCGAGGCTGTGCCTCGAACCAATGCGAGCTATCCCGGATTCACTAACGTAGATGTCGCGTCGCCTGTTATAGACTCAATGGTCATGTCTGCTCCCCGCCGGCACCTTCCCGCTGCAGAAGGTAGAGCCCTACGAACACACGGGCATCGACAAGTTTGCCAGAGGCCTGAGCTCGGTTCAGCCAGTCTTCAACTTCATGAAGTGCGACTTCGTGTACCGAAATATTTTCGCTGTCGTCGCCTCCGCCTGGTGCGACTTTTTCTAGCCCGTCGGCAACAAACATGGTCACAACTTCGTCGGTCAAGCCAGCACTCGAAGCAACGACTGCCCGTTGCCGCAGTCGTTCCGCTCGGTAGCCGGTCTCTTCGAGTAGCTCGCGCTTCGCGGCAACATCGAGTGGTTCGTCCGCCTGATCGACAAGGTCGCCAGACAGCCCAGCCGGAAGTTCGATCACATGGCGATCGACCGGTGGGCGATACTGCTCGATGAGAACGACGCGGTCGTCACGTGTGCGAGCAACAATGCAGACCACGCCACTGGCCGTGGTCCGCTGGACATACGACCAGCCGCTGCGATTGACGAAACGGAGATGGTCTGTCTCAGCAAGTACGTCGTCTGCTCTTCTATCGCGATGGTCCATGATTGTCTCTCTTCTTGTCACGGCCTGCCGAAGCGTGCTTCAAACATACGGCACACTGGTATTCTCTCCGTTCGAGAATCTCGACGGTATTTGCTCCGATCAGCGCGCGTGCCTTTCGATTAACCATCGTCTGACTTCCTCATGATTAATGTCCTCAAGCAAGCTCTTATCAGGTCTTTCTTTACAAATGAGTTAAGTTCGTAGCGATGGGCACCGACCGCAGGTTGGTCGGGGAGCGGGTCGCTGCAGTCGAGCGATAGCTGGCATCGGTCCGAGGCACAGCCTCGCTAGTTATCTTCATGTAGATGGAGTTGTGCATCGTTGTCGCCGCTGATGCGAATCAGCCGGTCTGGATGCTGGTATTGAGCGACCAGGTACCGTGTCAAGTCAATTTGCATCTCGCGCATCGTGGCGAGATAACGGCCTTGTTCCTCGTCAGTCGCCTGCTGGTGTTCAAGTTCAATACGATGCGATTCGCGCTGGTGCTCACGGTCAATTTCGTTCGCGCGGCGTGTGGAATCGGCATCGGCTTGTCGTTCCTCTTCCAGACGGCGTAATTGCTCCTCATGTTCCAGACGCTTGAGCCGCACACCGTGTTCGGTCTGCTGCGTCTCCATCGCCTGTAACTCTTCGGCGCGAGCCGCCTCGCGGGTCAGCTTCAAGTCGGCCAATTCCTGAGCCTGGTCTTCCGTTTCGGCCTCCAACTTGAGCCGTGTGCGCGTTTCAATGGCTCCATCGTGCATCGCCTGAAGCGTGTTGCCGGCGGTGTAACCACGATACACGACCTTGTTGATCTGGTATCCGATCCGCTGCGCTCGTAACGTCAGGTTTGAATAAGTCTCCAGATCGTTCAGCCGCTCCGTCTCCTGTTTGAATCCTTCAAACGTGCGGGCACCAACAAAGTCAATCACATCAGCCGTTACCGCGTTAATGAAATCAGCAACCGGGTCGTGCGTCTGCTGGAGCATCGTCTCGATGTCGGCTAGCTCGAAGAAGATCATCAGCTTCAGAGACAGCAGTGCATCATCGGCCGTGCGGACATCGTCCACGAGATGGTATGTCTGATCGGGAATCACACGAAGCTTCTTGAATCTTAGCGCCCGAGGAATCTTGTGGCGTGGATTCTTCGAATCGGCTCCATGCCAGCGAAACTCATGCAACCACTCATCTTCCTGAGGCACGAACAACGCCGGACCACGTTCCACACGCCTAAGGACTTCGCCATTAGTCCGACAATAGACAACGATGGCCTCATGCGAATCCAATGGCAATGCTTGATTGATTTCGACCGACTGGTGACCAACCGGGTCGTACCACACCGACGCCGGACCACGCAGATGGTCCCGATGACCATCTTTGAACTCAATCGCAAGGTACTCGTCAGCGCCTGCGCTGTAGAGCTGCAACGGCTGAACCGTCTTTCGAAACAGCAACAGTCTGCGAGGACCGTCGATATAGTTAACCCGGCCGCGCAAGTCCCATATGGCGACCCGCTCGCCTTGTTTTACAGTTCGAATCGTGAACATCGTAAACCTCCCAGACGCATGTTGTGCGTCTCGTTTGCCTGATTCTCTTCAGGGAAATGCAATAAACTCCATAGGAACATTGTCCGTGAGCCATACATCGTTCGGGGTGACAAAAAACTCATAGCCTGCGTGGTGCATTTCCAGCGCTTTGACTTTGAGTAGAACCGGTTTTCCACGTCGACGACCAACCGCGGTTGACGTTGCCACGTCGACGTGGAGATGAACGTGATGACGATTCATCTTCTTGAGTCCGTCTCGCGAGATTGCCTCAACGAATCGTTGTGGTGTCCCGTGGTAGAGAATCTCAGGCGGTGTCGCCGGCCGATAGCCCAACTCGATGTCCACTGAATGTCCTTGGTTCGCACGGATTCGCGAGCCGTCCTCGTTGAATGAGAATCTCTGTTTGTCGTTGGTGCGGACCACTTCCTCCAGCGTCTCGCGTGACATGCGTCTTCCGTGGCGAGCCAAGGCAGATATCAAATCATTGACATCGACCCACCCTGCTTCGTTCAGTTCGATACCGATCGTCTCCGGCTGGTGCCGAAGTACAAGGCTGAGGAATTTGCTCTTCTTTCGTCTCTCTTTTTCGTTCATTTCAATTGCACCTGTTTCGTCGCGGATACACAAACGACGTTCAGTCGTCCACCCGCGCGTATGCTCTCTCAAATCTGCTCGCTGATCATCTGATCGGCACCAACCACTCGCACACCGGCATCCTTCATCTCCATGATCGCTCGATCCACGTCACCGGAGTTCAAATTGACTCCCCGGCACCCGTCTTCAATCAAGTACGTGTTCATCCCAAGCTCCACAGCGTCGAGCGCTGTGAACTTGACACAGTAATCCGTCGCCAATCCCATCACCGCAACGCCGGTCATGCCATGTTTTTTGAGAATCTTTGATAACCCCGTCGATTTTCGATGACCGTTGTCGAAAAAACCGCTGTAACTGTCGATTTGCAGGTCCGTACCCTTTTGGACAATATGTTGAATCCGATCGGTGTCCAATTCCTTATGTAGCATCGCGCCCCGTGTCCCTTGAACACAGTGATCAGGCCACAACACCTGCGGCAAGCCACCGAGTTCAATCAGTTCGCCAATGTTCTTTCCTTTGTGCTCGCTGGCAAAGCTCTTGTGGCCTGCCGGATGCCAATCCTGTGTCGCAACGACCCAATCAAAGTGCGGTATCAGGCGATTCGCGACTGCTACAACGCGGTCACCCTCGGCGACAGCCAACGCTCCACCCGGCATAAAGTCGTTTTGCAGATCAACGAGAATCAACGCATTCATAGTTGGGCTCAAATCTCGAAGTTAAAACCTTGTTTGGTCAGTCGTTTGTACTTTCGCCGGTCAAACTTATAGAGCCTTGCCGCGCGGTGCGCGACGTCGGTCTCGACTTCATCCAGTTCGACCAAAATATCCATACTGAGGATCTTCTTGCGGAAGTTCCTCTTGTCGAGTGGCCGATCCAGCACCACTTCATAGAGATGCTGGATCTGACGCAACGTAAACTTGGCGGGCAACAGCTCGAAACCGATCGGCTGATACCGAACCTTGCCACGCAGCCGCTCGTGCGCCATCTTGAGAATCTTCTCGTGGTCGAACGCAAGCGGTGGCACGTCGTCGATGGCGAACCAAGCCGCGTTGCGTGCGTCGGTTGCCGCCTGCACCCGATGATCAGAGAGCTTAACCAGCGCGTAATACGCCACCGTCACGACGCGTTCACGCGGGTCGCGATCAAGCTCCCCGATCGTGTAGAGCTGTTCCAAATACACATTCTCAATGCCCGTTTCTTCGTTGAGTTCACGGCGTGCAGACTCTTCGAGCGTCTCATCCAGCCGCACAAACCCGCCTGGCAGCGCCCAACGACCCTCGAACGGGAGCAAGTCGCGCTGGATGAGCAAGACCTTTAAATCCTCGTCATCGAGAGCAAAAACAACGCAGTCCACGGTGAGTGCCGCACGCGGGTATTCGTAACTGTAACTCATCTTGGCTCCATTAGTGTACCGTCTACACTAATAATAGTGTATAAAATACACTATGTCAACGGGGAAAATAAAGAATCTCGGTAACTGTCTGTTGTGGGCTAATTCTCGTCAGATTCCAGCAACCTTCGCATGTCGGCCAACTCTTGTTCAAAGCCGCCGGACAAGATCGGGAATCGGCACCAGGTCTTGGGGTCCAGATTTTCGTCGTCCAGGTGAAATGAAGGAGCGTAACGTTCACGTTTCCATTGATTGCGAGCCCATAGCCGGAAGAATCGTTCAGTCCAAGTGACAAGTTGTTCTGGACTGTATGCAGGAAACTCAACACACATCATCCGAAACAGATCGACGGGACCGTGCTTGTCACGAATTGCGGCTCGTTCAATCCAGTCCAGCAATTCGTAGGGCATGAGGTCACCCTCGTCGGTCTGTCCAGCCTCCTGCGGTCGCAATTCGGCGGTTGGCTCTTGACTGACGACTCGTCCCAACGCCGGGATGCCGCCGATGCCCTCGGCGCCTTCGTGACAGATCCAGGTGAGCCATTCGCGCAAGAACGCCTTATCGATTCCAGCGATAGGCGCTAAACCTCCGCACGTATCGCCGTCCATGGTTGTGTAGCCCACAGCAGCCTCCGACCGGTTGCTCGTTGCCAGCAGCAGCGCATTGCGGAGGTTGGCCAAGAGCCACACGGCAGGAGCCCGAGCTCGGGCTTGGATGTTTTGCAGCGCAATGTCGTCATCTTCCCAGTTCAATTTGCGGCCCAGTTGTTTCGACACTGCGTCGACATAGGAATCGACCATCGGATCGACGTCAAGCCGCATGAACTTGGCGCCCAACGCACTGGCCAATTCCGAAGCGGCTTGCTCTGTCGTTTGTGAACTGTTTCTCGTTGCTTGGTACACACAGGCCAGCAGTCTATGTACGACTACATCGGGGTCGTCCACATCTTCTAGCCCTTCAGTCTGCGACAGTTTGGCTAGAAACTCATCACGACCGAGTTCCCGAATCCCGAATCGCACTGCGAGCCAGACGAGCACGGCGACGGCCGAGGAATCGGCACCACCGCTGAGCGACACGACAAAGCCACTGGCGCGGCTCTTACGCAAGTAGTCAAACAAACCTAGAGCAACCGTCCGTGCGAATTCCTCCTCTTTGATGTTCCGCCCCGTCTCCCATGATTCGATGTAGTGCTCGTCTCTCTGTGGCTGCACGTCGGGGAAAGCAAACGTCTCATTCACACAGTGCGGACTGCTTGCGCTTTCGTCAGGCTGAAAACTCGCCAAACGGGCACGACTCATTCGCGTGGTGTCGATGTCGACGTCGGCGGTAGTTACGACAAAGTCCGCAAACGATAGCCGCCGGCCTTCAACGATCATTCGCCCAGCACTGGCCATCAGTGCAGCGCCGTCGTAGATCACGCGGCCGGCCTCATTGCCTAGCAGATTGGCATATACGTAGGTCACGCCAAACGCACGAGAGCTTTCCAACACAATCCGGCGGCGAACCTCTTGTTTTCCGAAAGCGAAGTGACTCGCGCTGGGATTCAAGATGAGATCAACTGCTGCCAGCGATAGCTCGCTTCCCGGCCGGTTGGCGGCCCAGGCGTCTTCGCAGATCTCGACTCCGATGCGCACGCCCGCAAAGTCGAATACCAGGTTGCCGATAGCATACGCCTTACCGTCAATCGTGACTTCGCTGACCTGGCCGTGCGGCCACGGCTTGAACCAGCGTGGCTCGTAATGGATGCCGTCGCCGGCCAGATTACTCTTAGCCACGAAGCCTAGTATTCGCTGATTTGCAATGAGACACACACAGTTGTAAAGTGCTCCGGCGTGCAGCAGCGGAAGTCCTACCGAAACGATCATTCCCTCTGTATGCGCCACCAGGTCCTGCAACAATTGAACCGCTCGTCGCTGGACATCCGCTGATAAGAACGCGTCCTCACATCCGTATCCGGTGATACTCAGCTCAGGAAGGCAGACAATACTCGCTCCCTGTCCTCGCGCCGCTGCAATCGCACCGCGAATGTTTTTGGCGTTCCCTGACCAGTCGAGTGGAGTCTGGTTGAGTGCAACAGCCGCGATGTTGATGAGTTGCATGACTTAGCCCTTTTCCTTTCGACGAGTGAAACGCCCGGATCATTCGGCAACGCCTCTCGCTCGCAGAATTAATTCGGTCTTCAAATCATGGAGTCTTTGTTCCAGCCCAACCGGGTACTCATGCGGGTTGATGTGCCGCCGAATCCCGGCGTCAAACAAAGCGAGTTGCTCCTTCGCTCGCTCGCGGATTGCTGCTAATTCCTCTTGTTGGTGGACGACCTGGCCATTTCGGACAACTGGAATCAACAGATCGGTCCCCGCAAGTTCGCCATCTAAACGACGCCGGCGCGTCGGGTCGAGCGGATCAACCATGACGGAATCGCCAGGCTTGCTGTCGAGTTCGTTGTAAATCATGTCGGCGACCGCGCCTTCACCGTTACAAAAACGGCGAATTTGCAGCATACCCGGAGTTGATGTTTTGATCGCCTGCTCCGAGAGTTTCACCTTCGGCTGCCACTCGCCAACATCGTTCTTCATGGCCCCCAGCTTGTACACGCCTCCCAGCGCTGGCTGGTCATAGCCAGTTACTAGTTTGGTGCCGACTCCCCAAACTGCGATCTTCGCGCCTTGATCCTTCAGACTGGCAATGATGCCTTCGTCGAGATCGTTGCTGGCGACAATGGCCGCATTCGGAAATCCTGCCTCGTCCAACAGTCGTCGGGCCGCGATGCTCAGGTACGCCAGGTCGCCTGAATCGAGACGGACGCCGACCATTTCATGGCCCGTCTCGCGGAGTCGTCGCCCAACCTCAATCGCATTGCGGACGCCTTCGATCGTGTCGTACGTATCAACGAGAAACACGCAGTTGTTCGGCATCGCCGAAGCGTAACCCTCGAACGCAGACATTTCGTCATCGAACGACATCACCCAACTGTGGGCGTGTGTCCCCTTGACCGGGATGCCGAACAGCTTGCCCGCCAAGACGTTTGACGTCGCGTCACAGCCACCAATATATGCGGCACGACTCGCAGCAAGCGCTCCGTCGATACCCTGGGCGCGCCGCAAACCGAACTCCAACACAGCGTCACCACCGGTCGCGGCCGAAATCCGCGACGCCTTGGTTGCGATCAGCGACTGGTAGTTGATGATGTTCAACAGCGCCGTCTCCAAGATCTGGCACTGAAGGATCGGCCCTTTGACGCGAACCAGTGGCTGATGTGGGAAGACAACTGTCCCCTCGGCAGCGGCGTCGACATCACACCGCAACCTGAGCCCGGCCAAGTACTCCAAAAATCCACGCTCGAACAGCGGCTGCCCGTCGTTGCCTTCCAGGCCCGCGAGATACTGAACATCGTCTGCAGAGAACTGAAAGCTGTCCAAGTAATCCATGACGTACTGCAAGCCCGTGGCGATTGTATAGCCGCCTCTGAACGGATTCTTGCGGAAAAACAGGTGAAAAACGGCCTCTTGCTCCGCTCGGCCGGTCTTCCAGTAGCCGTAGGCCATTGTCAGTTGATAGAGATCCGTGAGCAGTGCCAGCGGTGCACGGTAGATGTCCGTCAGCGTTCCCATGATCTTGCTCCCGTCTAAAACTCACCTCTCTTAGTGTAGTATATACACTAACTGGCGGCCTGTCAAGCGATCGTGTTCGCAGTGGAGGGAAACCACCGGTGTGGCAACTCAATAACCGGTAAATCCGGTACGGCGCGAATCAATATACGTGATTCTCGGTCCATCCCATATCTCGAGCAGTTTGGATCTGAGTCAGCCTAATTGCCGTTGTTCAGCATTAGGAATCGCCCTAAACTCCCCCGCCCGGTCACATACTCGGTCGTTTGCCTGATCACTGGATGACCAAGAGCCGTTAACCCGCACTCAGGATGATCCGAAGGAAAAAGATGATGAAGCTTCCATGGCCACGATTGCTGCTGATATCGCTGTCATGTTTCGCCTTGCAACCGTACGTATCGATGGCGCAGACGAGCCAGGACCAGGCGGTCGAATCCGCGATCAAGGTGCTGGACGAGATCATGGCGGTTCCTGCGAAGCAGATCCCGCAGGCACTGTTGGCGGACGCCTCAGGCGTCGCCATCATTCCGAATGTCGTCAAAGGAGGGTTTGTTGTCGGTCTTCGGCACGGTCGCGGTGTGATTCTAGTTCGAGATGATGCCGGAAAATGGCACCCCCCGATGTTCGCCTCGTTGACTGGTGGAAGTGTTGGTTGGCAAGCGGGACTTCAGTCTACTGACGTCGTACTCGTCTTCAAAACGCGCCGCAGTGTAAACGGTTTGATGAACGGCAAGCTCACCATCGGTGTCGATGCGGCGGCGGCGGCAGGTCCCGTTGGTCGCCAGGCGGCAGCCGCGACTGATGCGAGGCTGCGCGCCGAGATCCTGTCCTATTCGCGAAGCCGCGGACTATTTGCGGGCGTCTCAATCGACGGTTCAGTGTTGCAACTCGATCATCTCGCTGGCGCCGGCTACTATCATCGTCCGATTATTGCGGCCAATGGTGAAGCGGTTAATCCCATGGACCGGCTTCCGAGTTCGGCCGTTCGTTTAATGAATCGGTTGGCGCATTACACGGGTGCGCCACAGATCGCGGCCACAGCCGCACCAGGTGCGGCCCCGGGAGTCAACAATGCAACTTCGGTTGTTTCCCAATCCGAGCTGGTGAGGCGTCAACTTGCATCATCTTGGCAGCGATTGTCTCGATTGCTTGACGATCGCTGGAGTGCGTATCTGGAACCGCCACGCGAGGTGCTGGTCCCTGGGCAAGCTCCGAGGATTGAAAGTCTGCGCGAGAATCTCCAACGCTATTCAGCGATATCCGCAGACCAACGATATGCCGTACTAACGAGGGTTCCAGAGTTTGCTGCCACGCACAGACTGTTGCACGAGTACATCAACCTTCAAACAAAGCGCATCGATACGAAATTGACGCTCCCTCCTCCTCCCACCGGCAACGCCGCACGTTCAAATCCCAGGTACTGATCCCCACCGTCCACCTGCTATACTGTTCCCAAAATGTGACCGCGGGACTCGGAGTTTACATCGAGATCTCGCGCGAAGTCATACGGGCCATCAACCCACCTCACTGCCTCCTTGACCTGCCTGGAAGATTTTACGAATGCGATCACTCTTTCGTTCTGCCTTATTCGGTTATCTCGCGTGTATTGTTGGCAACAGCCAGACTTCTCGCACATCGCCGCATTCAATGCCCACACGGTCAATGCCCACACGGTGCGTCAGTATCGTTTGAGTGTTCGGAACGCATGGGCGTCGGAGGTGGGCGCGGGACATCGGAGTGTGGGTCGAGTGTTGTCGGACGGGCTTCGCTTTGGAAGCCAAGCGATGCGATGAGCTTCGCTTCGGCCTCCAGCATCAAGCTAAAAACCGTCGGCACGAGGACCAGAGTGAAGAGCGTCGACACAACCAGGCCACCCAGCACAACACTGCCGAGGCCGCGATAGAGTTCGCTTCCCGCGCCTGGCATCAGGACCAGTGGCAGTAGTCCCATCACCGTCGTGGCGGTCGTCATAAAGATCGGGCGCACACGCGACCTCACGCTTTCCAAAATCGCCTGCTGAGGCGACAGTTCATGGTCGCGCATCTGGTTCAACGATTGATGTACGATCAGAATCGCGTTGTTGACGGAGACACCAATCAAGATCACGAAACCCAGCATCGTCACGATGTCCATCGGTTGGTCAACAAAACAGTTGACCAGCCACAGTCCGGCAAAGCCGCCTACGGCGGCCAGCGGTACACTGAGGAGGATCACGAATGGGTGAATCCAAGACTCGAACAGAGCAGCCATTAGCAGATAGGTGATCACGACAGCCAGGAGTATGTTGAAGCGAAGCGCAAGCCATGTCTCAATCATCCTATCCGCATTGCCGCCGAGGTTGATCTGTATGCCATCGGCGAGTTCGCTGTTGTCACGTAGCGGTTGGATAACGTCAGACATGATGCGGTCGATGGCTGTCCCCATCGGCACGTCAGCCGGCGGACGGACTGAGATCGTGATAGAGCGCCGCCGTTCACTGTGGTTGATCTGGTTAGGACCGGTCGAAAGCTCGATGTCGGCGATCGCGCCCACAGGCACGACTCCTCCACCGGGTGTTGCCAGAGGCAGCGTTTCCAAGTCCTGCGTGCGACCAGCGAGTTGAGCTTCGCCCATGATCCGCAAGTCAATCTTGTCGCCGCCCGTCGAAAAGTCAGTGGCGAAAGCACCATCGATCAGCGCATCAACCAGGTAGCCGAGTTCAGTGGCGTCGATACCCAGATCCTCCGCCTGCTCCCACTTAGGCAACACATGCAATTCAGGAGACTCCTCCAGGCTTGGATACGCCGTCGCGATGGCGTCGCGAATCGCGCCTGGTACCTTTCTACGGATGTGCAGAGCGAGCGGAGTCAATGCATCCAGCTTGGGACCAGTCAATTCTATGCCGACCTGTCGCCCCGATCCGGGAAAGAGGCTCTGCTGATAAGCCCCACCGTGCATATCGGGAATCGCCTTCGCAATCGAATCCAACAGTGGCAGCAATTCACGAATCCGTGACGGATTCTCGGCCTGAACTTGAACCATGATGTTGCGCGGCTGGGCAAGGACCACCAGATCTTTGACCGCCGGATAGTCCAGAGCTTCAGCTTCCGGCGCCGCCGGATCGGCTTCCCAATACTGCTGCATCTGACGGAGAATCTGCTTGCTGATTTGTGTAACTTCGCCGACGCTATAGCCTGGCGGCGGCTGCAAATTGATTCGCGCACGGTTTTTGTTACCGTGGGGCAAGTACTCGACTGCGGGGAACATGGCGTAGCTGAGTAGAAATGATCCGGCGACGAAACCAACCACGACGACAAGTCGCAACGGCACGCTCCGTTGAAGTCCAGCATTTAGCCCAATCACGAATTCGACAAACCTCGACGCAAATCGATGTGATCGCTGAGAACTAATCAGCCTCTCGTTGGTCGCAGGCAGTGCGTTCTGCTGGCGGAGGATCTTCGCGGCCGCCGTCGGGATGACGGTAATGGCAACGATTAGTGAAAGACCAACTGCAGAACTGATTGCAATCGCAATATCGCGAAACAGCTGTCCAGCTTGTTCTTCAACGAACAAGACCGGCACAAAGACTGCCAACGTTGTGAGTGTCGAGGCAAGAATTGCCCCCCACACTTCTTTACTGCCGCGGACTGCCGCGGCAAACGGGCTTTCGCCGAATTGATAGTGGCGGTAGATGTTCTCCAGCACCACCACCGAGTTATCGACAACCATGCCGACGGCGAACGCGAGCCCTGCGAGGCTGACAACGTTCAGTGATCGCCCCAACACGCCGAGGATCAGAAACGTCCCCACGACGCTAGTTGGAACGGCGAGCGCGATGATTAGTGTTGACCGCGCACTGCGGAGGAAACAGAGCAAGACGATAATGGTCAGCGCACCGCCGATGACAATGTTCTGATTCACCAGTCGGATTGAGGACTCGATGTAGTCTGCATCGCTCCAGACTTCGGTCAGTGCGACGTCACGTTTCGCCAAAATGCCCTCGTTCAACTCCACGGCTGCTTCGCGGAGGCCGGCCACAAGTTCGAGGACGTTGGCGCCGGTTTCGGCGCGTGCGCCGATTCCAATCAATTCCGTACCCGCTCGACGATAGGTTTCGACTGGCTTCTTATAACCACGTCGTACTGTTGCGACGTCGCGAACGTAGACCGATTGACCGTCGCGGCGGGCAAGAATCGTTTGCTCGACGTCTTCAAGAGTGTTGAATTGGCCGAGTGTTCGCACGACATAACTACGTTTTCCCTCCCAGAAATCGCCGCCTGACGTGTCGAGGTTCCTGGTACGGAATGCGATTCGCACATCGTTGATCGTCATCTGCCTTGCTGCGAGGCGATAAGGATCGACGACGACTTGCACTTCCTCTTCCTTGCCACCCATGACAAAGGCGTCCGCCACTCCGGGCACGCGGTCGAACCGAGCTTCGATGTTGTCCTCGACAAAACGCCGCATCGCTGTGACGTCCTCGACTGGAAGGAGCGCACGGACTTCGGGGTGCCGCTGGGAAAGCTCGATCAAACGGTAAAGCAAGAGGTCCCATTTGTGGGAGTCACTGATCTTGTTGATTTCGTCCGCAAGTTCCGGATGGTTGTGAACAAATCTGGCGATCTTTTCCGGTGAAGGCGGTCGGGGGCTGAGCACGAACCAACAGATCGGCCGATCGCTTAGGTTCGCCGTGTAGATAAGGGGCTCGTCCGCATCTTCAGGGTACTCGGGAACCTGGCTGAGCCGAGAGTTGACTTGCAGTAAGGCCTCTGCCATGTTGGTGCCGACGGCGAACTCCATGCTGATCCGGCCGCGCGAGTGCGAACTCTCTGAAGTCATCTTCGTCATGCCCTCGACATCCTTCAGCCGCTCTTCCTGCTCCTGAACGATCTCGTGTTCGATCTCGTAAGGACTCGCTCCCGACCAACTCGTCTGCACTGATATGGAGGGAATCCGAACTTCTGGCGTGAGCTGCTTCGGAAGGCGCCACAGCGAGATTGCCCCGAACAACACCACGACCAACATGCCGACGGCGACTTTCACGGGGTTCCGAACACAAAACTCAACCGCTTGCATGGGGATCCTGGGGCGCGAGGCGAAACAGTTCGTGGTTGTGGGGCGACAAACGGTTACAACGAGGTGAGGATGCCAACGACCAACTTACTCCATACGTCCAATCATTGCATGGACTACTTTGTATCCATTTGTAGCCATTCGCTATGAAACGTATGCTACACCACCTACAGTGTGGTTTGTTGAAGCGCGTATCAATTGGCTCCGTTCCGAACCGACAAAGTGAAGCCGCTCATCAGGCGTTGATTGACCTAGTAGTGTTCGATCTTTAATTGTCGTCCTTCGCTCCGCGAAAGCACGCTCCTTTCGCGGAGCGAAAGGCGACTATCGGACAGTAATCCTCGAACGATCCTTATCTAGTGCATTTTTCGAGTAATCCAGTGCCGCGAACCATGCGAGGTCGA
>JASLPZ010000520.1:0-3573 GCA_030744725.1 Pirellulaceae bacterium
CGGAGCGAATTCGCAGTCCGAGCGATTGCAAGTGCTCACGAACAACCTGGCCAACGTGGACACGCCAGGCTTCAAACGCGAGCTGGCGGTTTTGGCGGCGCGGCACGCCGAAGCAATTGAGCGCGGCGCTCCGGCCAATACCAACACGATCGACAACGTCGGCGGTGGTGTCTCGATGGCCGAGACCATGATCGATTTCAGCATGGGCTCGACTCGAGTAACCGGCAACAAGGCGGATATCGCAATCCTTGGCGAAGGGTTCTTTCAAGTCGACGATAATGGCAACAAGTTGCTTACGCGGGCCGGTAACTTCCACCTTTCGGCAGCCGGAGAACTCATAACCGACCAAGGATACAAAGTTCTTACGGATGATGGCGAGCCACTGGTTATCAACGCAAATATGGCCTGGCAGGTTGAATCAAGCGGGGCAATCTCGCAAGGCGGCAAGTTGCGGCACCTCGCGCTGGTGAAACCAAAGTCGTTGGGCGACCTGGCCAAGGTAGGGCAGAACCTGTTTCGGCCGTTGGCGGCAGTTGAAGCCGTGCCCCAAGACGAACGCCGCGTCGCACCTAACTCTCTCGAACTCTCAACTGTCAAACCGGCTCGAGAGATGATGAATCTGATTGAAACGTCGCGGGCATACGAAGCGAACGTCAAGATGATTCAAAACCACGATTCCATGATGGGTGGGCTCGTTGGCCGCCTATTGCGTTCATAAGACAAGCCAACCCCAGACAAAGCAACCTAGACAAACCAGTCAGAGCAAGAATCAAAAAAGAGGTTAGAGATGAGTGTTCAAACGCTTTACACCGCGGCCACTGGCATGCAGGCTCTGGAAACCAAGCTGGACGTGATCGCGAATAACCTGGCCAACGTTAACACGAGTGGATTCAAGAAAGGCCGAGTCAACTTCGAGGATCTGTTTTACCGACACGAAGTACTTCCGGGGACCGAGCAGAATGGCACGCGGACCGCCACGGGAACCAGTATTGGGTTGGGGACGCGCGTCTCCAGCGTGCAGATCGACCATAAACAGGGCGCTTTTCAGCAGACTGGAAATGCACTGGATGTGGCGATCGAAGGCGGTGGGTTCTTCCAAGTCACCGATCCACTTACATCGGAGACGTTGTACACGAGGTCCGGTAACTTCGCGATCAATGCCAACGGCGATCTCGTGTTGGGATCCGGGTCGTCTGGGAGGCCCTTGTCGCCCGCCATAAATATCCCGGAAGGATCGACAAACGTTAGCATTGCACTGAACGGCCAGGTTTCCTACCAAACGCCCGGTCAAACACCTCTGTCCCAGGCCGGGACACTTCAGATGGCCAACTTCATCAACCCGCAAGGTCTGCTCAAGATCGGCGAGAATCTCTTTCGTGAATCGGATGCTTCCGGAACGGCGAGTCCAGGTGACCCTGGCACAAATGGTCTGGGAGTTGTGGTGCAGAACGCCTTGGAAGCGTCCAACGTCGAGCCGGTACAGGAGCTGATTGATCTGATCACGACACAACGTTCTTTCGAGCTGAATTCGCAGGCAGTGCAGGCGGGTGATCAAGTGTTACAGCAAATCGCCAATCTGCGGCGGCTCTAACTGGACAGCGCCACTTTGTGGCGAAGGATGTTCCTAACATTCGTTTCTATCATGGTTTACATCAGCGTTATCTTCGCCCTTTGGGGCAAAAAGAACCGACAAACGCGCCACAAAGTGGCGCTGTCCAGCTAAGCGACGGAAATCCGATTAACGAACAGCTCACGCATGTTCGGCCACGAACAGCCAATGATTCTCTTTTTCGACAAGAGCGGGAAGTGATGTATGACAGGTACCCAACGGTGGAAGACTCTCGTCTGTTTCGTTTTGATTCATGTCGCAGCATTATCTGGCTCTGCAACCGAGATTCACTTGAAGCAGCGCGTCGATAGCCAAGGGTCGGTGGTCTTATTGGGTGACATCGCCAACCTGAAAGAAGGCAAACCGGATTCGCCTCGGGCCAGTGATGGTGGAGTGACGGATGCCGCATCGTTGGCCCGCATCGAGCTGTTTCCTGCTCCCAGCGTTTCACGTTCACGAACGATCAGGCGGCGGGAGATCCGCGAGTTGCTAAGTTTGCACGGTGTGGATATGAAGAAGGTGAGTTTCGCGGGGGCCGAGTCGGTGATCGTCCAATCCACCAAACGACCTCAACTACAGAACGTCGCACGCTCGACAAACCGATCGATCGTGACCACGGGTCAGCCGTTCTCCAATGCGAAGCCAATCGAGCTGGCAAATCGGCAAGTTTCAGAACCCGCTACGGAACTGGTTGTGGCGCCAGTGCAGAACTTGAAGCGCGGCGAGATCATCCGCCAGTCAAATGTAGCACTGATTCGGATTCCAGTTTCTGGGAATGGAAGTGCAGCTTCACTTGGCATTCGTCCGATTGCTCAGACGGAAGAGGTAATCGGAATGGTGACGACGCGCCCGATAACCGCGAATCAGCCGTTAGACATTCGTTCACTCCAACGGCGGCTCGTCGTACGAAAAAACGACTTGGTCACGGTGACTTCCTGGGCACCAGGCGTCAGCGTGGAGACGGTGGCGCGTGCCGTTGACAGCGGCGCGTTGGGTGATCTCGTAGTGTTAGCGTCGTTGGTCAACCGCAGGAAATACACGGCACACGTCACGGGCGACAAGACTGCCGCAGTGTACGCCAGTGGGATTAAGGTCTCGAGCCCGCCCGCCCGTCAGACAAAGAGAGGCGAACCGTCACCATCCAAGCAAAGGACAGCGCGATGAAGGCAATCACGATCAGGTCAATTCGTCGGTGCGCCTGTTTCGCCGCCGTCTGTGCAGGAAGTGCCACCGGCATTGAATCGGCCCACGGCCAAAGCTCGAGCATCTACACGATAGATCCACCTTCCGAATTAGTCGCCCCAGGAAGACTAGTCGCCCCGGGAACAAGAGAAGTCGTTCAGGGGCCGCCGAGCTGGACCCATGTTCCACCACCGATCGTGCGGCAACTCCATATCCACGATCGCATCATGGTGCGAGTCAGTGAACTCTCCACCGTAAAGTCAGAAGGTGAAATCCAAAGTCGGAAGGATGTGCAGTATGACGCCGTGCTGAACGACTGGATTAGGTTGATCGGTTTGAAGGCTATCAAACCTTCGCCGCAGGCCGATGGCGATCAGCGCATCTCAGGGGATTTGAAGCAGCTGTTTCGAGCCGAAGGCGATATGGAAACTCGAGAATCGTTGATTCTGAATATTACGTGCACTGTCGCAGACATTCGCCCCAACGGCGATGTCGTTTTGGAGGGGCACAAGCAGGTTCAAGTCAACTATGAAAGTTGGGAAGTTTCGTTGTCCGGCATCTGCCGCTACCAAGATATTGGGCCGGATAACACCGTGCTAAGCAAGCAAATTGCAGATCTGAAAATCGTCAAACGTGATCGCGGGCATGTGCGCGACAGCTACAAGCGAGGTTGGTTGTCACGTTGGATCGACGAATGGTCGCCTTTCTGATCACCCTGACTCGCTGAAACTCGAAAACAACCTCCAGACAGCAGAGCGAATTGTAGTGATGAGTATGAATCG
>JASLPZ010000521.1:0-3543 GCA_030744725.1 Pirellulaceae bacterium
AATCAACACACACTACGTCTCGGGAGGGTAATCGAAAACACCAAGCAACGGTATGTTATTAATCGGGAGTTGCCTAGGGCATCTCGGGCGCCACGCCCAAGAAAGCGTTCCAGTCGATGTGAGCGGGGACCTCCGCTTTCTTTGTGGGCAGGGACACCTTCTCACCTTGGGGCCACCAGTTTTGGGCACGGTCAGTCCAGACATGCACCTCCTTGACCGTGCCGATGACGCCGCTCTTGATGCACTCGATGGTCGACTCGAGACCGCCGCCCGAGTGACCTTGGTTCCCCATCTGCGTGATCACGCCGTACTTCTTGGCTGCGTCCCGCATCGCGAAGCACTCTTTGATGGTCCTGGCCAGCGGCTTTTGACAGTAGACATGCTTGCCGAGTTGCATTGCGGCCATAGAGACCGGAGCGTGCATGTGATCGGGTGTTGAGACAACCACCGCGTCGAAGTTATTCGACTGTTCATCGAACATCTTGCGAAAGTCAGAGTAGAGCTTCAAGTTTGCGGAAGTTTCATGATTGACCGTACCAGCGGCGCGTTTCGAGTCGACGTCACACAGCGCACCGGGCAAGGCGCCGGCCGAGACCACGGAACGGAAATCCCCGCCACCCATTCCGCCACAACCGACCTTTGCGAAGTACAGTGTGTCGGACGGAGCCGATCGCTTGTTCGACTTGCCCAGGCAATACGAGGGGACAATCGTAACCGTCGCAGCCGCGACAGCGGTGGATGACAAGAATTGGCGTCGGGTGAGTTTTTTCATTTCCTGACTTTCAAATAATGTCTGTGGCTCGTTTCCCTGGAAGCGTGCTACTGAGTCGTCAAAATACTAATCGGAAATCCAACTTGCAACAAGAATCTTCATGAAACCGGGGCAAGAGTCCGGCCAAGTGGTTGCCATCGCTGGAATTGTGTCGCCGGCGCTCCTTGTTGCCGGCCTGTGCGGAAATCAACGGGCTGCTAACGCACGGTTTGCAGGAAAGCGATCAGGTCGATGATCTCGTCGTGGGTGAGCGTGTTCAACAGTCCCTTGGGCATCATCGAGGTTCGCGCGAGTTGCATCTGCTCAATGTCATCGGTCTTGATCCGTTGCAAGTTGGCGGGGTCGAGCATGTCGGTTTGAATGAGCAAGGCTCCTCTTTGCAGATTGACCACGCGACCGGTCAGGACACGTCCGCTCGTCGTCAGGATCATGGTGGCTGCGAATTGATCGCTGATGACGCGACTCGGCTCAACAATTGCTTCGAGCAAGTCTCGTGTGTTCAATCGCTTGGCAACTGTCGTCAAATCGGGACCGACCGCGCCGCCTTCATCGCGAAACCGATGGCACGCGAAACACTGCGCTTCGGCAAACAATTTACGTCCGGCAGTCGGATCGGCATCGCGTAGCGATTCGCTGCCAATGTTCGTGAGTTCAACTAACGACCACTCGCGAACGAAGGGGCGATGTTTGGCGGCAGTCGCCGGAGTCGACACGGGCTGCGTCAGAAGTGCGGAAAATCGCTCTCGTTCGTCAACCGGGACTTGTGACAACGCGTCCGCGGCAGTCAGCTGGATGTACTTCGAAAGGCTTCGTCCGCCACGCCATGTCATGGCATCGCCGAGCAGTGAAAAATACTGTGTGCGTAACGCATTCGTCCACCCGCTGCGCTGGTGTCGCAGCGGGACCGCGTACGCCAGACGCCTCCCGGGAGTTACCGCTTCACCAATCCGCTGCAGCGCCAGCCTTGGAACGTGGGGTGAATCGAGGAATATCAGTAGTCTGCAGAGTTGAACGTTTAATGCATGTTCTTCCACAGGGAATTTCGGCTCCAGGTAGTTCACCGCTTGCTGCTGTACTTCCGTTGCCAACGGTTTCGGACCTAGACGTGTGAGTGCAACGTCAATACAGCGAAGTAAGGTCTGCTGCTCGTTTGTGGCGAGCGCATCGAAGTCGATGTTCGTCAGCGAATCGATCACCCGCGGTATTAGCCGCGAATCGTTCGATCGTGCAAGCGCGAGCAAAGCCGTCATTCGGGCCAGAGGAGCAGGCTCTGCGAACGCTCGCTCTTGCCACAATCGGTGTGGCACGTGCTCTAGAACGATGCGAGCCGTATGACGGATCGTTCGATCTGAGTGAGCGAGACGTGGCCAGACTGCACGGATTGCCTGCAGGTGGTCGGTGGCATGATACAGCGATCTCAGGCGGCGCAACATCGCCCGTGAACTCGTCACGTTGTCGCCTATTTGATCCTGCGGCGGCTGTGACTGCTGTTGCTTTGACTCGTTTCCCTTCCAGGACAATCGATAGAGACCCGATGTGGCTTCGCGTCCGCCGATGGTGAAGTAGATCGATCCGTCTATCGGATGGACCAACAGATCCGTGACGGGCAACGGTGTTCCCGAGACGATTTCTTCGACTGTGCCGCGATAACTACTGCCGCTCGGTACGAGGTGTACCGCAACGATGCGTCCCCGACTCCAGTCCCCAACGAATAGCGCGTTTTGGTAGCGAACAGGAAACCTTGCCCCTTTTGCAAAGGTGATTCCTGTCGGCGATCCCGAGCCCAGCTCAACAACCGGTGGCAGTGTGTCTGCGTAATGAGGTTGCCACTTTCCCGCACCGCTTCGCCAACCATAGTCGGTCCCGGCGACGACATGAAAGACTCGAGTTGGTTGATACCAGGGCGCAGCGAGATCGAATTCGGCGTCCGCGTCAACAGTGAACAAGTCTCCTTCGGCATTCAAAGCCAGATCGAAACTGTTGCGCAAACCAACAGCGTGAAGTTGCCACTGCTTTCCATCGGGATCGGTGCTGGCGATCCATCCGCCCGGCGCGGGCGTGCCGACTTCGCTTCCGATTGGTCCCCACAATCGTGGTAACAAGTCGTCTTCGCCCCAGTGTGTCGGAACCAATGAGTTCTCCATCGCGGCATCCGGCACGTTGGTTTTGTTCCCCGCGACAACGAATAGCGACTCGCCGTCCGGAGAGAGGACCACACTGTGCGGTCCATGTTCACCGGTCCCATCGGACGACTGCAACAAGTTCACCTGATCGAAAATGTCATCGTCGTCTGTATCCCGCAAGCGATAAAGCCCCGGCCCTTTATGCACTTTCTCGGCAACGATCGCATAAAGACTGTCAAAAGCGTAGACCAGACCATGAGCGTGTCCAATAGGCAGTGCGATTGGTTCAGCTCTGATCGGTTTCTCTCCTTTCGGGTTGATGCGATAGAGACTGCCAGTCTGATCCGAGGCGATCAGCCGCCCGCGCGGATCGACGGCTAAGGCGACCCATGAACCTTCCGTTTCACGAGACACCTGATATACACGTTCGATATGGAACCCTTCGCGAACACGAACAGGCAGTTCGGCTAAGGGCCTGTCACCCGCAATCAGAGGGCTGACAAGCAGCAGCAGGGACAGGCAAGCGACAGAAGCTCTCATCTACGGTGTTCCTTTTGTTCTTCTCGACCCACGGTTCATGGTTTAGCAGTGTTCGATCTTCTATTGTCGTCTTTCGCTCCGCGAAAGCACGTTCCTTTCGCGGAGCGA
>JASLPZ010000522.1:0-3480 GCA_030744725.1 Pirellulaceae bacterium
TTTGGTTTTTTGGCCCCTAAAAAACGTTTTGTTGGGCGCCCCCACCCACGACAATCAGGCTCGACAACCCTAATTCTTAGTCTTAACAGAGTATTAAGGCAGGGTTGAAGACTATCAGTTCACGACTCTTATGGTTTTTCTCCTGGATCGTATTCGGGGTTGGGTACCATCATCTGAGCGGATACATCGTTCCTCCAGACGTGCAACATCGTTCGGAGCTGGGTGACTTTAGCAGGCTCGGCTCGGGACAGATCGTTCTGCTCGCTGATGTCCTCACGAAGATTGAATAACTGCACGGTGTTGTTCTCGTAGTACTCGAGCAGTTTGTAATCCCCAGCGCGAACGGCACCGCCGGAACTCTGCATACCGTGATTGCTGTAGTGCGGAAAGTGCCAGTAGATGGCTTCTCTGTCGAGCGTCCTGGCGCCCTTGACCAATGGCGCAAAGCTGACTCCATCGGCGTGCTGTTTCGGCTGAAGTGGCAAGCCAACCATCTCCAGGATCGATGGATAGAAGTCCGTGCTGATCACCGGCACGTCGCATAAGCCTGCGTGAAGCTCACGCCTTGCTCTGCGAATCGATCGATGTTTGGCGTCTCATAGAAACTGCTGCCTTAGCATCCCAGATCACGCCAACCCAGATCGTCGACCAGGAAGAACACGATGTTCAGACGACGCTCATCCGCCCACGCAGCGATCGGCATCATCGACACAAGCGTAACGGCCGCGACGAAGATCATGGTTCTGTCTAATCTCATAGCGCGTACCTTTCGCAGACGAGTGCGTGAGATCCTTCGGCGGCACCACTTCAGCCCAGTAAGACGGTAGGAATACCACAGAGCAGAGTCTGAATACTATGTGGGTCACTCACTGACGATGAATACGCGGTTCCAGTAGGCCCACTCGTTATGCCAATCGTTGGGGCGGTTTTCAATTGCCAATGTGATCTTGCGCCCGGCGAATCTTGTCAGGTCGACGGTGACGTCAAGCCACTCATCATCGGATACCGAATCGGACCCGATGATCTGGTCGGCCATGACTTCCCCAGCCGCCAAGACCCTTAGCTGCCAGTCACCGTGGGGATGATGGCTGACTCGCATGGTCAGTTTTGTTTTCTTGCCCTCGGGGATCTTCAACGCGCGGAAGAGGCTGCTGGGAGTTTTTCGGTCCAGAGGATGCGTTTGAACCGCAGTCGCATTGCGAAATACCTTGTGATGCACTACACCACCTTCGCCCACGTTGCGAACCTTGAACCCGGGAGCCACCTTCTGAATCGTCCACTGCCATTCGGGCGTCTGCTTCGTTTGTCTGCGACGATTGAGGTTAACTGCGACGTTTCCCGTGACCATCCGACGAGCGACGAATTCCTGGAGCGCCGGGATCTTTCCTCCGATGGCGAGCCGCAACGATTCACGTGGATGATTCGGCACCATCGGTTCCAAACCGAACCAGTACATCCGGGGCAGGTTGTTGTCGTCGATGTCTTCACTGTGTGACGCGAGTCCTTCGAGGATTGGCCAACGATCCGCAAACGGCAACCGTTGAACCGCCGACGCCAGGTAAAGACGTACGACCGGCGATCGTTCGTTCTTTGCCAGTGACACAAGATACGCCAGAACCGATCGATCAATGGGCGATGGTCCGGCCTTGCTGGCGTCCTGAAACGCATTGACCGTGCTGGCGTCGCAGAGAAATTGAATCGCCCAGCCACGCACATATTCGTCCTCGTGACCCAACAGTGCTGCCAAGCGGTCGTGATCCAAGCTTCCAGTTACTTGCAAAGCCCACAGTGCGCGAAGCCGCTTCGGTGTGGTTGGGGATGACTGAAATAGCTCGTCCAGCTGCGAGTGAACAAGCGACTTGTCCAACGAGCCGGTTGCCGCCCGCGACTGCAACAACAAACGCGCCTGGCGAACGTACCAATCGTTCGTGTGCGTCTGCAACTGAACCAACTGAGCATCGGACATCAATCTCAGGTTTGGCCGCGTAATTGCTTTTGCATTTTTCGGCATGATGCGGTAGACCCGACCACTGTTGGGAAAATTCACCGCGTTGCCGCAAACGTCGGTATCATGCCAGTCCAAGATGTAGACACCGCCTTCGGGGCCAATCTCGACGCTGAATCCGACCCAAGCCAGATCGTTCGTCGGCATGAAGTCATCACCATGTTTGCCGATAAAGCTGGAGCCGCTGGGCTCGAGGATATCGGTCAAGACCGTGTGTTCATGAATGTTGCACATGAACAGTCGATTGCGATATTGTTCGGGGAAAGCATCAGCGAGATAGAAACGTGCTCCACCGTGAGCCGATAGATGTGTGTGGTCGCGGATCGTCTTGATGTCATCATAGACATGCGGATTCACGTGGGGGCGGCTCTGCTTGTGATACACACCTCCCTGGACGACGTGGAACAAGTGCGGGATAACACAGCACGTGGCGAATCCTTGGCCGCGATCGTCAAAGTCGAATCCCCATGGGTTTGATAGCCCGCGCGCAAATACCTCGAACGTCTTTCTTGTCGGATGATACCGCCAGATGCCGCCGTCGATGAACTGTCTTTCCGCATCATCGTCACCTGGTTTGCCCACGCGCGATTGTGTGAACACGCCATGACAGCCGTAAAGCCAACCATCCGGCCCCCAATTGAAACTGTTCAGCGTCTCGTGCCGATCATTGATCCCCCAACCATCCAAGAGAACTTGGGGAGTACCGTCTGGGGTATCGTCGCCATCGGCATCGGGAATGAAGGTCAGATTGGGTGGCGATCCAACAAAGACACCGCCAAATCCGCAGGCCAGTCCCGACGTGAAAGTCAACTTATCAGTAAACGTCTTCTTCTTGTCGAAGACACCGTCGCCATCGGTATCTTCCAGGATTTGAATACGGCTGACCTGATCACTCGTGTGTTGGCGACGCGTTTGATAGTTGAAATTCTCGGCAACCCACATCCGTCCCCGGTCGTCAAAACAAAAGGCAATCGGTTCTGCAATGTCAGGCTCGGACGCAAATATCGAGACATCGAAGCCAACCGGAATCGACATTTTTGAGACCGCTTCGTCAGGTTTCAGAAACGGTGCATTGCTGGTCTTATGCTGTTGCTTAGGAAGCTGCGTTTTTGGCTCCTGAGCCATTCCCAGCGAAACGCCGCACAGCAATAGGGCTACCACCATTACGAACAACGTCTGAGTTCTGTCGAGCTTGAGTCCACCCTTCATTTCGCCATCTCCACTTGCTCAGTCGTTCTCAAATATTTGATCAGGTCAATCACTTCCTGTGGTTTCATCTGCTCCAACTGTCCGTCGGGCATCATGGACTTGGGTGAAACTCTTCGCGTTTCGATGTCCTCCTTGGCGATGACAACCGTTGGCTGTTCGACCGTTTTCAGTACGACACGAGTTCCATCTTCTTCAGCAACAACGCCATTGATAACGCGTCCGTCGACCGTGGAAATCAGGACCAATTTGTATCCGTCGGGAACATC
>JASLPZ010000523.1:0-3466 GCA_030744725.1 Pirellulaceae bacterium
ATTGCCTGCAATTCGTGTCACTTTCCTAAACTGAACGGCCAGTTGTGAGGAGCAATCCCTGTTCCGGGAGGGGCTGCCGTACGTACGGTTTTGCGCTAGGTAAGGGTCTTGGAAAACAGCCGCACTGCCGGACGCCGGCAGGTATCGTAAAGTCTTGATTCGGCGTGGTTTAAGTTACGTAGTACGAGAGACAGGACTTGAACCTGCACGGGTCTCCCCACTAGATCCTAAATCTAGCGCGTCTGCCAATTCCGCCACTCTCGCAAGCCTTGTTTTAAGGTCTTTTCGCGTTTTCTTCGCTTTCTCGTGAAATGTTTGACACCCGTTTTGACACCTGTTAGGCTTTCTGGTGTCAAAAGTGACACCCGCGATGTGTGTTCGCGGGCGTCAATGACACCACCTGAACCGCTAAGCACAAGGTGACGCCAATGGCAAAGTCTATCACAAGCTCGACTCCGAGCAAGTTCAAGAAGCCCCGTCCTGACTTCCCGCTCTTCCCTCACGCCACCGGTCGATGGGCCAAGAAGGTTTGCGGGAAGCTCGCCTACTTCGGTAAATGCGCCGACGACCCTAAGGGGCAAGCCGCGCTCAACCTCTGGCTGGATCAAAAAGACGAGTTGCTCGCTGGCCGAGTACCGAAGGCGAAGAGCGATGGGCTAACGGTCGACGAACTCTGTCAGCAGTTCCTGCACGCCAAGAATGGACGAGTAGAGACTGGCGAATTGCAGCCGTCGACGTGGAAGAGTTACCGAATCAGCTGCAAGCAAATCATTAAGCACTTTGGCCGCAACCGGCGCGTCGATGACATGGGCCCCCAGGACTTCCAAGCGTACCGAGCCGAGTTATCCAAGACGAATGGGCTCGTCGGTCTGAAGAATCAAATCGTTCACACCCGGATGGTCTTTCAGTTTGCGTACAAAGCCGATTTGGTCGAGCGGCCTGTAAAGTTCGGGCCCGACTTTTCAACGCCATCGGCGCGGGCGATCCGCAAGCAGAAGACGCCGCGAATGTTTGAGGCGTGCGAAATCCGCTTAATGCTCGAGTATGGCAACGAGACGATGCGAGCTATGGTGCTGTTGGGAATCAATGGCGGGCTCGGAAACGCCGACGTCGAACGCCTGAATATCAGTGCGATCGACTTTGATGGCGGCTGGATGACATACCCGAGACCGAAAACCGGGGCGGATCGGCGGATACCATTATGGGCGGAGACGCTGGCGGCCATTCGAGAGGCGATTGACGCTCGGCCAAAGCCAGCGAGTAAAGAACTGGCGGACCAAGTCTTCCTGACCAAGCGAGGCGGGTCATATTACAAGGAATCTACGCGATATCTGACAGAGCAGTTTCGTAAGTTCCTGAAAAGTATCGACAAGCTGGAGGCTGAGAAGGCGAAGCGGGAAAAACGCAAACGACCCTCGCCCGTTTATCGTGTTGGAGTTGGCTTCTACACGCTGCGGCATGCCTTTGAAACGATCGCCGGCGAATCTCGTGACCAAGTAGCCGTCGACGCCATCATGGGCCACGAGCGGGGCGATATGGCCAGCATCTACCGGGAGCGGATCTCGGATGAGCGGCTGCAAAACGTGGTCGAAACCGTACGGGCCTGGTTGTTTGCCGAACCTGAGGCCAGCACGGACGAACAGCCCGCAACTTTGCGTTTCCCGGGAATTGGTTAGAATCACGAACAACGGGTCGCGGATTGATCCCCGCACAGATTCAACCGGCCGACGTGGAAACACCATCGCCACGCGGTCGGCTGAATCGCCCGAAGAAAAGGATGGTGACCGTGATGGACGTAAAGAAGTGTGCTGAAGAGTTGCGAGAATTCTCGTTGTTACTCAGCGGCGAACCCTTGAAGATGACAATCGATGGTCGCTCTATCAAGCTGTCAAGAAAACTAAACGGATTGCGGCAATGGGCGGAAGATTCGGACAACCTGGATTTGCTCAAGACCGTGCAATGCACGTTGAGCTATATGAGCATCGATGGCAGGAGCGCGCACATCGAAGGGGCAATCGTTGCCGCACAAGAAATCAATGAGGAACATGGCAACGACGCAGTAAAGTGGCAGGAAATATCGCAATTGCCAAACATCGATCGTGCGTATATGAACCGAACTGCCGACCTGTTGCGAGAATTCGCTCGCAGGCTCGATAAGCCACTGGGGGGAAATTCTAAAACGAAGCCGGCGAAACGCGGACGCAAAACGAACACGGAACACACTCGCGCGATGGTAAAATATGCTGACGAGCACGGAAACCAAGCTGCGGCAGAGCACTACGACGTAACGGACGCGGCGATCTCAAAGGCACGTAAGCGGCTGTCGGATGTCGACGGAAATCACCACCGAAGCAACGGTGATTGAATTCCGTCAATTATTCAACTCAAAAAAAAGCCTGTGGAAACACAGGCTTTTTTCATGCGCGATCAGAAAATCTTGTTGAATTAATTCGGCGGTTGAATTCTGTCAATTATTCAACAGTTCAATCAGGGCATGGTTACTACTGCCGACGAACACGCACAAAGGACAAGCCATGCCACCGACCAAACGAAAGCTAACCCCGCCCGAGATTGCAAGGCTGTGGGGCATCACCTCCGACAAGGTGCTTGCCTGGATCCGCAGTGGCGAACTCCGCGCCATCGACGCCAGCACTAAATGTGGTGATCGACCTCGCTACTTGATCGATGTGGATGACCTTGCTGCCTTCGAGCGATCACGTTCAAACGTCGCGACGCCGCCCGCCAAGCCAGCCAAACGACGGCGCGATGTGCCGCAATACGTCTGACCGCCACCCAGCCCCTCCACCCCAAGCAAAGGTATTAACCGACGAATCAAGCAGAATTGGCAGCCGCAAAACGCAACCTCAAAGAGCTGATCGGCCTTAGTGAATCCAAAGCCAAGATTGCAGCAGCAAGAGAACGATTGAAGGCGGCAGAGGCTGCCACCGGTGAAGCTTCACACGATGACGATGGCATGGAAGCGTAACCCCCAGAAACGACAACAGCCGCCCAACCCGACGAAAAGTTGGCGACTGTTGTCTTGATTCAAACGAACATGAATCCTACCAGACAAAACGAATCCGGCTATCCCAACCGCGAATGTTCAAGTTTTTGAACCTCACCAAAGCTCCGATAGCCACCGATTGCGAAATTTGTAATTGACATGATGTCGCCCCCTTCTGGTGTTACGCATTCAGTGCACGAACATTCTCGCGTCACGAACCCAGAAAAGCCACTCCCGCACGATCGCCACCCCGGACGACTCGGTGGACGGGAAACAGAGATCGGGGCTTAGACGGGCGTAGAAAAGCTCTCAGTCGCCCCGCCCTGCTACAATACTCCCATGCCCAGCAAGCGAGACAAAGCGAAACGATGGCAGTTTGGGTTGAAAGAACTACTTGTTGGTGTGGTTGGCGTCTGTGTTTTGGCTTGGTGCGCTAGAATCGTCCATCGCACGGAACCCGAC
>JASLPZ010000524.1:0-3465 GCA_030744725.1 Pirellulaceae bacterium
CCAAGGACGCTACCTCCTCTTGATTACACGCGAATCCCCCGCCCAAGCGCTAGCATTTTCGAGCGCCGTTCACAACAATTGGAAGAAGCGGCAAAAATGCTGGAAAAACTAAGGAACAATTTGGCTCATTCTCAAGACATCATCACCAACGATTGGGAGACCATCGTGACTCTCTCCGAAAGGCTCGACGAAGTGCTGGAAGGACCACCAGGATTGAACGGTGGACAAGCTTACAACTGATGTCAAATCTGCGAGTACGCAGTCGGTGCGAGCATAATACTGGTGATTTTGGATACGGTGCCTTTATATCGTTCGAGCACTTTCATTCTCAGCCATTCGGGATGTTTTCGGAATCCGTTCCAATGTTCCTTGTGCGCCTCGTCGTTGCCGGCGGACAACATGTATGTCAAGTTCGGGACATCGTTGGAAATTAGCGTTTCGCCAAAGAAAACCGGTCCCAGTTTCACGTCGCGCATGATGTCGATCTCGCCTTCGTTAAACATCTCTACTTTGCGACGTGCCATCTTTTCGTTGTGGCTTTCATAGATTCGTAATTCGAAAAGACGTGGTTGTTTCTTTTTCGATTGTGCCGGCAGCTCAATGACAGGCATTCCAGCAAAGGCCTTCATCAATCGACTCTCAATGCGAACAAACGGCGCGTCGTCTTTCGCTGGGGCGGAAAACTCTGCGGCGGCTTTTAGATACTGTTCGTCCGCAGCCAGTTTCGAATTTCGTTGAGTCAGCGCATCGAGCGTTGAGTATGGAATTAGAACGTAAACCGAGTGGTCATCGTCATCGTTAAGTGAAGTGAACACTCCGACACGATCGATGCCTAGTCGATTCAAGGCGGGCAGATACGCGCGTTCGACGTATTTACTAACACCGTCCTTCATTTCTTCGCTGGCACAACGATAGATCCGCCATTCATAGATTTCTTGCGACGGTTTGTCGTCGGCTGCAGTTGCGTGCGGGTTGAAGCTCATGCTCGTTGCCATGGCAGCGGCTAAAGAGCCAGCAATGAATTCGCGGCGTTGGATTGATTGAGTCATTGGAATTAAGGTCTTCAGTTGGTTAGGTTTGTTAACATCAGCCGTCAGAGCAGTAACGTCTATCGTAGCAACACTCGCCTGCACAAACAACGAACACATTGTCTCATGTCGACGACCCGAGAAGTGCGAGGCCCATTCATTGAGGTAATCCCCTGCGAGTCGGAACCACAGCATCCGCACGGCAATCTTTGAAACGAAATCCACCGTCGACAGCCAGAATGGAGCCAGTGATATAATCGGCGTCGTCCGATGCTAGAAACGCCGCTGCCTTGCCAATGTCGGCAGCTGTTCCCAGCCGACCTAGTGGTAGTTTATTACCTTCACGGAGAATCAACTCTTCGTCGAACGACGCATGTTCGCCAGGAGTATCAATCCAACCGGGCTCAATGGCGTTAACGTGAATTCGGTACGACGATAACTCGACGGCGATCGACCGTGTCATGTGATTCAAGGCCGCCTTAGCCGGACCGTAAGCGATATTGCCAGCCATCGGCAATTCCGCTTGGACGCTAGAAATGAAGATAATCTTGCCACCGCCTCCCCGGGCGACCATATGTCGAGCGATCAACTGACTGACATGAAACCCGCCCATCAACGTCGCTTGAATGATCTGTTCGTATTCGTTGGGATCTTGTTCCAAGAAACCGCAGCGTGTATTCCGGGCCGGGTTGCTGACCAAGATGTCGACTTGCGGTACAAGCCGCAACGTCTCAGCAACCAATTGCTCGCACCCTGGACGGTTGAAAACGTCCGCTTCGATCGCGTGGCAAGTTCGACCGATCGCGCGCACTTCGGCGGATGTGTCCGATAGATCGGGGCTACCCGGCCGATCATTGACGACAACATCTGCGCCGGCCTTAGCCAACTCCAGCGCAATCCCTCTGCCGATCCCACGTCCCGCACCAGTGACCAGCGCGATTTTACTCGAGAGTTTCAACGCTCGCTCCTTTGAAGTAAGGATCGTTCGAGGAATTACTGTCGGATAGTCTCCTTTCGCTCCGCGAAAGGAGCGTGCTTTCGCGGAGCGAAAGACGACAATAAAAGATCGGTCCCTGCTAAGCAAACAAATATGGATGAATGAGGGACAAATATCTTCCAATCCTCACGAACATTTCGTCAATATATCCGATACTGCTTGATGAAGCGCCCAGCCGATCTATTGACTGGACGACTCGTAAGCGATGCGGCACCTCTCTGCCGGGCCGAGAAACGGTAGATTGACGGGGATCGGGCTGACGGTTTTATCCGACAACTGCAAAAACATCTCGAAGGTAAGCCAAGGTCCAAATTGCCGATGTTTGGGGTTATGGGAGACGTTGTCCGCAAAGGTAATTGTCACAGGACACAACACGCTGTATGTTGTGACCTCCTGCCCAATTGGGAAAGTGGGCCAAGACAGTTTCCCACTTTCTTGCCCCCAGCGAACGAACAACTCGAAGGAAGGTAAATGATGCAAAGTATCGACGAACCGCGCTTGGAATCGGATCTCGAGTATCGTTTTGGTTACTTAACGGAGTTCGTTGGGTTCACCGAGGAAGATATCGCCGTGATCCACGGCGCTGCGGGACATCTGGCTCCGCTCGTCCCCACTCTTGTTGATGCTGTGTATGACAAGCTGTTTTCGTACGATGCCACGAAACGTCACTTTGTCCCCAGACAGTCAGGCTACGAAGGTTCAGTTCCTGACAGCATCGAAACGCTCACGCAAGACCATGAGATGATCAAGTTCCGAAAACAACACCTCGGCCAATACCTGACACGCCTCGTGACCGAACCGTATGATGCAAAACTGCTCAGCTATCTCGACTTGGTGGGAAAAATCCACACTCCGAAGGCCGGCAGCCAACAACTCGATGTGCCACTTGTCCAGATGAATGCACTAATGGGATTCGTATCCGATGCACTCATTTCAACCATCCTTGGTCTGCATCTCGATGCAGACGCAACCGCTCGCACGCTCCGGGCATTCAACAAGCTGTTGTGGTTACAGAACGACCTCATTACGCGTCATTATCAAGCTGCGTAAGAAGTTGACGACGGAACAGTTGGACTGCCTTGCGTCCGGATCTCCGCCCGGTTTAGAGTCTAGCTTTGGGGCATGCGCTCGGTGCGCGCATGTCTCGCGAGCGGCGGGCACCGAGCGCAGGTTGGTTGGGGAGCGTACCAAATACGGGCACGTTCCCTATTTGGCTGCGGCGCTGCCGCGTTAGGCGCATCTCGTGCTCTTGTCTCAGTCATGTGTGGAGTCGTATTTCAAAGGTGAATCTGCGCGACACAGTGTTCAATTTGCTTCAATAGTTCCCGTGCCAGAGGTGTTGACAGCCTAACCTCAATTTCGCCGGATGCCGCCTCTTGAAATGTCGACACCTCGAAACCGACAAAAAGTGTATTTTCGTTTTCGAGTCGGACGTCAAGC
>JASLPZ010000525.1:0-3387 GCA_030744725.1 Pirellulaceae bacterium
CGGAGCGACACGTTGAACTCCAACAGCAGTGCCGACAGGCGCAGCGCGATATTGCCGCGGTTCGTGGAGACGAGGATGAAGCGGCGTTCGCGACCAGCTTGCAAGCCACCGTTGCGGATGACCTGGCAGCCTGCCATCGTTTGCTGGCGCAGCAAATCGAAGATAAGACAACGTTATACGAGGCCGCGCTTAAAGAAGCATCGGTGCAGGACGCGCGACTGCAAGCGATGGCCAATTCAGACCGTGCGGCGGATTTGCAGATCGAACTGGAGAGCCTTCGCCGGCAGTTGGCGGATCAGGTTGACAGGTGGGCTCCCTTGGTACTTGCCCAGTCAGTTCTGAAGCAAGCCGTCAACAAGTTTGAACGTGAGCATCAGCCTGCCGTCCTGGCCGGCGTCCAGCAGCTGTTCGAGCAGATGACATTGGGGCGCTACGTGACCATTGAACGAAAACTGGACGAAGAAGGAACGCTTCTGGTTGTGGACCAGACGGGCCAGCGCAAGGAGCCGCGGCAACTGAGTACGGGATCGCGCGAGCAACTTTATCTTGCAATTCGCTTGGCCTTCATTCAGCACTATTGTGAAAGGCAGGAGCCGTTGCCGATCGTGATCGATGATGTGCTGGTTAATTTTGATGTCGAGCGAGCTCGACAGACGATCCAAGTCCTGGCGGACTTCGACTCGCGCGTGCAGATCATCTTCTTGACTTGCCATCAACACCTGGTCGACGTATTACACTCCGTAGTCACCGACTGCGATCCGGTGATCCTGCCGGGCGGCATGTTGCCCACGGTCGTAGCGAACAAGGTGCCACGCAGAAAGAAGAAGGCCAAGGTCACCTCAGATCTTGCTCAGTGAGGTGTATGCAGAAGACCTTGTCACTTGCGCGAGCAGATCATGGCAATTCTGATTGACGGCTACAACTTGTTACATGCAGCCGGGATCATCCCGCGTGGCATCGGTACGGGCACGCTCCAGCGTGCTCGAAGCGCGCTGCTCAACTGGCTCGTTGCAGCGTTGGAACCGGATCAGGTGGCCGAGACGACCGTCGTTTTCGATGCCGCTAACCCTCCGGCGGGCCTGCCACGCCGAGTGGACCATCAGGGTTTGACTGTCTTGTTCTCGACTGATCACGAGAATGCCGATGCGATGTTGGAGGATCTGATTCGGCAGGCTGCCGCCCCAAAACGGCTGGTGGTGGTCTCGAGCGATCATCGTGTGCAACGGGCGGCGCGACGGCGGCGGTCGATTGCCGTCGACAGTGACGTGTGGTATTTCGACCTGCGGCACCAGGGGAAAAACTCTGCCATCGAGCCGCAGGAGGAGACAAAACCGCCCGCGCCGCTCTCCGCTATGGAAGTCCAGCATTGGCTGGATGAATTTGGCGATTTCATCGACGACCTCGACCAGCTGGACACGGTACTGCCCGAACATCGGTCACAAGACAGGGTTCCCAAAGGCGAACTACCAGATCATCAATCCGGCAGTGGGGCCGATGCCAAGTTCGTTGAACGATCGCTGCTCGACGATTCAGACGCCAGCGAAGGCGACGACACAGACTTGGCCAATCCATTCCCACCCGGATACGGCGAAGACCTCTTGAGGCCGGACGCGAACCTCGATTGAGAGTGACGGCGCGTGAGACAGCCACGTCTGAGAGCTGACGCCATCTTCATCTGTTGCACACACGTCGTCTTTCTCAGGAAAGTGATCTAAGGTCAGCGTGTGGGAATCAACGCTTTGTCGGAGATGTCCTTACGGCACCACGCGCCGTCCCAGCGAATGCACTTCACCGCGGCGTAAGCCTGACGCTTCGCCTCGGAAATCGTATTGCCCATCGCCGTGACTCCCAAGACCCGCCCGCCATTGGTAACGACGTTGCCGTCCAGGGTGGCAGTGCCGGCGTGAAACACTTTGACATCGGACAGCCTTGCGGCATCTTCCAAGCCGCGGATCGACATGCCGCGCTCGTACGAGCCCGGATAGCCCTCGCTGGCCATGACGACACAGACTGCCGGCCGTGGATCCCACTGGAGTCCGTCCAACCGGTCGAGGCGCTGATCAATCGTGGCCTCCATGAGGTCCACCAGGTCCGACTTCAACCGCATCAACAATGGCTGGCATTCGGGATCACCAAATCGCACGTTGTATTCGAGCACTTGCGGTCCTTGATGCGTCATCATCAGGCCGGCGTACAACACGCCACGGAACGGCGTACGACCGCGTTTCATGGCGTGTACCGTCGGGACCAAGACGTGCTCTTCGATCCAGCTAAGCTTTTCTTGATCGACAATCGGGGTTGGGCAGTAGGCCCCCATCCCACCGGTGTTGGGTCCAATATCGCCGTCCATCGCGGGTTTGTGATCCTGAGCCGGGGGCAGCGTGACGATGGTGCGGCCGTCGGTAATGGCCAATACGCTCGCTTCCTGGCCATCGAGTCGGTCTTCAATAATCAACTGATTTCCGGCGTCGCCAAACTCGCGCACTCGGGCGATCCGTTCAATCGCCTCCAACGCTTCGTGCCGTTTGGAACAGACAATGACGCCTTTCCCGGCGGCCAGTCCATCCGCCTTCACAACCATGCGAACGTCTTCAGTTTCGCTCGGAAAACGCTCCATGATGAAACGCGTTGCGATTTCTGCACGATCGAAAACATGAAAGTCGGCCGAAGGCACGTCTGCGTTGCGGAGCATTTTTTTGCAGAAGACCTTGCTGCCTTCGAGTTGAGCGGCTGCGCGGCTGGGCCCGAAGACACGCAACTTGGATTCTTCAAACGCGTCAACCATTCCCGCACAAAGCGGTGCTTCGGGACCGACGACGGTCAAATCGATCTGGTTCTTGGTGGCAAACTTGACCATCCCCGCGATATCACTGGCGGGGATGTCAACGTTCTCAGCATCGATGGCGGTTCCGGCGTTCCCCGGTGCGACAAAGACCTGATCGACGCGAGGACTCTGGGCAATCTTCCAGGCCAACGCGTGCTCGCGACCACCGTTTCCAACAATCAATACGTTCATGCGTCACCGACAATTAAGGCCAAGCTTGAATCATGTCGTCTTTCGAACGATTCTAAGATGCTATCAGATTGGCGGAAAGCGGCCTGAACTGCTGGCAGCGGGTGGCGAAGGTTGCTCTTGCCATCGGTGCTGCAACCGAGGATGCTCTTAAATTGACGATTCGGATCCAAAGACTGTGGTCCGATCCGGCAATTCAAGATCAGGTTTGGGCTCGCTTCACAGGATTTGTCTCGAAAGGACTTGCTTCCATGCCCCCGGTGGAAGAGGACTACGATGTCGTGGTGGTGGGCACCGGCCCTAGGCCGCGCCAAAGTTGGCATTTCCTGGTGAACTGAGCTAGTTTTTGGAGGGCAGTTTTGTTTCACTGTTGC
>JASLPZ010000526.1:0-3362 GCA_030744725.1 Pirellulaceae bacterium
TGAACAGCCGATTGATGCCGGATGCGGACGAGTTGACTCCGTGCCGACATCCCGATGCGATTGCTAACGGTATTATGAGTCTCGGGCAGCAAAAGGCGACAGGCCGGCGGTTTCGTACAGCAGCGGTTGATGGCCGAGTTGCGGGATACCGGGAATCGATTCACCGCCGAGGGATGGACCACACCAGTGACGGTCCCAGGATAAGCGATGGCTTACCCATGGCCGGTGCCCTTCGATGGAGTCCGCAGTTTTGTTCGCGGCAAACCAAATCGTTCGTCATAATGTGGGTTCCCTCGCGGCCTGTCGTGAATCGACCGAGATGAATCAGCCCGTGAACTCTAATCACGAAACGTTAGACCAGTTTCACTCGTATCTGTATTTGCTGGCACGAGCCCATCTCGGCCCGCGCGTGCAGAACAAGATCGACGCCTCGGACTTGGTCCAGCAAACGTTGCTGGACGCACACGCAAAGAAAAGTCAATTCCGTGGTGACACGGACGCCGAGCGGGCAGTCTGGCTGCGCAAGATCTTGACTTGCAATCTAGCCGACGCACTGCGTCATCAGCATCGAGCCAAACGTGATGTTTCGCGGCAGCGATCGTTGGAACTAGAGATTGATGGCTCGTTCTGCCGTGCCGAAAGTTGGCTAGCGGCGTCACAATCATCTCCCAGCCAGCATGTATCAAAAAAAGAAGAGCTGCTTCGCTTGGCAGATGCGTTAACGGAACTCCCAGAAGCGCAACGCGACGCCGTGATTCTGCGACATTTGCAGGGCATGTCACTGGCTGAAGTCGCCAACCAACTGGATCGCAGCGAGGCGGCGGTCGCTGGCTTAGTGTATCGTGGCTTGAACAAACTTCACGAACTGCTTGATGACGAGAGTGAAGTATGACAGACCACAGCAGCGACAGTACACCTTCCTTGGCTCGGCAGCAACAATTCGACGAGATCCTCGCCGATCTGATGCGTGCCATCGATGCGGGTGAGTCGGTCGATATGGACCGGTGGATAACAGCCCATCCGGAATTCACCGTAGAACTGCGTGAGTTCTTTGTGAAGCACGAACGTGTGGAGAAGCTGGTCCGTCCACTCCGCCAAGCCGCCGCAAATGTGCTGCATGTTCGTTGCCCGCACTGCCACAATCCGATCGAGCTTTTAGATCAGGCACCGCTCTCGGATATTAGCTGCCCCTCGTGCGGCAGCAGCTTCAGCCTGATCGGCGACGACACCTTGTCGCGCGATCCGAGCGCGAAATCATTCGGCCACTTCGAGCTACTCGACCGCGTCGGCATCGGGCAGTTCGGCAGCGTCTGGAAGGCGCGCGATACGAAGCTGGACCGCACCGTGGCGATCAAGATCCCCCGCAATGGACGAATGGACTCGGCTCAGACCGAGATGTTCCTCCGCGATGCCCGTGCGGCCGCTCAATTGAAACACCCAAACATCGTCAGCGTTCACGAAGTCGGCAAACAAGATGACACGGTCTACATCGTCAGCGACTTCGTTCAAGGAGCAACACTGAAGGAGTGGACGGAGGCCAAGCGACTCGCGCCGCGCGAGGCAGCCGAACTGTGTGTTAAGATCGCCAAGGCGCTACATCACGCTCACGAAGCTGGCGTGATCCATCGCGACTTGAAGCCCGGCAACATCATGATGGATTCGAACGGCGAGCCACACATTGTCGACTTCGGTTTGGCCAAACGTGAAGCGGGCGAGATCACGATGACCGTCGAAGGTCAAATCCTCGGCACACCCGCATACATGTCTCCCGAACAAGCGCGAGGAGAAAGCCACAAGGTCGACCGCCGTGCCGATATTTATTCGTTGGGTACAATTCTGTTCGAAATGCTGACTGGTGAACTTCCGTTTCGTGGCGAGAAGCGAATGCTGCTTGTTCAGATCCTTAATGACGATCCGCCCAGTCCACGGAAGCTAAACAGCAGTGTTCCTCGCGACCTAGAAACAATGTGCGTTAAGTGTCTGGAAAAAGACCGGCAAAAGCGTTACTCGACGGCGCGTGGACTTGCGGAGGAACTCGACCGTTGGTTGACGGGAAAGGCTATTCTTGCTCGGCCTGCAGGTCCCGTCGACCGCTTGATCAAATGGGTAAGACGGCGACCCACGGCGGCCGGACTTGCCGCCGCCTTGCTATTCGCGGTCGCCGCAGTTTCCGTTGCCGCCGCAGCGGGATGGTACAACAATCGGTTGAAGTCCGCGTTGATGGATGCAAGAAGACAGCGAACAAAAGCAGAAACCTTGCTCAAGGAAGTCGAAATAGCTAGGCAATCAGAGGTGAAACTCCGCAAAGAGAAGGAGAGGTTACTTGGGGAAGCAATTCAATCAAGGCAGGCTGAACAAGAGGCACGAACAGTTGCGGACCAAAACCTCTACTTGTATCTCATCTCAGCAACCGAGCGAGAATTGGCGGCGGGGAACGTGGCTGCTGCAACAGATATTCTGTCTGGATGTCCGGCTAAGTATCGGGAATGGGAGTGGCATCAGTTAAACGCAAAATGCCATTCTCGTGAGACATTTACTACGTTAGAAGCGCACGATGTAGGCGGTGTTTGCCAGATCGTTTTTTCGCCAGATGGTGCGTTGCTCGCTTCGGCAGGCTGGGATGGCAAAGTGATTCTATGGGATCTTCGGCAGAAGAAAGAGATTGCTACCTTTGCTGGGAAGGACAAGACTATCTTTGGTATAGCATTCAGTCCGGATGGAAGACTATTAGCTACGGCTGGGGGACGGCGAGGAAGGCCTGGCAAGAGTTTCAATGAGGTCAGGGTTTGGGACGTGTCAAAGCGTAAATCAGTAGTTAGCTTTTCTGGACATGAGCAATCTGTCTATAGCGTAGCGTTTCATCCCGATGGAGTGCGGGTGGTTTCAGCCGGAGCGGATAACTCTGTCCGCGTGTGGAGCCTAGCTACGGGGGAACAGATTCAGAAGTTTACAACTGAAAAATCGCGCAACGGCAACCACGCGGTTTTCAGTCCGGACGGCAGGTTCCTGGCTGCTGGCGTTCGACGCGCAGGACGACTAGTCATCTGGAACGCATCCAGTTGGCAGCAACATCTGAGCGTCATGATGACCGAGGAGCCTCAGGCAACGCAATGTGTGTTTCGAATCGCGTATAGCCCCGATGGAAAACACATTATTGCTGGCGAGGGGCAGCGTTCAAAGTCATCAAAGGGTAATCTCCGAATTCTGAACTCACAATCTGGAGCACTCGTCGGTAAGCTCACTTATCGACCATCTCTTGGGAACTTAAAGCATACTCGTTACATATCTGAACTTTCGCAATTATTGACCATGAAAAAGCCAGGGGGTTCCCTGTAAACTTCGCGTTGCTCAATTCACCAAAT
>JASLPZ010000527.1:0-3352 GCA_030744725.1 Pirellulaceae bacterium
CTCGAATCGGGCGGCCATTTCTGCCATTAACGCAAGCGTCCGTTCGAGCGGATCGTAACGAAATAGATGCAGCCCGAACTTTTCGCCGCCCTGCTGCTGCACGGTCAGATCAAACTGCCGTCCGATCGGGCCAGGGCCGACGTTCGGAGCATCAGTTTCGGAGGGCGAAGCCGGTTCGGAGATCACAATGACCTCTCCAGGTTGCAGGACGACTTCGTGCCGTAATAAATCGGAGTTTCCCGTGATTGTGATTTTCGTATCGGCCGCGGCGGCCAACCGAACGCGGAACGTGCCGCCAGGGCTGGAAGCGAGTTCTGCGATGGCCAGCGGTGCGAAGACGAAGTTCACGGCCCGCCCGTACACTGGCGTGTGCTTGCCGCCCATTCCCAAACCGACACGCAAACCTAGCTCGCGGCAGTCCGGGAACCAACTCAACGGAAGCTTCGCTTCGAAACAGGTCAGCTCAGCATTCAACGCACCGTCGACCCGCGTCGACCGGTCGAGTTGGCCGTCTGGCTTGTACGTGCGGAACTCCAGGTGGTCGTCTTCCACGGCAAGCACTCCGCCACCAAGACCGTCCGCGCTCGACACCACCGCCACATGGCCGCTCAACAGCCGGTCTGTCGTGATCGCCAGATAGAGGGACTCGTCGATATGGCCGGCCATGACGGCAGTCTCGACCAGCGGATTCAAAAAGGGGTCAGGCACCGTTGCCGGAACGGCTCCGCGGGTGCTTCGCACAACGGTACCTGACCCCTTTTTGGATCCCTCTTTGAACTCAACGAGATGCGCGACACGCGCGACGCCACGGGACGCACCTGCCCAGGCCGCGTCGTCCAATCGCCCGTCAAACTTCGGTTCCTTCGCCAGCGGAGGCAATGGCAGCCGGTCGTCGCCCGTGTGCTTCGGGAACTGCTTCACGCGCCCGTTGTACGGCACCAACCGCGGACTCAAGTCCGCACGACCGTAGGTCTTCAACCAAGCGTGCTCCTCGGCGAGGAACGCATACTCCAGTTGCGCCCGGTCTCCCGACCGAGCCACGGGCCCTACCGCGAGTCTCTCCGATTCGGTCGAAGGCTTCCGCCGGGGACCCCGTACTGAGAAAGGCGATGGCGGCGGATTAGGAATGTAGGAGGCAAAACCGGAATTGCGTCGCGGCACAATGCGTAGTGCTCGACCCACGACCGTCTTGACCGTCTCCCACTGCTCGCCGTCCAACGACAGTTGCACGTCGAACTCCGTCGGAACACGGTCGCCGTAGCGCCCGTTGCGATCGCGTGACAAAGCGACTTTCGACACTGGCATCGCACGTGGCAATTCGATCTGAGCCCATTCGTCCACCAATCCGGCGGCGATCCAACTGTGATCGTTACCGTATTGGCCGTCGTTCAAGTGTTCGATCTTATGAATCGCGTAGCCGGCCAGACACGACGACGCCGTAGCCTTGGCACCCGCGTCCGCCGCAGCCATGTTGCGTTCGCCGTCCGGCCCGAAAACCTCCAGCTCGTCAAGACAGGGTTGATTCGCAGAAGAAGCGTGAATCAGCAAGCGAACAAACTTAGCCTGCCGAGTTGAGAACGTCACTTCATTCGCCGTGTCGGGGCGGATCACCGGCTGAGCCCCGAGCGACACCGCTCCAATCGAAACGGCGGCGAGACAGACGAGCAAGACGCAACTACCTGTAAGCACGGACGAGCGGCGAATATTAATCCCCATGGCGTTCACTCCATCTATCGGTAGCAAGCGAGAATTCCCAGTCGTGTGGCACGGTACTTCTTCTTCCCAGGCCATTCTTCGCGCCATGCGCACAGCGTGCATGTGACCTGGCCGCCACAACCATTGTAAATAAAGTCTGGTTTAGCGAATATAACGATGTTGCCACCATGGAACAAATGATCGTGGCTCGAATGACCTGTTGCCGTTACTTTTGCGGGATAATCGCACCGAACTCTGCCAGCGGAAACCGGGAGCCTGTTCCTTCACGATTTTGTGGCCACCGAAGACCGGCTCCGATGACCGCGGAACGCCTGTCCCACAACCAGGTCGCGACAGTTGTTTTCTTGGCTGATACTAAGGAGGCTTAGAGTGGACCAGATGACGGACCGTCCGTTTGAGGTGGGCCGCGTTCGGCGGGCGTCGTTTCTCGAGCGCCTCAACCGTTTCGTCGTGCGGTGTCGCATGCCTAAAGTTGGCCTGATCGATGCCTATCTTCCGAACCCGGGGCGACTGTGTGAACTGCTCCTCCCCGGCGCCACACTCTACTTGACCGATCGCGTGGGGCCCGTGTCCCGATCGAGTGCGACTCGTAAAGCTAGATACCGATATACCGTGCTGGCCGTCGACCACGATGGTACACCGATCCTCTTGCACACGCAGCTTTCGAATCAGGTCGCGCGGCTGCTGATCGACGAGAAGCGTATTCCGGGACTGGCTGATGCGGAAGTCGTCGCCGCCGAAGTGCCCGTCGGTGGCAGCCGATTCGATTTCCTGTTACGCCGAGGTGGGCGCAAATCGTACCTCGAAGTGAAATCGTGCACACTTTTTGGCAATCGCGTTGCGATGTTCCCCGATGCGGTTTCGCAGCGGGCCCGAAGGCACTTGGTTGAATTGGCAGGGCTCTCGCGGCGCAACGCCCGGTCTTGTGTCCTGTTCCTGATTCACACCCCCCACGTCGATTGGTTCATGCCCGACTTTCATACTGACTTCGCGTTCAGCCAAACGATGCTCGACTTGCGGCGAAAACTGCAGTTCCTCCCGGTTGCTGTGGAGTGGACCGACGGGCTACGGCTTGCGCCGCAAGTCAAATCCGTCGAGATTCCTTGGCGGTCGCTGTGTCGTGAGATAGTGGATCGAGGCAGCTACCTGCTGATCATGGAACTCAGCCGCGATCAGACAATCACTGTGGGACGGCAGGGGCCGCTGCACTTTCGAGGCGGCCATTATATCTATGCGGGGTCGGCAATGGCTAATCTGTCTCAACGAATCGCTCGACATCTTCGCCGCAGAAAAAAACTCCACTGGCACATTGACTATCTGCGTCAGTGCGCAAACAACGTGACCGCGCTTCCGATTCGTTCTTCTCAGAGGCAGGAATGCGAGGTAGCGCAGGCCATGTCGGCCATCTTCCCGTACGGACCGCAGGGGTTTGGCTCGTCCGACTGCAAATGCCCGGCGCATCTTTTCTGGCACCAGGAAAATCCTCTGCATTGCACGTCGTTCCATACGATGCTGCACCAATTCCGGATGCAATCACCGTGATAAATGAGTCAAGTTCTAGCGACGAGCACCGACCGCAGGTTGGTCGCAGAGCGGGTCGCTGCAACCGAGCGATAGCTCGCATCGGTCCGAGGCA
>JASLPZ010000528.1:0-3322 GCA_030744725.1 Pirellulaceae bacterium
TTATCCGGACCGGTTTCACTTTTTGATGAGCAATCACGAATTGGCTGAAATGACCAATTTTCCGATCACCAAAGCGAATCGGATGCTGAACGTGCTATTTCGGTGCGGTATGCGCGAGCTGTACGGTCCGGAAACTGAACGGTTGCGATTGGCGTACATTCGCTTTCTGTCGACCTGCCCGTTGGCGGTTCGATTGGATACCGGTGTGTTTATTTGCCACAGCGCCCCGGAAAACGTTGACCGCCAAGGTTTCGATACCGAGATATTCGATCGACCGCTTAAGGACGAGGACTTTCTTCCATCAGGTGCCGTGTTTCAACTTGTATGGGGACGTGATTTTCGCCAGGAAAACGCCTCTGCGTTTGCCGCGCTTGTTGGCGCAAAGGTACTGATCCATGGGCACGAACCGTGCATGAACGGTTTCAGCATCCCCAACGACAAACAGATTATTCTCGACTGTTGCGGAAGACGTGCCTGCTATCTCATATTGCCGCTGAATCAGACGCATTCTCAAGCCGAGATGATTGAGCTTATCGGCCACATCTCGTAAAGCAGAGACCATGACTGGCCCGCAGAAGAAAATCGACGTCCCTCGACCCTGGCAACCCAAATTCGGAATGGCCTGTTTGTTGATGGTCATGTTCGTGTTCAGCTATATGGCGGCGTGTGGTTACTACTTCATGCAGTTCCTACGGGGTGGGCGGCAAAGCCAGTTGGCCTTTCTGCTCTTTACATTGGCCTCACCCATGCTTTTGATGGTCGTCGTCAGCGTGATGCTCGCGGTCTATCGCATCTCCGGAAAGAAGAAGCGTCGTTAGTTCGTACTTTCCCGGCTAGCCCACGCGACAGGTGGTACATCGTTTGCATCATTCGGGAGGTGGAACAAATGTCTGCCACGTTGAGAACGACGGGGCCGGATCAGAGAGGGACGACCTCCATTGGAGGCTGACACGGAAGATGAGGCAACTCGAAGCGCAGCGCCGAACGGCTTGCTCTGTTTGGACTTTCGAGTTCACCCGGGACGAGATCTGAGGCCTTTCGCAACACCAGAGGTAGAGCGATCTTTGGCACGGCGTTGAGAGTTTTTGGCGCGTTGGGGAGTCGACCGATGGGGCGTCTTCCCAACTCGCCTGTTTTTTTCTGCTGGATCGTTTCGAGGCATTCCGCCTCAGAACGATACAGGGAGTCTGGGCGATAGCCGGCGGCATCCGACAGAAGTGCCGTCATCTGCAAGAAGACGGCTTCCTGTCCGCCCCTACGGCTGCCCGTACATTGGGGCGGTAATCTCACGCTTCAACCAGGAATCGACGAGATTGGCGCCCCTGCTATCGGCTCGCTACGACAAATATCTGGAAATCGGCGGGATTTTTAGGGTACCTTTAGGTCTGCTTTGCGATTTAAGTTTGCAGGTCCGGCGAGCTTGCGCGATGACATAACGTGTTTGTCGACGATACAGGCCGTCGGCAATTCTGGATTCTGAGTGGTTCAGGGATGCGAACGAACAATCAACGGAGAAATTAGATGTCATGCCAAGTTGGATCAACCCATCATCGTTTTTGGGTGATCGTTGGATTCCTCACAGCGGTTATTTCTACATATGTCGCCCAGGCCATCGCTGCACCTCGCGAGAAGGACAAGGGCGAGTCTCATATCCCTCAGGTTGCTTTCATCGATCAGGAGATCAGCAACCAATGGAATGAACATCAGATCAGCCCGTCACCCGTATCGACCGATGGCGAATGGTGTCGACGGGTCTACTTGGACGTGCTGGGCAGGATTCCCAGTGTTGACGAGTTAGATGCGTACACTTCCAGCCGTGAATCAGAGAAGAAGTCCAAGCTGGTTGCCACGCTTCTGTACGACGAAGCCTACACGGAGGAGTACGCTCGGAATTGGACGACGATTTGGACAAATGTCTTGATCGGTCGTAGTGGAGGCACGGAACGCAATTCGTTGACCGACCGTGCTGGGATGCAAAAGTACTTACGTGATTCGTTCGCCCGCAACAAACCGTATGACCGCATTGTTTTGGAACTGGTCACGGCCAGAGGGAGCAATCGGCCAGGCAGCGAGGATTTCAACGGGGCCGTGAATTTCCTGGCGATGAAAGTGAATGAAGAGAAGGGGACGCTGGCAACCGCGGCGACCGCCAAGATCTTCATGGGTCTGCAAGTGCAGTGCACGCAGTGTCACAACCATCCGTTCAACGAATGGAAACAGCAGAAGTTCTGGGAATTCAATGCGTTCTTTCGCCAGTCACGCGCGCTTCGACAATATGCACCAGGCACCCGGGATGTGATTGGATCGGAACTAGTGAACCAAGATTTCTCGGGTGAAGGCAACAACGTGTCTGAAGCGGAAATCTACTACGAACTGCGCAACGGCTTGCTGAAAGTCGCCTATCCCGTTTTTGTGGACGGCACCCCTATCGACCGAAGTGGCTACGTCCAGGAAGTCGATCGTCGTACTGAATTGGGCAGGTTGATGATGAGTTCTGAGTACGTGGACAAAATGGTCGTTAACCGATATTGGGCCCATTTTATGGGATACGGCTTTACCAAGCCGATCGACGACATGGGACCGCACAACTCGCCAACGCACCCTGCGTTGATTGATTACCTGGGTCAAGAGATCCGCAAGAACAGCTACAACCTCAAAGAGTTGATTCGCTGGATCACGCTGAGCCGGCCGTATGGTCTTTCCAGCAAGATCAACAAATCCAATGCCGCGGACGATCCGCTCCTGGGCGAGCTACCCAAGTTCAGCCATTTTTATTTGCGGCAGATGCGGGCCGAAGAGCTGTATGAATCGCTGATGATCGCGACCAAAGCAGCGGAAACCGGAGGCGGCAGCTATGAAGATCAGGAAAAGGCCAAAGCACAATGGTTGAGCCAGTTTGTCACGGCCTTTGGCAACGACGAAGGCACCGAGGCCACGACATTTAACGGTACCATTCCGCAAGCCTTGATGATGTTCAACGGTGCGATGATTCGTCGTGCGACAGAGTCGGATCGCGGCAGTTTTCTAGCTGATATTGCCAACGACCAGAGCATGCAGCCAAAGCAAAAGATCGACTTCCTGTTCAAGTCGGCACTGGCTCGAAAACCGTCCACGACGGAAATGGTGATCGCCAACAAGCTCCTCGCCGCTCGAATGAACGACCAGGGCAGGGGCGGCAATAAGAAGGTCGATCTGAACAAGGCGGGTGTCGCCGCTTTGCAGGATATTTGGTGGGCAGTGTTGAATACTGCACTTTCTGAGAACAGGTTAGGCTATGCGGCCATGTTGATCAGGGTTTCCGCGAGTTGGGTTATTTTTGGTG
>JASLPZ010000529.1:0-241 GCA_030744725.1 Pirellulaceae bacterium
GCCTCTTGCAATCGGCATCTTAATCGCCTACTGCTGGGGCGTATTTTGTAGGCCGTGAAACCAGTTTCTCAGCTGTGCCGCCAACCGTCGCGCCTTCGTAGGTGGATCGCTGGCCCAGCGAGTTAGGGGAGAGAATCCGTTGGTTCCCCAACAGATCCGAGATGCCGAACAGAAGTCGGATCGGCACGATAGTCCGGGTTAGAGCAGTGGATTACTGCATCATCGCCTATTTGCAGCTAGG
>JASLPZ010000529.1:251-3311 GCA_030744725.1 Pirellulaceae bacterium
CGATGGCGTGACGGCAAGCCCCCCTTTCGACGTGCAGCGAAGCTCAGACGGCATCGCGAGACCAACGGCGTAGACTGCGTCGATGGTCTCGTCCAGTGGGATGAAGTTGGGATAACCGCCAAGTACTAGATCGGCATTGACGAAGGCGTTCGCCGCCGCAGCCCCGTTGCGCGTGTGACAGGGGATTTCAACCGTTCCATGCAGGAGGTCGCAGACGGTACCCATCGTGTTTTGAAATGAAATCGCGGCGGCATCACAGGCCTGGCGTGCTGTGCCTCCGACGGCATCTACGACAGCGGCAGCCGCCATCGCCCCGGAAGCTCCGATCTCGACTTGGCAGCCAGCTATTTCCGCAGCGAACGTGGCGCGAATTGCCAGAATGGACCCGATGCAGCCAGCGGCCAGCAGGGCCCGGGCGATTTGCTCGCGCGTCAAGGATCGCTCCTCGGCAAGCGTTACAAGCGTGCCGGGAATCACCCCCGCCGAACCGCCAGTCGGTGCGGCGCAGACGACGCCCATCGCCCCATCTACGTGCATGACAGCCATAGCTCTCGCGGCCGCCCGCGTGTGCAGACTCCGTACGGAAAGCCGACCCTCGGCTTCGGCGTTGAATATCGATCCAGCGCAGGCCGGGAGCAGTTGCAGGCCGGTGAATTCTAAATCCAGCCCGCGCTCGACGGACCGAACCATGATGTCGTAGCGGCGAAGCACCTCCTCCGTTATCTCGGCCTCACTCATGCCCAACTGCTGGGCTTCGGAAGCCAACGCCAATTCGCCCAGCGAGACGCCTCGTTTTTCGGCGATCTCTACCAACTCTATCGCACTAGTGAAGAGGGGCTCACTTTTCTGGATGAAGTAAACCGGCGTGGACTCCCAGACTCGCCCGCTGCTATCCAACGCGCGAAATTCCTCACCAAAAGAAGCGGGCAGGGCAGCGCTTCGTCGGCTTGTCAGTCGCATCACGTCGTCGGTCCGCGAAATAGCGGGCTCCTCAACTGCCTCGCCCAGTCGCGTCAGCTGTTCGAAAGCCGCATCGGCTTTGTCGGTGGAGACTTCCAACAGTGTCTCATAGGCTGAGCCGTTAAAGAGCACAGGTCGCCCGTCTATCTGCGTGATCTCCACTTCGCCACCGCCGATGGACCGCGCGACCACTTGCATCTGCTTCCCGTCGGCTGCGGTCAGATCGATTTTCACGGTGTTGGGATGGTCCGGATGAGCGAGCTTTTCGACTCTGAATTCGATCTCCAGTGCGGCCTGCGATGCATCTTGCAGCGAGGTGAAGAACGACTCGTCGGTCAGCGGCTTTCCCATCAGTCCCATGGCAAAACCTCGGTCCGCTCCCTGTGTCGCATAGGTGACTGCGTAGGAGCCATCTGGATCAAAAGCTAGAACGGCTTTACACGGCGTACCGGCCAACAGCGAGCGTGCCATGCTGGCGATGTGATATGCGCCCGCTGTGTGCGAACTGGAGGGTCCACGCATCACAGGCCCAAGTACGTGATTGAGGATACTAATCGTTTTCATGGTGGCGATCGTTGGATGAGTCTGATGAGTCTTGGGTGTCGGAAACGCTGAGTCGCCAGCGATCTTCCACAACTTCTGAACGAGTGCGTAACCGGCCGGGTCATACTCCTTCAGGTGAGCACGGTGAGTTCACCAGCAACTCGAGATCAGAGTCGCACTGGTTCGGCACGCCGCAAGTAGTCCGCACCAATTGTAATGCCGAATCCTGGTCCTGACGGCACTCGCATACTGCCGTCATGACATTTGAGGTCCGATGTCGCACATTCCAACGGAATACTGCTGGTCCCTTTGAATTCTTGGTGTTCACCAGCATTTGGCACGAAGGACGCAAAGTGCAACACGTAGAGATATCCTAGCCCGGCACCAGACATGTGAACTGTACATTTTATTCCGGCGACGGCTGCCATGCGAGCAACTCGTGTGCTTCGGATGAAACCGCCAAAATAATGCAAATCGGGCTGTACGATGTCCACGCCACGATTCTGAATTGCCCACTGGAAACGCCGCGTGCTGAATTCCTGCTCGCCACCAGCTACGGGTATCGTCAATGCGTCCGCCACCCGTTTGGTATCCCAGAGATGGTCGAACGGGCAAGGCTCTTCGAAGAAAGCGTAGCCATTATCTTCCATGAGACGACCAACGCGGATCGCATTTTCGACGTCATAGGAACTGTTGGAATCGGCATAGAGCGTCATCTGGTCACCGAACTCGCGGCGCACGAGTGGGATCAGGGTTTCCGTTCGTCCCGGCAACGAATCCCGATTGTTGCTCATGCGACCACCGAGCCGAAACTTGATTGCCTGGGCGCCGGTCTCGGCAACCAATCGTTTGAGATGTTCAATTTCCTGTTGCGGACGGTTACCTCGATTGCCGCTGGCACGATAAACAGGAATATCGCGTCGAACGACACCGCCGAACAACTCTCCGATGGACCGTCCACTTGCCTTACCGAGCAAATCCAAGATCGCGATTTCGGCGGCTGCTACGCACACCCAGAAGGCCAAGCCTTGCAGTTTGTAGTTACTGCCGGTGCGGTACAGATCGCCGAGTAGCGACTCAATTCGTCGCGCATCTTTACCAACAAAAAACGGCGAGACACGCTTCAGAAAGATTGGAAACGTTTCACGCAATCGGTGCGAGTTTGCGGCTACAACCGCTTCAACACCGTCCTTGGATCGCACACGCACAAGAAATTCGTTCCCCTGTCGCAAGAGATCCATCGACTCAATGAGGATCGGATCACTCAAGGCCCCCAAGTTCAACAATGGTGCAGCGGCCGCTCGTTGCAAGTCGTCGGCCGTTGGTGGTGTCTTTGACTTGGGCTCATCGCAGAAAGCGATGGGAGTAGTCGCGAGAACCGCGGTTGTTGCGAGAAAATCTCGGCGTCGAATATTCATCCCGGTTTCATCCATCTGCATAGAATTGTGAGTGCAGGGAGCTAAGGATCGTTCGAGGGATTACTGTCCGATAGTCGCCTTTCGCTCCGCGAAAGGAACGTGCTTTCGCGGAGCGAAAGACGACAATAAATGATCGAAC
>JASLPZ010000052.1:0-25998 GCA_030744725.1 Pirellulaceae bacterium
CCTGTCGGAATAGAAAAGCGTAAACAAAACCCGAACGATCGCCCAGCTCAAGCAATACTAACTTTGGCGCAGCCTAGTGCAGTTCCTATAATGCGTACTCATCTTGGCAAGTCTGTGACGCATCAAGACGAACGAGCTTAGTCACCTCTCAGACGCAGCGGCAGCATGTCCACGACGGTGTTGGGAATTAGTCTTCCCAAATGAAGCTTGGTTTCATAAGTTGACGGAGGAATTCGAATAGCTTGTTTTTTTTCGCGTAGGATGTTGCGGCGAATCAAGTGCCCAGGGATTTGGTGGGCACTATCGGCGTTTGGCGGAGCCGGAAAACTGTAACGGAGGCATCCATGTCGATCTTCACGGACGGTGACGAATTGAAGACGAAACGGAACGATTCAGTTGTTGATGTCGAGGAGACCGCTCGCGTCCGGTTGCAGCTCAGCCCCTATCGCGCCATTCGCCGAATCACGTGCGAATTCGACGACGGGGCTCTCGTGTTGCAGGGCCGAGTGGCAACTTTTCACTACAAGCAGCTTGCCCAAGTCGCAGTCTCAGAAATCGAGGGTGTGCTGAGAATTCGCAACAACATCGAAGTCGAGTCGCCTTAGTGTCGCCCTAGAGAGCTTGTATCAGGTTCTTCTTTGCAAATGTGACAATAGTTCATTGGCTGGTTGTTGCTCTTTCCGCCAATTCGCTATGTGCACAGGTCAATGTTGTAATCCGCTGGATTTTCTGGTTGGAGTACCGTCTTGGCCTTCCAGACGAATGTCTTAGAGCCAGTACCTCGAAGGACGTGTGGGTTTCCCGCTGAAGTGATGCCGCTTGATCTAGAATTGCCAGATCGTCTTGCGGCACGTCTAGCTGCTCCCTTACCCGGTCCCGCGTATCAGTCCCAATTTGCGCCTGAGCTCTGTTACGGACGACACCAGGGACCTCCTGCACAAGACGTGCGGCACGCAGCCGTCATGGTCCTGCTGTACCCAGATGACCAACGATGGCGACTTCCTTTGACGTTGCGTCCCGATCATCTTCCCAACCACGGTGGTCAGATCAGTCTTCCAGGCGGTCAAATCGAGTCGGGAGAGTCGATTGAAGCGGCCGCTTGTCGTGAACTGCACGAGGAGCTGGGCATCGACGGTCAGGCGTTACGCGTCATGGGGAGACTTTCACCGGTGTATGTCTTTGGCAGCAATTTTCTTGTCACGCCATGTGTCGCCGCGATGACTTCGCCACCGGAGTTCCGGCCGTGTGCGAACGAGGTCGCCGATTTGCTCACACCCAGTCTGGACGAGCTTTGCGACCCACAATCAAGGGGCGCAATTAAGATCGAACGTCGCGGTGTCGGTTTTAAGGCCCCCTGCATTCGCCATGATCAGCACTGCATCTGGGGTGCTACAAACATGATGCTGGCAGAGTTCCTGGCGGTTCTGCAAAGCGTACTATCCTGACGCCGCACCTGCAGCCCGTTGAACTGCGCACAATTCATGCTTGTAGAACTTGTAGGTCGCGAACAAGCGAAGCGCAGTTCCGGGCAACATCACAAAATCAGGTGATTCGGTTTCCGAAACCGTGTTGCTCATGCGGCTTGTTGCCTGTCTACCCAAAATCAACCGGCTGCCTGCACCCCGATCTTCTGCTGCCGGCACGCCGATCTTCAGCTGCTGACACCCCGTGGACCGAAATCCGCGAACCCGGCAGCAGGTTCTGGCCACCTGACTGTAGCCGCCTATGGCGCTGTACCCAGCCTCGATATATTGGACCAGCATACCAACAGGTTCGCTTGGACTTCCTTTCCCCCTCTCCTAGACAAGCGCAGACATCCTATGATTCGTGTCGCAATTCTCGGAGCCACCGGCTACACCGCGCTGGAGCTTATGAAGATCCTGCTGCGGCATCCCGAAGTCGAGATCGAAGCTCTCACGAGTCGGCAAGAGGGAAATCCACACGTCTCGACGGTTCATCCACACCTGACCGGGAGGCTCGATATTACCCTGGAAAACACTGATCCAGCGTCCATTGCGTCGCGAGTTGACTGCGTATTCTGTTGCCTACCGCACGCTGCTTCGGCTTCCACGATCATGCAATTGCTGAATCACGACGTGAAGGTCATTGATTTTAGTGCGGACTATAGGCTGCGCGACCGTGAAACCTACGACCGGTGGTACGGTGGACCTCATCCCGATCCAGATCGTTTAGGCAACGTCGTTTACGGCCTTCCCGAGTTGTTTGCGGAGCAGATTTCGGGCTCGCAGCTGATCGCCAACCCTGGTTGCTATACCAGTACGTCAATTCTCGGATTGGCCCCGCTGTTGGTCGGTGGGTTCGTCAAGCCGGAAAGTATCATTATCGATGCGAAAAGCGGTGTTTCGGGTGCCGGTCGCTCACCTAAACTTGGGACACTCTTTCCTGAATGCAACGAGAGCGTTTCGGCCTACGCCGTCGGTCAACATCGACACCAGCCGGAAATCAACCAGATCTTGTCGCTGGCCTGCAACCTAAATGTCCAGGTACTGTTTTCGCCCCATTTGGTTCCGATGGACCGAGGCATTTTGTGCACGATGTACGCCGAACCTGCCCAACCAGCTGCTGCCGAATATCTGCTCGCCGCGATGCGCCAGTACTATGAAGGCAAACCGTTTATCCGAGTTGTCGATCATTTGCCCGCAACAAAACATGTAAGCGGAACGAATTATTGCGACATGACGGTGCGCGTCACCGGCGGCCGAGTGATCGTTTTGTCTTGCACGGACAACTTGATCAAAGGCGCGTCGGGAGTCGCGGTTCAGAATTTCAATCTGATGCACGGCTTTGACGAGACAACCGGTTTCTGACGATTGGAATTCCCAGTGAGGCTGTGCCTCTTAACTCAGTATGGAGTGCGATTCCTGTGCCGTTACCTGCCGTTCCTCAGGGGTTTCGACTAGCGGCTGCCTCCTGCGGAATCAAGTCGACTCCTGATCGTGAAGATGTGACGCTGATCGTTTGTGACGACGATGCCGTGGCGGCAGGCGTCTACACCACGAATCTTGTGCATGCCTCGTCCGTGGCCGTGAATCGGCAAAAAACGCCTTTCGGTCGTTGTCGTGTCGTCGTTGTCAACTCAGGCAATGCCAATACTTGCACTGGTAAGCGTGGCGAACGGGACTCGTTGGAAATGCTCAGTTTGGCAGCGGAGAGCTGCGGTGCGGCGCCACATCAGGCGTTGGTCATGTCTACGGGAATCATCGGCGTGTTCCTGCCCATGGAAAAGGTTCGTACGGGCATCACAACCGCCGCAGCCAGGCTGGCCAGAGACGAAAACGCCTTGGCCGCGGCAGCACGCGGATTCACGACGACGGACAAGTATGAAAAAGTGGCCGGCAGGACGATCGAAGTGGCCGGCACGACGATCCAGATTACTGGCATCGCCAAGGGTGCCGGCATGATCGCCCCCAACATGGCGACTCTCTTGGCCACGATCATGACGGATGCTCGGCTGACGCCGAGTGACGCGCAGACGGCGCTACAGGCGGCAACGAATGTCAGCTTTAATTCCATCAGTGTTGATGGCCACATGAGTACCAGCGATACCGTGCTTCTGCTTGCCAGTGGCAAGAGTTCGCCCGTGCCGCTGGGCGAAGACGACTTGGCCCTGTTCCAGACGGCTCTCGACGAAGTCTGCGTTGAACTTGCCCGCATGATCCCCGCAGATGGGGAAGGTGCATCACATCTGATCACGCTCGACGTCAGCGGCTGTCGCACACGTGAGGAGGCGCACCAGATTGCCAAGCAGGTTGCCGAGAGCGCGCTGGTCAAGACGGCCGTCACGGGTGCCGATCCGAACTGGGGAAGAATCGTGTCTGCCGCCGGCCAGGCCGGCGTGCCGTTCGACCCTGCCGGGATGAGCTTGTCGATGAACGGGCGTGCTATATTTCAGCATGGCGAGCCTGTCGCTTTTGATGCTGCCGATGTCTCCAGGTCGATCCGCAACCAACAGGAGACGCACGTTGAATTGTCTTTCACGGAAGGCTCAGCCTGCACGCGTTTTTGGGCCAGTGACCTGACCGTCGATTACGTCGTTTTTAACTCAGAATACACGACCTAATCCATCCTTCCATTGTGATCTCCGACCGTTGATTACAATGGAATGGACGTGCTATTGCCGTCGAATTCGCCCTGGAAGTTGCCGCTTCGGAGTTGCTCGCAATGCTGTTCGCTCAAATAGGTCCTTTATTCACCAGTCATTGGCACGTTGTTGTCCTGATCGCTGTCATGTTTTTCGCGACGCAGATCTTCCTTTGCACGCGATTCATCCTGCGCATGACCAAGCAGCGACGCATACTGGGTTCCCTGCAAAGTCATCTGGACAAAGGAGGTGATGGCCGAGTCGTGGCGGAGGGGACCGTCGTAGCATTTTCCTGGGCGGAATGGGTCACCAGAGTCTTCCCTGGCGGAACGGAGATTCCCGGAAACTACACCCGCGACGATGTCCTGCAAGAACTGGACACGCGGATCGCGAGCAGTTCGGACTACTTGGCACTACAGCGGCTGGGTGTCATGGCACCGTTGCTTGGAGTGATCCTGACCGTCGCCGGCTTCTGGTGGCTGGAAGCTCCCGAGAACGCAGAATCACTGGACAGTATTCTCTTCGCGGTCACGCCTTTGGTCTTGGGGGTTGGAGCTGGTGCGGGATTGGCCTTCATCAATCAGATCTTGCTCCACTTGGCCGGCAGCAAAGCCGAGGCCTTGCGAATGGCCGCGCGCAACTGGTTCGATTCGGCCATTTGGAGCGGTATTGGTCTGGATACGCAGGCAGCCACGATCAAGGCCATTCATTCCATTGAGAAGATGGCTGATGCGATTTCCAACTCGGCCTCACAACATACCGAGAGCACCGAGCGGCTTTTGGAAACGACCACTTCCTTTCAAAACGCGGGCGCTTCGCTTCACGATGCGGTCAGATCCTTTGGCCGGAAAATGAAAGACATTCCTGGATCGCTGGCCGATCTGCACAGCACCACGGCCGACATGGCCGAGGCGCTCGAAAAGTTGATTCCCGTCGGCCGACGCGCCGTCGCGGGACTGGACGTCTCAGTCTCCGCATTCCGGACCGCCGTCGAAAACGATTTTGTCGAAGCGGCCACGCTGCACCATCAGGTACTGGAGCAAGTCAACGAGTCGGCCGTGCGACTGGGCGAATCAACGGAGCACCTCCGTACCGGTTCGAAGGGGCTCAACGCCATCGTCAGCGCGCAGGACGAGATGTTTGGAGTGATGAATGAGACGATGCAAAGCCGTGTCCTGCCCGCACACGAAACGCTTTATACAACGGTCGGCGGGCTGTCTGAACAGATGAACGAATTTCGTACTTTGGTGGAATCGCTCTCGCAAAACGTCAACATTGTCGCTCAGGAATTTGGCAGCGTAGCCGGTAAACTCGAACCCGCTGTCAATGCGTTCAGCGCCGCCGTGGATGGCCAGTTCACAGCAGCTACTTCGCAGCACGAAGCCAATTTACATACGTTGTCCGGAAGCGTCCAGAAAATCCATGAAAGCGCTGGCACGTTGACCGAAGGCGCTCAGCGGCTCAACGCCGTGTTGTCGGAACATGCCGAGCTCGGTGAACGGATGGGGCCGGCCCACGATGTCATGCAGAAAGCGGTCGAGACCATGGGGTCGGCTGGCGAAGCCCTTCACAGCACGATGAGCGATGTGGCTCCGACGCAACACAATCTACGCGTAGCCTCGGATTCATTTTCGGATTCGGCTAACCAACTGGCGACGTTCGTCGAGACGCTAGGGCCGGCGGCGGCGCAACTTGGACAGCTCGACGAAACTCTGCTTCGCATGAAGGACACCGTCGGTGCAATTCAGAATTTCAGCAAACTGGATATGGATGTCGAACAACTGGTCGGTGTGATGGCTCAGGCAGCAACGGTGGCCGAAGCGATCTCGGATTTGCCCGATCGGATTCGCGACATCCTCGAAGAACTGGTCGCCACACATGGCGAGGCGCAAACACGAGGCCCGATCATGGGCTGGCTTCGCGGTCGCCCCGAAAAAACTGTATCGGAATAACCCACGATTCGTTAGTCTCCTTATGGACGGAAACTTGTTGTATTTGAGTCAGGTTTTAGCGACGGGCACCGACCACAGGTTGGTCGGGGAGCGGGTTTACAAGACCGAGCGGTAGCTCGGATTGGTTCGAGGCCCTGTCTCGTTAGATTCAATTTAGAACACCCAACTGACGCCGCCTCGATTATGCGGGACATCTTAATGGAGTTCGGTCATGCAACTTGAAAAAGCCACATCAACCAACAGCGAAGCGGGTCTCGCCGGTTGGATTTCCAGCAACGACGTCACGCTCTTTACGATGGTCCTGGTCGTGATCGTGGCAATGTTCCTGCATGGGAAACTGCTTAGAGGGCAGGGCGAAAACAAAGTGCTCGATGAAGAGAATGAAACATTGAAGGAAGACGTGGGGTTAGTGACCAGTGAAAAGAACGAGTTGACTGAAGACGTAGCGGCTCTCGAGACGCAATTGGAAGATCGTTTGAGAGTACAAAAGGATCTGGAGAAAGAGCGTGATCGCCTCAGAGGACATGCCGATGTGCTCGACGCGCTTGTCACCACGCTGAAAAAGGAACTTACGGATTCCAGTGCCGAGATAACGACTATCAAAGCCAAGGCTGGGGAATCGGAAGAAGAATACCAGAAACGGATTGCTGCTTTGGAAAAGGGGGCGTCGGCGCTTTCGCAGCAGGTCACGACACTGACCACCGACAAGACCAATCTGGCAGGTGAGAAAAAGTCACTGAATGAACGTATGGCCGCGCTTGCGACGCAGTTGGAAGATCGTCTGAAAGTACTTAGAGAACTGGAGAAAGAGCGGGACCGACTCAAAGGACAAGCTGACAAGCTCGACGCGATTGTAGCGACGTTGGAAAAAAAACTTACGGATTCTGGTGCCGAGATAACGGCCATGGCAGCCAAAGCTGGAGAATCGGAAGTGGAATACCAGAAACGGATCGCCGCCTTGGAGAAGGCGGCCGGCAACGAAACCAAACGTGCCGAGGATTATCTGGCGAGACTACGACGAGCGGCTGACCTGTTTCAAGGCCTGAAGAAATCAAACGCAAGTCTGGAACAGAAACTCGATGGCGCTGAAAAACGGTATCAGCGCCAACTGACCCTCGAGACGACGGTCAACCGAAAACTGGTTGGCATCAATGGCAACCTCAAACGAGTCGCCATGTTGTTTGATGCTTCGGGGAGTATGAAACAGAAAGGCGAGGACGCTGGCGGCGATCGCTGGCAAGACGCGCAGAATATTGCCAGTACCTGGTTGGGACACTTGGATGTGGACGAATGTGTCTTAATCGTCTTTTCGTCGGACGTTCGCACGTTCCCTAACGATGGAACGATGTCCAGTATCCAAGGTCCGGATGGCAAAGTGAACCGTGCCAGGCTGATGGAACAACTCAAGGCTGTCGAGCCAGAAGGCTGGACCAATACGCTGGAAGCGCTGGAGACAGCCTACGCGTACGATGGCATCGACACGATCCTGCTCTTCTCCGATGGGGCACCAACCTTCGCAAATTCCGGTCGCTTCGATCCCGACGTGGCCGAGAAGATTTATGCGCTCTGCCGCAAGAATCCAAACGTCCCCGTCAACACCGTCGGTCTCGGTAACTATTTTGACCAGAATCTGTCGACTTTCTTGAGAACTGTGGCCAATATCTCCGGCGGTACATTCCGCGGACGCTAGCTCGGACGATTCATCCGGTTCATTGTAAAAGGCCGGAACAAGCGCAGCACAGTTCCGGCTTAAGAATGGCGTAGAGTATTGGTATTGCTGTAATTAGTGCATCAATCCAACGCCCACTTGGACTCCTTGTCTGACCTTGGCGTCAATGGGGTACAAGCTGCACGGCATCAATAATCACGTGTCCGTCCGTTCCTGCATTGCTGATTTCCACCACCGTCTTCTCGGCCGCGAACGTAAAGACACCCACGGTGCCGAATGCACCATGCTTCGGCTTCTGCCTCTGATTTACGGTGACGACTTGCTGGCCGCCCGCGTGTTGCACTGTCACCGGAACATTGGTCGCTCGATTGGCATTTGGAGACCAGGCGATTCGTACCTCGTAGCGACCCGCTTGAGGAACCGTGATCGCAAACCGTGCGGATTGATTTCCCTTATTCGTATTGGCATCGTGTCGATAGCCGACGCCAACAAAAGGGCCGACTACCTGACTTGCGGCTTCGAACCCGGTTCTGGAGGCTGCCGCGTCATCGACGACGACTCCGTCGAGAGTCTTGGGATCGACGGCTTGCGCGGATCGTCGCACGGGGCCCGTCCAGGCTAATACCTGCCGGTCTTTCCGCAACCGATCGCGCAGTGCCGCGTAGTCGATCTGTTGCACGGCAACATCGGCCTTTGCCGCCTGCATCGCAGCCGTCGCGGCGGATTGGCCAAGCACCATAAAGACCGGCTCCATCCGTATTGATCCGAAGGCAATGTGCGATGCACTCAAGCAAACCGGGACCAGTAGATTGTCACACTCAGGTTGCTTGGGCGTCATCGCACGATAGTCGATCGGATAAGGCGAAAAGCCACCTACTTCGACGTCCCCTTCATTTCGCACATGTCCGTCAGCGTTGACATAGCGTTGCACGTTGTGCGAATCCATCGTGTACGCAGCCAGGCCGATCGACTGTTCCGCGGCGACTCGACCCTGGCAATTGTGCTGCGTCATGACATAGGGGCCGATCATCCGCCGTCCTTCGCGTACGTACAACTGCTCTTGCCAACCATCCGCTCGTGCGAACTCGTCGCGACACGTGCCCCAGCGAGCCACTTCGCGGCGAATCTGTTCGGGCACCCGGTGATGATTGGCCAGTGTCCACATCAAGCCTTGCTGATAAGTCCGGTGCTGCTGGCGCAAGCGATCTCGTTCTCCATAGCTTGCTTCGGCATAAGAGTAATTCTGCCCAATGAAATCCGTGGAGACTGCGGTTCGATTGTTGGTGTCGGTCTTGCGATTGGGCATTCCTGAATTGATCCAAGGCATCCCTTTTTCGCCCGCCTCGAAGTTTCGCAACAACAGCTCATAGAGCTGCGGATCGTGGTCGACAGGTTTGGTGAAGGGCAAACGGTTTTCGGGGTGATCAGTGAGGCACATGCGAAAACAAAATGCCTGCGCTCGACGATCGCCGGTGCCTTCCTGCCCGGGACCGTCCGGGTCGATTCCGGGCAGCAGGCCGCTGGCGCGATTACCCGGTTCGACGAACGGATCGACACCTGGTTGGAATTGATGGAACCTGGCGTGCTGGGTTTGGACGCCGTTGAGCGTCTCCTGATAGGTCGTGTTGCTTTCGCGGCCCACTGTGTATGCAACACCCGAGGCAGACATCAGGTCACCTTCATACGTCGCATCAATGAAGATTCGGCCGTGTATCTTGACGTCATTCTCCAGTGTGATCGACACGAGCCGCGGACCGTCTTTCGTGATGCCACGCGCCAGTTTTCCGGAGCCCGAGTTGCCGGCTCGGTCCAGCCGTTGTCCGTACATGACGGGAATCTCATGTTCGCGGACGAGGCTTTGAATGATTGTCAGCGCAGCAGACGGTTCGAAGGTCCACATTGTCGCCTCCTGATTACCGGAACGGGTCTGACCTCCGTCGCGATATTCCCCGCGCTGTTGCCATGTCCAATGTTCCGGCTGGTCGTAGTACTTGCGAACTCGCTGATAGAACTCGCGCGCGATCCCGCCGATAGCCGCTTTGTTGCCGATGTCGGTTTGGCCAAGCCCACCAGTCGTCAGGCCGCCAATGCGTGCTGTTGGTTCGAGAACGACCACACTGCCACCCATGCGTCGAACTTGGATTGCCGCTGCAATCCCGGCCGACGTTCCGCCGTAAACCACGACGTCGTATTGTTTCGGCTCCTCAGCGTGTGACGACGGCGTGTGGGCAGGTAGCACCGTTATCGACACGATAAAAATGGCGGCGGTTAGAGCTGAGCAAATGGGATATCGCATGAAGGTGACCTTTGTGTTGTCAGTTTAGTGCGAGTCGCACGGACGTGTAGCGTACGCGACGCCTTGTTTCTGAGTCCCATGTGACGAAATACCCGCTACAGTTACGCCGAATGCGCTCTAGTGGCGAGCTTCATACTAATGTAATCGCTTTTTCAAGGAAGCGAGAACTGGCAGGATGCCAGAAAGTGTTCACACGGGTAAACTGGATGCACGCCCGATTCCTTGGGCCCAACCTGGATACGCATATCAGATTACCACCGATGTCCTCATTTCCATCAAACTGGACGTTTTTGCACGTCAATGACAGCCATTTGGGCACGGCACGCTCGTATCGTTTTCGACCGGCAATTAACCAACGGTGGGCGGCGATCAAACGTCAAATGGCAGCGACTGATTCCGAGTTTCTCTTGCATGGCGGTGATTTTACGCGCGACGGCCAGACACATGAGTTCGAGTATCTTCAAGCGCGCGAGGACTTGGATACGCTTCCATTTCCTTCCTTTTGTATTCCGGGAAACATGGATGTCGGCAATAAGCACGCCGCGACAAATGGCGACAAGAGCCTTAACAAGAACAACTGGGACTGGCACGACCCGAACTTGAACATGACGGCAAGTCGGCTCGACTTGTTTGCGTCGTATTTCGGCCCGATCCACTGGACGTTTCTCTATCGGAATGTACGCTTCACCGGCTTTTATGGTGCGGTGGCCGGTTCTGGATTGCCGCATGAGGTGAGATTGTGGCGGTTGCTCGAGCGACTGCCGACGCTGCCACGGGCCGAATATCACGTGGCGATGATGCACTATTGGCCGTTCATCGAACAGCCGGATGAGCCCGCGTGGGACAATACCGTGGCAGACCAGTATGACAACTGGTATTTCTCCCTCGACGGACCGCACCGACAACGTATCTGGCAACATTTGCGCGATGCAAACGTCGACATCTTGTTTTGTGGCCACGTCCATACGGGCCGACCGGTTCAGAATGTCGATGGGATTCGCCTGTTTCGAACCTGCGCCGCAGGCAATACCGCCCAAATGGTCGATCGGTGGCCTGATATTGATACGCGCTTTGGCTTTCAGCGCTGCGATGTCACTTCATCCGGCATCAACGTCACGTTTGTGCCCGGAGACGACCAATGCGACGAATTCGACTCGTTCGGACCGATGGGACACCCGCCGATCGACGAACGGGACTATTCCATCGCGCGCGAGCAACCAGCGTTGGCCCCGGATCCGCATCGGTGAAGCTGAAGCAGCCAGCGAGACTATCATCTCTACGCTTCCATCCGAAACGGTCTTCCCAGTTCGATCACGCGTTCCGCCTTCACATACCAGCCTTGTGGCTGAAACTGTGAAGTGTGCAAGTAGCATTGCACGCGAACCTGGTTACTGCCTTCGGTAAACGTAAACAGGCGGCTCATCGGCGTCGAATGTCCATGCCCATGGCACTTTGTAAGGGCGGAAACGTTCGCGAAGTTGACTTCCCATTTGCGTTCCACGTGGCCGCGTCCGCCTTTGCGGTCGTCTGGGTTGGTGTGGGTGTGTGCTCCAAGCCACAAGTCAATCGCACCTGGATTCTCAGCCAGGTAAGTCTCAAAAGCCTGCGCGTCAGGTTTGTCGTCGATCCAATACAGGTACGACGCGCCTCGCGGACCGCCTTGCGGAAAGTAACCGTGATAGTTGGATTGCCATTTTCCGTCCTTCGTCTTCTTGAATCCCTCCCACTCGCCAGACGCCACGGTCGTCTCTTTGAGCATGTGGTGATGCGCCGAAATAATGATCGATTCTGAATTCTTGCGAACGAGCGACTTCCACCACGCGAAGGTCTCGCCGGTAACTGCACCCGCTGGGTATCCACCGCGCGCGCCGCGACCAACCGGTGGCCCGATGTCATTGCGGTCGCTCATCATGGCGAACAGCAGGTTGCCGACGCGAAACGTGTAACGTTCCCAAGTTCCCTCGACCGGGTATGGCCGATTCTTTGCATCGACTCTGGAGTACTTCGTGTTCTCGCCGGTCGGATCGAGCCATTTGCGAAACCACCATTGCGTTTCCTCGTCCGCGAAAGTGGCATCGTGGTTACCAGCCAGATTATAGAATTGCTCGCGAACATGCTGCCGCACCGCACCGAATTGGCGGACAACTTCTTGGCCTTCGTCGTCCTTAGGAGATCCCTGGTTTCCAGACGAATCACCCAAGTGCAGCGCCACGTCCCACTCAAACGGCGGGCCGCCTTGATCGCCACCCCGTTCACTCTGGCGAATCGCATCGGCGAGGCTCTCTCGTTTGTGATGTCGTAAGTCCGTGCCGACATGGGCATCTGATGTAGCCCACAGGCGAAAGGTCTTCGCGGGCTTCAGCGGATGATCTTCGGCGCGAGCCGCTGCGGTGAGTGCGTTGACGACGCTTCCCGCCGAAAGTGCCTGTGCGGATCGCAACGAAAACTCACGACGCGTCTGTTTGTCAAACGTCATAGTAGTGCCGGTTGGTTGTGTTCTGGTCAGTTGAAGAGTTCTGCCACCATAGACGTACTGCCTGCGGCCACGGTGTGCTCGTTACAGTAGACCGTCGCGTTTCAGAAGTCCAAGAATCTCAGCCACGATGCTTGGATGCTGGCCGGCAACGTTGTTCTTTTCACCGATGTCTTCGGACAGATCATAGAGGCGCCAATCGAGGTTCGTTTTGCTGGGAACCTGAGAAGCTACCTTCTTCTTCTTCGATCGCTTCGGCTTTGGGCTGCGATACTGCACAAGTTTCCATTTTCCGAAACGTACGCCAACGGACGTCGCACCTTCCCCGCTGGCGCAATAAAGATACTCGTGTCTTGCCTGCATATCCGCTTTGCCCAACAGGGTTGGCAGGTAGGAGATTCCATCGATTCCAGACGGTGCTTTGGCGCCTGCCAACTCACACGCCGTCGGGAGGAAATCCTGGAAGGCCGACGGGTGCGTCGAGGACGTTCCAGCTTCGATCTTCCCCGGCCATCTCGCAATCATCGGCACGCGATATCCACCCTCGTGCATCGACCGCTTGAAACCGTTCAGGTCGCCGTTGGAATTGAAAAACTCGTGCTTGTGTCCGCCTTCGTTGTGCGGTCCATTATCCGATGTGAAGACAACTAACGTCTTCTCATCGATGCCGAGTTCTTTCAGCAGTTTCATCAAACGCCCGACATCCGCATCCATCCGAGTGATCATCGCCGCAAACCCCTTTTCGGGATTCGGCCAATCCTTGTCGGCGTAAACCCCATAGTCCGGAACTTCCATTCCGTCGCCGTGGACGCGCCCTCCTTCATTGTTGGCGTGGGGGATTGTCCAGTGGATGTGGAGCAGAAACGGGTTGCCCTTTTCACGGCGAATAAAGTTGAACGCCGCTTCGGTCATGAAATCATGCGAATAGCTAACGCGCTTGGAAGACACGCGTCCGCGTCCGGCCGGATAGGAGCCAATTACATTTCCCGGTAAGGGAACCTGTTGGTCGTTCTCCCACAAATACGTTGGATAGTAATTGTGGGCGATGCTCTGGTTCAAGTATCCGAACCAGTAGTCGAAGCCGTTACGGTTGGGATGACCGGGATTGTCGATTTCGGACGGGTCGTCCACATTACCAAGCGCCCATTTGCCAACACCGCTTGTCGCGTAACCGGCGTCATGCAGGCATCGTGCAACGGTCCGCTCTTTGGAACTCAGGCTACGAGGACGGTTGCCGGTCAGACCAGTGTGTCCCACGTGTTGGCCGAGCCACAGCACCAACCGCGATGGACGACACACCGTGTGCCCCGCGTAGTGATCTGTGAACTTCATTCCCTCCTTGGCCATCTGATCGATGTTCGGTGTCTGGATCACTTGCTGCCCATAACACCCAAGGTCTCCGTAGCCGAGGTCGTCCGTCATGATGTAGATAATGTTGGGTCGCAACGGTTCCTTCGCGACTTCCGCACCTCGGCAGTCTTTTGATGTCCCTGTGGAAAGGAGCAAGGTCCAGAGTGTCAGGGCCAGGATAGCGAGCGTGCGGTGCAACATCGGTTTTCACCCTCTCAAATAATGCAAGCGGACTTTCTCTTTATTCGTAGCGTAACGTAGCTGGTCAGGGCTCTTCGCGCCGCCACTGTCTGGCAAGCGAACGACCATGCCCGCATTCGGCCACGTTGTGTATTGTAATCGCCGATCCCGCCGATCGAAAACCAGGCCGACACGCTCCCCTCCGCGGTATGCTGGCGAACGCTTGCAATGGCGGCTGAGTTCGTCAATATTAAGCTTCTCGTCGACTGGGTTTTTCTCGTCGACTGGGTTTTTCTCATCGACTGGGTCTCTCATCGCCCGGGCAACAGGACATTGCCACAGAATTCCGTTGTCCATCACATCTCCCCACAGGATTTCTCCCATGAAAACTCGAACATTGACAGTCAGTCTCGTGATGCTTGCCATCGTATTCGCAGGAATTGCGAAAGCCGATGACGATTCTGGAAAGAAGAAGAGATCAAGCGGCAAGAAGGCCAAACAGGCAGAGGCGATTTTCGACAAGATCAAGTCACTGTCCGGCGACTGGATCGCCACCAAGGGCGAACACAAAGGTGAATTGACGCTGAGTGTCCGCGTGATCGCCGGCGGAACCGCCGTTGTCGAAACAGAGTTTCCAGGTAGCCCGCAAGAGATGATCACGGTCTATCACCTTGATGGCAACAAAGTCATGCTGAACCACTATTGCATGTTGGGCAACCAGCCTCGAATGCGAGTGAAGAAGGGCGACAACGATGATACGCTGGTGTTCGAGTTTGCGGGTGCGACCAACCTCGCATCGAAGGATGATGCTCACATGCATGAAGGCAAGTTGAAGTTCGTCGATCAAGACACCGTCCATTCGACGTGGGTCATGTTCAAGGATGACAAGGCCATGGAAGAACACACGTTCGAAATGACTCGAAAGAAGTAAGGCGTCACGAACGAGAGTTGCCAGGCGTTTCAGATCTACTTTCAAGGTTCCGGGTTACCAGCCAGAACGCGAGGAACATGATGCTGGACACGATCGTCGCAATTTCCATCGGAATCGGCTTGGCAGCGGCCTGTGGATTCCGCGTGTTCGTGCCGACGTTGATCATTGGAATTGCTGCTCGAGCGGATTTGCTGACCCTGGCGGACGGCTTTCAGTGGATGGGTTCATGGCTGGCGATCGCCACGTTTGGCACCGCCACGGTGCTGGAGGTTGGTGCCTACTATTTACCTTGGCTCGACAACCTGCTCGACACCGCCTCCACACCGCTGGCCATTGTCGCAGGTGTGATTGTCTCCGCCGCATTCATTCAAGACATGCATCCCGTGCTGAAATGGTCATTGGCAGTCATCGCCGGCGGCGGCGCCGCCGGCACGATCAAAGCGGGATTGGCAGGTCTGCGAGTCGGATCCACATTGACCACTGGTGGAGCTGCGAATCCTATCGTGTCAACGTTTGAATGGGTCATTGCGATCGCGATGTCCGTGCTGGCAATCTTCCTGCCGATCATCGCGGCTGTCGTGGCAATTGCCCTGGTGGCGTTCTTCGTCCGTTTCGCCTACGCCTTTGTCGTCCGGCGGAGCAAGCCTGACTCAAAGGAATCGCCAGTCACCAGTGGCGAAGCGTAGCCAACGTCATCCGCTTTTGAACTTGTTCGCAAACCTTGATAACGTCACGATCAACCAACTGAGTTGGCCCCTTAGCGGTCCTCTTCACGAGCATCCATGTTTGAACTGCTAGAACTTTCCGCCTCGCTGGGTTTCTTTGATGTCACGCCGGCACTGGATCTTCTAGCCCAAGCCGGCGGCGGCGGAGGTTTTGGTGGTGGCGGCGGCAGCGGCGGAGGAGGAGGAGGGTTCGGTGGTGGCGGTGGTGGAGGAGGAGATGGCGGCGCGCTAATTTATCTGCTGATTCACTTTACGATTCGCTATCCATATATCGCGATTCCGTTGTTCATCGTCTTCGGAGTCATGGTCTACTACGGCAAGAAAACTGAACGCGACGTACGCATCACGCGTACCATTCGCCGGGGGCGCAAGGTCCAGGAAGCTGCTCTACAAGAAACATCTCTACAAAACCTTCGCCGGCACGATCAGAATTTCGATCAAGAGACGTTCTTACAACGAGCGGCCAATGCATTTGTCACGACACAGATTGCCTGGAGCGACCAGAATCTGAAGACCTGTCGAGCCTTTATTTCCGACGGCGTCAATGAACGCTTCGAGCTGTACATTGCAATGCAACAAGCGGAGAACATTCGCAATCGTATGCGAGATGTTGTCGTGACGCGGCGAGAGATTGTGGCCGTCACCAGCGACCGGCATTTCGACACGATGCACGTTCAGTTTACAGCGTCTGCAATCAGCTACAACGAGGATCTGTCGAGCGGCCGGCGCGTGTCAGGCAACAGCGATCGTACGCCGATCAGCTTTACGGAAGTTTGGTCTTTCTCCAGACGGCCGGGTGTCTTGACCGATCCGGACGCCTCACTGCTGCAAGGCAACTGCCCGAACTGTGGCGGACCGGTCGAAATCGTCGATAAGGCGCAGTGCCCCCAATGTGATTCGATCGTGAACTCGGGTCAGTACGACTGGGTCCTCGCCGAAATCACGCAGGATGAAGAGTGGGTCGTGCCCACGGCGCGGCATCAAGTTGACGGATGGGATCAGCTTGCCACCAAGGATCCGGGTCTGAATTTTCAGCACTTGGAAGATCGGGCATCGGTTATTTTCTGGCGTTCGTTGATGGCGGTCTATTTTGAAGATCTCAAATACGCCGCCCCAGTGCTCGATGCGGCCAGGTCAGGCATCCCCAAGCTGTGGGCCGTGGGTGACGGTCAGTTCTGGAAAACGCCTGCTGTCGGCGTGGTCGAAGTCACTCGCTGTCAGCCTGCTACCGACGACGATGCGTTTGATCGGATTCATGTGCTCGTACGTTGGTCTGGGACCCGGGCCGAAGGCGATCGGCGACGACCGCGGATCCTCGGCCAACAGCGAATCTATTCTCATTTACTGATCTTGAAGCGTCGGACGGGTGTAAAAAGCAAGACAGATCAGGCGTTTTCTTCGTTTAGCTGTCAGGGTTGCGGTGCGCCGATCGACATTGGCAAAGCAGATGTCTGCGAGTTCTGTCACGCGTCTCTCAACGATGGCTCGATGGACTGGGTGCTGGAAGATGTATCGATCTACAACGCCATGGCCGCGTACAATCGCGATGTGGGGCAAGGCGCGGTGCTCGATGCCGGTGGGAGTGTCGAGCGGCTCGAGACGAGCCGCTTATTGAACGAGCCCGAGCTGTTTGCGGCGCTCGCGCGGATGGTTGTTTCAGACGGTGAATTGCACGAAAAAGAACGCAAATATCTTGCCGATTTCGCCAAACGACGTGACATACCCGAGGACCGCGTAAAGCAGATTTTCGCCACGGCCGTCGATAGCCAGCAGGCGATTCAGTTGCCTGAAGGACGCCAGCAGGCGGTGCTGTTTATAGACCATCTGATTCGCACAGCATTGATTGATGGGCGGATCACTTCCCATGAAAGCCAACTCTTGCGTCAAGTGGGCGAACAACTGAATTGGTCCCCAGCGGACCTCAAACACGCCATTCAACGCAACCGCGGTCATCTGTATCAACAGGCCAAGGCCTTACTCCGCGATCAGAAGAAGCGCTGAGAACGATTGAACAAGGCAGGGAGTCACGTAAACGCCAATCAACGCGAGTCCTTTCTACCCATTAGCGTGGATTCGCGTCCATTCGCGGTTCTACAAACTGAATCTGCACGGAACCTCGTCGGCACCGCCGTGCCTTGGTCTCAATTCGGTCTTCGTCGCTGCTGCTGGCGGGAGCGGAGATAGTTGTGCGAGATCTCCGTCGCTTTGGCTCGGTCGTTTTCGTCATAGTCCCAGAATTCGCGGACGATCGCCTCGGCGGCGGGAAAATCTTCGCCCGTGTCGCCAATCCGCTTGCGAAGCGCCGCCAGCCGCATTTTGAGATCCGATACGGTTTCGGCGTATGCAGGATTGTCGTATTGATTCACGACTTCGGTCGGGTCTTTCTTCAAGTCGTACAACTCCCATCCCGGCGGAGTCTGCTGCTGGCCTTTGTAGTTGCAGCCGTAGTAGAAGATCAGCTTGTGTGTCTTAGTTCGAATCCCCACGTGCCCTGGATTGTCGTGATGCGCCATGTGCATCCAGTAGCGATAGTAGGCTTCCTGCTTCCAGCCGTCCGGTTCTTTCCCAGTTTCGCAGAGAGTCCGGAAGCTACGGCCTTGCATCACATCCGGCGTTTTGACGCCTGCGAAATCCAGCATCGTCGGGCCATAGTCGACGTTCTCGACGATCGCCCCGGCGCGAGATCCGGCCGGTATGGATTTCGGATAGCGAATCAGAAACGGCATCCGCATCGATTCTTCATACATCCAACGCTTGTCCATGTAGTCGTGTTCCCCAAGCATGAAGCCTTGATCGCCAGTGTAGATGATCACGGTGTTATCCATTTGCCCAGTCTCTTCGAGATGTGCGAACAGGCGAGCGAGATTGTCGTCTACGCCTTTGACGCACCGCAGGTAGTGCTTGAGGTAGACGTTGTACGCTGCGCGTTGGGCTTCCTCGTCATTAAGCTTATCGTCGATCTTGTAATGCTTTACGTAGTTTCGCCGAGGATTACGACGACCGATCGAAGTTCCGATATGCGGTACCAATTCGTCGTTCGCGCCACGCGTGGCGATTGATCCGAATTTCGGTTGCCTCCAAAGACTGGCTGGTTCTGGAATCTTGATGTCAGCCAGATAGTCTTCATACCGCGGTGCGTAATGGAAGAAATCATGCGGCGCTTTGTAGTGGTGCATCAGAAAGAACGGCTTATCCTTGTCCCAGACTTCTTTCAGCCAATTGAGCGTTTGGTTGGTGATCGCGTCTGACGAGTGCATGCCTTTGAATTGAATGGTGTTATTCGGCCATTTCTTTTCGCCTTGCACTCGGAACACGGGATCAAAGTACTTGCCCTGTCCGGGCAACACGCTGTAGAAGTCGAAGGCACCCGGCTCGACCTTGAGATGCCATTTACCGATCATCGCCGTGTGATAGCCAGCCTTCTTCATTTCCAGTGCCAGGTACTGCCGCTCCGTTTCGATCCTACCGCCCAAGTCGTGGACGCCGTTGATATGTGCGTACTGGCCCGTCAGAATGCAGGCCCGACTGGGCGTGCAGATCGAGTTCGTACAAAACGCGTTTTCGAACAACATCCCCTCTTTCGCCAGACGATCGATCGTGGGCGTCGGATTCAGTTTGGCCAGACGACTGCCGTAGCAACCCAGCGCCTGCGATGTATGGTCGTCTGACATGATGAACAAAATGTTGGGACGTTCATCGGCCTGTAGGCCGCCGGCACACAGCAGTAAAAAGGCGATTGTCGCAATTGCGTTTCGAAGCATCGATGCCCTCTCTCTTGTCAGGTTGTCATTTGTCGTGTCTGTGGAATCAAAAGTAGCGGGCACAGGGGCTGTGCCTGCTACTTTGAAGCAAACCTCACAGCGCTGTCACGGTGTCATTCTTGGAGCGGCTCGCCTGCGCTTTCCACGTAGGCCAGAATCTCAAATATTTCGTCTGTCGTGAAACGGTCGAGCAGCGCTTTGGGCATCATTGATTTCGAGGTCTTGACGATCTCGTCGATTTCCGACCGATTGATCACGACGGGATCGGGGGATTCGGGGTCCACCAGCACAGAAACGGACGTCTTGTCTTCCGCCTGGACGATACCGGTAATGACCTTGCCTTTGTCGGTCACGATGACCTGCACAGCGTATTTCGGATCGATGCGGTGTGACGGTTCGAGGACTTCTCGAAGGATGGCCATACGGTCGCCCTTCCAGCGTTTCAAAACGTCGGTCAGTTCGGGCCCTACGGTACCGCCTTGCCCTTTGACTTTATGGCATTGCGCACATGTTGCTTCGGCGAACAGGCGTTGACCAATTTCATGTGACCTTCCGCGAAGCCCCGACAGCAGCTTGTCTTTGAAATCATCCAGCGACCAGGACTTGACAAAATCGCGGTTGCTGCCGATTGGGTCCACAGGCTTCGTGGGATTGCGGTTCCAGGCATCCAAATCAGGGACGACCACCATCACGCCATACATCCGCATCCAATGGCGAGGAAAGGTGCAGACAAACGGATACTCACCTGGTTCGCTGGGAGCAGTGAATGTCAGTCGTACTTGTTGCCGAGCCTGCACCATGCCGGTCGCGAACATGACTTTGTCGGACTTCGGCACGTACGGTTTGCCTTCAAATCCTGGTGAGGGACCAAGCACCAAGCCCTCTTGCGCGACTTCCTTGAGTGCACCGTTGGCGGTGATCACCAGGTTGTGCGGCATGAGATCTTCGTTCACCAACACGATCTGGACCGGTCGACCCGCCTCGACCGCAAAGTACGGCGTGTCGTACCGCATTTCTTCTTCGACCGTATGAATCCGAACCACTCGCACGGTGATCTCACGTAAACGATTCCGGTACGCCCGAGCCACCTCGACCGAGAGCTTGGCGAGCAACTGATCGGCCAACTGCAGCGCATCCACAAATTCGTCGGTGGTCCGTTCCGCCGCTGGCGTGAGCTCGGCACGTTCAACCAGCGCATCCACTAGCGTGGCTGACGTCTCGTCGCTGCGATGTTTCGGGGGGATCTTCAGCATCGTGCGAATCGCGGCCACCCGATACGCCTTGTCGGTGACCAGCGGCGCAATCAATTCGAATGACTCGGCCTGCCCAGTTGGGACATGTGTCAATGCCGTGATCGCCGCACGACGGACGCCCGCGGGCTGTGACGATTCGACCAGGCCGACAATCGACTGGCGTAACTTTGCACGGTGAAAGGGTTTAGGAATCAGCGATACGGCCGCCAGCCAGTCCAACTTGCCGCCGTTCGTTGTCGAGGCTCGGCGCCACGCCGCTTCAAGATCGCCAGCCACAATTAACCCGGCATGGCCCGCCGAGCGGAGCATTTTGTTGTCTGACTCGGTGGCGACGCCCAGTGCATCGACTTTGGCCAACAACACTGACATCGGTTGGCTGAGTAACATTTTGGTCAACTGCCGTCCCATTCTCTGTTGTTGGCGGTCATCCGCGTCAATCGTCTCGAGCGCAGTGAGCAATTCTGTGGCGGCGTCAGTCTTGTTGAGTTCAATCAGACCAGCGAGCGCTTCTTCGCGGTACTGTGGCGACATTCCGGCCCGCGTCAAGATCGCGGTGTAGACGGGAGCGTACTTGGCATCGTCAGTCTGCCGCTCGACGAGCAACAGCCGTTCGTTGTCCAGTCGATTCAGTTGATACCAGACGATGCGCGGGCTCTTGTCCAGGAAGACTTTCGGCCGCTCAAGCTGCTTCGCGTCGACGTGTCCGCCGCCATGCTCGTGATGATCGGTTTGGGAATTGGTGCTATTGGCAGTGACGGCCGTCAATGTCACCAACACAATCAGTCGCATCTTCATGCTTAGTTCTCTTGTTTATCAACAACAATCTACCGCTCAAGTTGACGCATCGTCTCGTCAAGCGTGTACTGTAGATAGTCGTCGACATCGTGTTCGAGCACGCCCAGTGCGGCTTCGATCGCATCGTCACCACCAAGGTTGCTGAGCGCGCGAACCGCTTCCAGACGAACGCGTGGGTGTGGGTCGTTGACGCGATCTTGCAATAATGCCAACGGATTCTCTACTTGGTCCAACCAATAGGAGAGTGCTCGAGTGGCGGCCGCGCGGGCGCGATGGTCCTTAGCGACCAACAGGCCTCTCAGCAATTCCTGCTGCACCACATTGTGCGTCTGATAGACCCAGAGTGCCTCCAATAGTTGGTGTTCGTATTGGGCATCGGAAGGTTTAAGCGATGCGATCCATTTGCCAGTCGCCGCCGCAACTTGGTCAGCGTTACGTTCGGCCAGTTCACGACGCGCTCGATAACGCGTTCGATCCTCGGGAGCACTTAACAACTCTAATAGCGCTGGAATTGGCTGGCCAGCGATCTTCGCGGGCTTCACCAACGGGCGATTCTTGTACGTCACTCGCCAGATGCGGCCATGACTGTGATCGCGGTTTGGTTCGCGCAGATTGTGTTGCAGATGGCCGATCAATGCATTGTGCCAATCGACGATGTACAACGACCCATCCGGTGCAAACTGCAAATCGACGGGGCGAAAGTTGCCGTCTGCACAGGAAACAATAGCGGGAACCTCTTGGCCAACAAAACCAGAGCCCTCCTCAGTCACTTTGTGACTGAGGACGCTTCGTTCGCCAATGCAGTTGGTCAACAAAAAGTTACCCTGCACCTCTGGCGGGAAATTCCGGCTGGAGACAAGTTCACAACCGGCTGAAGGGCGAATCCGTTTACTGTAGAACGTGGGGAAACTGTACTTCGGATCTCCGCCTGTCTGTTTGGCGATGCGGCGATGTTGCGAGCCACCTGGATGCTTGAGCGGATAGTCGATGCGACCGGAAATTGGGGCGGCCCAATAGCTGAAACCGGGCGAGGCATCGGCAATGAAATCCTGGCCCCAGCGGTCGTAAACGTGGCCCCATGGATTGGCGAAGGCCAGTGACGCGTGCACGCCGAATTTGTGTGAAGTCGGATGAAAACGCCATACGCCGGCTTCGTGTAAACGGGTCAAACCGTATGGGCTCTCGACCTGCGAGAACTTAAACGTGCCTTCGTTAAAGTACAGTCCGCCGTCCGGTCCCCATTCGAACGCGGCAATTCCATGGTGCGAATCGGCCGAGTCAAAACCGACTAGGGCACGGATCCGTGTATCCGCCTTGTCGTCCCCGTCAGTGTCCTGCAAGAACAGAATGTCAGGCTGTTGACCGACGTACACACCACCCCGCCCAATCTCAAATCCCGTCGGTTGATGCAGGCCGCCGGCGAAGACGATGCACTCGTCCGCACGACCGTCGTTGTCGTGATCCTCGAAAATGAGCAACTTGTCGTCCATCTTCGTCTTCGGTTTCCAATGCGGATACGAAGCCATCGTCGAGACCCAAAGTCGTCCCTTGTTGTCGAAATTCAGGGCGACTGGATTGGCCAGTTCTGGAAATTGCTCTTCCGACGCCACCAGGTTGATCTCGTAGCCGGGTGCAAGCTCGAAGTGCTTGAGTTGTTCTTGCGCTGGGGAATAGTCGAGTGAACCGAGCTTTCCTTTGGCCCGGTTTGGGTCATTCTCGCCACCGACATTGGTTTTGGGATTGATAAACGGCAGCGTGTTGCTGTCGTCTGCTCGCTTGGCAACTTGCTTGCCTTGCGCGATCGCCCAGATGCGCTGATCGCGGTTAGCACACATCTGGTCCAGAATCGCCCTCTCTCGTTCCATGACATCCGTGTTGTTGTACGTGCCGTCCGATCCAGCTTGGCCGCGCGCTCCATAAATCGAGTAGCCATTGACGGCACGATAACGGTGCCACCAGTGGAAGTTCTTGTCGTCGACCTCAGCCTTGACCGCCGCAAACAACTTTGCGTCAGTTTGCACCGTGCCGAACAGGCCTTGGTCCAAAATCGGAGCAAACGCTTCGTAACCAGCCGCGTTGAGGTGCGCGCCGTCGAGCGTCAGTTGCTCTTCGGTATTCTCAAACAGTGATTTGGTTGGTGTGAACGCGTCGACGAATCCGACATCGGTTGCGCCAGCAACCTCGGCCAGCGCTTTGGCATAGGCAGCCAAGCGTGCGTTGTGCTCCTTGCCATCCGGAAGGTTGGCGTCGCCAGTATTTTCGAACGCGATGGGCGAAACGAGCACCATCCTGGGTGCTCCCTTGCCGCTGTAGTTTTTGGTCTTTGTTTCCTTGACCAGTTTCTCCACGTCCGCTGCGAAGGCGTCTAGCCCGTCTGTGCCAGCGAACGACTCGTTGAACCCAAAAAAGAACAGGACAACACTGGCCTGGCTATGAGTTAGGTGCTTGTCGGGCTCGCCAAAATTCTGAGACCGGATTCGTTCGTATGGCTCGTCACCCGGAAAACACAGATTCCGTACCGACAGATCTTGGTTTGGAAACCGCAGGTAGAGCAACGTCTCCCAATGATTCTGATGCTGCAGCCGTTCGCCCAACGCATTGCCGACCAGACAGATGTGGTCACCTTTTTCCAACGCAAGTTCTGTGGCGTGCGTGGTAGAGACCAGTGTTCCAAGCAATATCGTGAAGGCCAGAAGTCGGTATTTCATAAGGGGTGTCCGTTTGAAGGGGTGCCTATTGATCGGGGAGTCGTGTTGTTTGTGATGAGCGTGGGCTTGAGAAGTCGCCCCGCAAATGGACGCAGGCCCCATTATTTCATCCAGATCAAATCTGACCAAGCGGGTGTGTCATTCGGCACGGGATTGCCCCGTCTGGTCCGGCCATTTTGGACAATCGCGGTGATCTTACCCACTAGTTTAGTCACGACTTCAGGCGAATTGTCGATCAGATTTTGCTCTTCTCCGGGATCGGCTGCCAAGTCGTATAGTTCGCGGCCCAACTTGTTTGTCTCCATGACCAGCTTCCATTTGCCTTCGCGGACGGCAAAGCGGCCGTTGGCGGCGTGGTGAATCATGGGAGAGCGTGCGGGCCGGGCATTTTCGTTGATCAGCACAGGAAAGAAACTGACGCTGTCCTCTGCCGCACCATTGGGCAGGTCATCATTGGAGAGAGGAGAATTGCCTAGCAACTCGGCCAACGTCGCCAGCAGGTCCGTTTGGCAGACAGGCTGATCCCATGACCGTCCGGCGCGGACGCGCCCCGGCCATCGGATGATGAACGGCACTCGGTGCCCGCCTTCGTAGATGGACCGCTTTCCTTCGCGGTACGGTCCGGCACTATGATGCCCGTACAGTTCGATGCGTTTCTTCCATGTCGTTTCCGGACCATTGTCGCTGCTGAAAAAGACAAGCGTGTTTTCGGTCAGCCGTTCGCGATCGAGAACTTCCAGCAGGCGGCCCACATGCCAGTCCGTCTCCATCATGAAGTCGCCGTACGCGCCAGCATCGCTCTTGCCACGAAACCGCTCGATGGGGATTACCGGCTTGTGCGGCGAGGTATACGGAAGATAGAGAAAAAATGGATTGCCGTTACGAGCGGCCACAGCTTGCTTTTCAATCCACGCGATCGCTCGATCCGTGAAACGCGTCAGGCACTGGTGATCGACGAAGTCAGGCGCAACTTCGAGGTCTTTAGGTTTTTCCGGACGAGCCTGGTATGGCGGCATGATGCGATAGTCCGCGATCGCCAGATCGTTGGGCTTTTTGCGCGTGAACAACGTCGGGGGCGTCTGGGCGTGTCGGCCTTCGAACCACGCCAACACGCCGTAGTTCATCGATGCGGGAATACCCCAAAAGTAATCAAACCCCTTGTCTAGAGGCATATCACGCACAGGCTGCGACCAGTCCCGTTGACCGCGCGTGCCAGGAAAATCCATCCCCAAGTGCCACTTGCCGACCATTGCCGTGCGATACCCGTGCGATTGCACCAACGAAGCCAATGTCAGTCGATCGTCCGTGATCAGGCAAGCACGCTCCGCCCCGAAGACTCCCCGCTTGAGCTCAGTGCGCCAACTATAACGGCCGGTCAGCAGGCCGTAGCGCGAGGGCGTACAAACGGTATCGCTGCAATGACCATCCGAAAAGACGATCCCTTCGCGGGCCAGCCGATCAATATTGGGCGTCTGAAACTTCGCCTCAGAGTTCAAACAGCTCACATCGCCATAACCCTGGTCATCCGTATAAATCACGACAATGTTCGGGCGGTCAGCACAGACCACTGGCGTCCACATCCCAATTGTGAATAGGACGCCCGCAATTGCCTGTCTCATCGTGCGTTGCACCATCTGTCGTTCCTCTCTTGTGTTTTGGGCCGTGGTCCTGATGACTGTCGACTGGTTGCGGCAAGGCTTGGTTGTGGCAAGTCCTGGTTGTGGCAGGGTCTCCCGACCCTGCCATGCGTTGCGACCGAAGGTCTCTCCTCATGGGTGCTAGATGAGACTCTGGTTAGGAGGT
>JASLPZ010000530.1:0-3280 GCA_030744725.1 Pirellulaceae bacterium
TATCTAGATCCAGGATCCGACGCCGCAGTCGCTTGCTGAGAATGCCGGGTGGCGAATGCGCTTGAATGTCCGCCAGATAGTCACGGAGTTCTTCACGTGCGGCCTGCGGACCGTGGATCATAAAATGCACCCAAGCCCATGCTTCGCGGTATTCCGTTTGACCCATTCGGCTGATCGAATCGATTTGTTCCAGTCGTTCGATTTTGGGAAGCTTGCCGAAGCGGGCGTGCCACTTCAGTTTTCCAAGATGTTCATTGCCGTAAACTCGCTTCTGCGGGGGAACTTCAAAGTACTCGGCCAGGCCTTCGTCTAACCAAAGCGGCACCATTGGCAGTGCACCGTGCAGCAACGCATGAGTGCTTTCGTGACGCACGTCCGTTTCGAAATCATCGTGCCGGTAGGCAAAGACCATCCCGGGGCCGCGCTCTTTGATGTACAAGGCCCGCCGGTAGGGCAAGTTGGTGAAGTGCTCCTTGATATAATTCTGATAGGTTTTTCGACGTTGGAACAAGAACAGATGGATGGACTCTTGCGACGATTGGACGCCCAGTGTGCTGCTGAGATCTTGCTGCAAACGTGCCATTTGGTCAATCAAACCGCGTTGCCCGTCAAGTGAGAAATCGGCGTGCAGGACAAAAGGGAACAAGGTCCGTTCATCGGGCCAACGCTCCTCCGTGTGGAGTGCCGAGAGCCCTAGTATTTGGAACGCGAGCGTGAATTCGATGATCCTCAGCGGACGACGCAATCTAGCCTGCCTTTCGCCACGAGAACCAGCTCGGAATGTCGATTTTCTTGATCCGGGGTTGTATAGGGAAAACGTCGTCACCCGCGGAAACAGCAGCCGAGTTGGCACAGCACAAGGTATTGGCGGTGTCTTCGCCGACCAACTCTGCCGTGTATTCGTAAGCGCGACGAATCAGCGGTCGTCTCGACCGCGGTCCATGTGCGTCAGTGGCAATGAACTGCACCAATCCACGCTTGAGCATCCACTCAGACATCTCTTGGCACGGCCTGCCAAACGTCCCCATAAGGCTGCCAGCGGTGATCTGCATCAGACAACCGTATTCGACAAGTGACTCGACAAGTGAGGGTTGCTTGAGGATCCCCTGGTTGCGCTCCGGATGCGAAAGCACGCCAACCATATCGATCGTGGCGAGTTCGTCGAGCACACGTTCCAGCGGAAAATACAATTCGTGAGGAAGTTCCAGCAAGACATGTCTGCCGAGATCGCCCAGGGTCAGTACGTCCCCGGCCCGCAGTCCCTCAATCATGCCGTCTTCAATCCGCACATCAGCGCCGGGCAGCACGATCAAGGGGATGTGATGCTGTTCCAGTTGTTCTTGTAACTCTACGACGCGCTGACGAATGGCGTCGCCCCGATTATGCGCATAGGAACCGTTCTGATGTGGAGTCACAATCATGGTTCGAATTCCGTCGGCCACGGCGATCTCCGCCATGGCGAGTGATTCTTGCAACGATTTAGCACCGTCATCGATGTCGGGTAGCATGTGACAGTGGATGTCGACAAAGCTTGGATCGAACCGCAAGATGACACCTATTTTGAAAGTCAACCGGTTGGTCGCCCCGATCAAACCAAGGGCGGAATTGGACCTGATGGAATCCAGTTCGCGTCAGCAAAGAGCCGAATTAAGGCGGGCGGAGTATAGCCAGGGTTCCAGTTGCGTCAAGAGAAATTCACACGTGTTTATTCGCCAGCAACGATCCGATTGACCAGTTGACATCGGCTCGTTATGGTGTGAATGTTAGGTGGCCAGCCTGCTAGCAGATCACTTGGCTCGATGGACCATTGGCACCTTCGCGGATCTCGTCACTGGCGAGATCTACATGTCCAGTCGCCCTAAAATGACTCTCCCCCCCGGACCACTTTTCCGACCACCTGCTTCCAGAGACGGTTGAGACGCTCCCTGTGAAATACGCAGCAATTGGCCCGATCTCGGTCTATCTTCCCGAAAAAGTTGAGACAAATGATGATCTCAAATTGAAGTTTCCATCGTGGGATCTCGACTTGATTTACTCGAAGACGGGCATCTTCAAACGACACATCGCCGCAGACCACGAATGCGCTTCGGATTTGGGCGTCGCCGCGGCCCAACAACTGTTCGATGAGAACGATATTGATCCTCACAGTATCGACTTCTTGTTGCTCTGTACGCAGACGCCCGACTACCCCTTGCCCACCACGGCCTGCCTCATGCAGAACCGACTTGGGCTACGGACGTCGTCGGGTGCGCTCGACTTTAACCTGGGTTGTTCGGGTTTTGTCTACGGTCTATCTCTGGCTGATGGTTTGATTCGAAACGGTACGGCCAATCGTGTCCTGCTGATCACTGCCGAGACATACTCGAAGTATATCGACAGTGAAGACCGAAGTCTGCGAACGATTTTTGGTGATGGCGCTGCCGCCACGTTGATCGAGTCGTCCGACCAGCAGTCGTTATCGCGATTTCAATTCGGAACCGATGGCAGCGGTGCGGACACATTGTTAGTCACGCAAGGTGGGGCTCGGCGGGCCGAGGATGCTCACAAACCACGTCATCGTCAGCGCTGGCGCAGTGAACTCTATATGGATGGTCCCAGCCTGATCAGTTTTACAGTGGCTGCAGTTCCACGACTGGTTCAAGAGATTGTGGACGGTGCCGGCCTGCGCGAAGATGAGATTGATTTGTTTCTGTTCCACCAAGCGACACACAAGATGCTCGCGATGTTGCAGGAACGACTGGGGCTGGACGATCGGCGATTGCCGATTGTGTTGCGAGAATACGGCAACACGGTTTCTTCGACGATCCCCATTACGATTCGAGAGATGCGTAACCAGCAGCGATTGTCCGCCGAGCGAAAAAACTTGATCGTGGGTTTCGGTGTCGGCTGGTCCTGGGGTGGGTGCATCTGGCAGGATCTGCGGCCGCTTGCCAATTCTTGATGGTTAGCAGCCAGAAGGCGGTGACGCCCACCTTCGAGACTAAGCGATGCTTGGAAATGAATGCACGGTTAGCAATTCAGAATCGCGGGATTTCCCAGACTATTTCTGGGAGTTGACTGGGCAATCATCTGCAATCCCCGCTTAGCGGGGCAACAAATCTGCGGATTCGCGATCGCCGGTCGGCTCCGTTAGATCGTAGCTGGATCCGCCCAGCCAGCGTTGGGGCCGATAGAATCGTCGTTCGCACGAATAGCACCGAAGGTGTGAACGGCGCTCGAAAATGCTAGCGCTTGGGCGGGGGATTCGCGTGTAATCAAGAGGAGGTAGCGTCCTTGGCTT
>JASLPZ010000531.1:0-3277 GCA_030744725.1 Pirellulaceae bacterium
TCGCGCCGACTTTGTTTATCGCCCTGGGTTTGGTTGCATGATGTGTGATTTCAGAGATGGGCCGTGTGTGGCGGCGCTGGCGTAACCGTGAAGTGACAGATCAACGATTCCCCGCTCTCGTTCTGCTGGCACCGACGCCGTGGAACGAGAGCGGGGTGAATCAGGCTGAGCATTTGCCAGAACACGGTCGCAATTCGTTTAGATATCAGCGGACGAAAAACGGCACTGAATACCGGCGTTATCGTACAACGCGATCAAATAGCTTCCTGGTCGCCCTGACTGAAGATTACGCAACACGCTTGGCAGTTAAGGGGTATCTGATCGGCACTCGTGAATCTCGGTTCCAAGTCAGTCGTGATGCGATCTTTGCAGCATGACATACTTTTTACGCGCAACTTCCGACGCTGCAACTGCTCTTCCTTTTAGAAGACGGAAATCGCCATCGGCTCAATCGTTGAGTCGGGCGAGCCGTTGCGGCCCGTGAAGAGAGGATCGAGCGATGAAGACTGCTTCTAGGCATGTGGTATTGTTAGTCGTTGTTGGGGGTTTGGTCGCCGGAGCGTGCTGGAGGATTCCCGCGTTGCGTGCGAGGGTATTCGAGCAGGGACAGGCCTGGATTGGCTGGACCGAAGCGGCTCGCCGAGCGGATCCGGTCGGGTTTACTGATCATGTCGAGAGAGAACTGAAGGAGGACTTGGACAAGCTCCAGGCGGCACGCGGACAACTGGCTGGGGAAATCGGCACGTTGAGCCGTAACGTCCGCGAGCAGCAAGCTTTGCTAGAACACGCGGAAAAGTTGGCCGCGGAATTCCGCGACGTCTACCAGGCGGCCACGGAAGATGGAACATTCCCGGTCACGGTTCGCGATGCGGCCTATACCGAGGATCAGGCGGTCAGCCAAGTGAGCCTCCTGTTGGCCGAGACGGAAGGCTATCGCGAGACACTCAGTAAGGTGGAAGCTCTGCGTAAGCAAGCCGAATCACGACTGGAGGAATTAACGGTTCGCGTTGATCGCACGGCATCGCAACTGGCAATGATCGCGACCAAACGGGAACTGTTGCGAGCTCGGGTGCTGACGGACGAAGCCGAGCAGCTCGTCACCCAGGTTGATGAACTCTTGGACGGAAATACGCAAATCGTCCAGGACAACCCAGTCCGTAGCGTTGAAGAGTTGCTGGCAGCTTCGCAAGGACGCTCGTCGCGCCCAAGTCTTGAACAGGCGCGGCAATTCCTGGTGACAAAGCCAACCGCCCAGGATGTCGAGTCGATCGCTGTTAATGCAACGCAGGAGCCTGTCGTGTCTCTTAAACCGCAGTTGGAAGAGCGGGCACCCAAACCGATCTTTCAGCAAAACTAAGGAACTCCACTTCATCTTCACGGCATCTCACCAAGACGCTGGAGCTGGCTTTCCGCCGGCTCCAGCGTTCAAACTTGGTTTTGTCCCGTCAAGCTAGTAACATGAGTTGATTCGGCAGCAGCGATGCGCTGCGAATCCGAATGTCGACGTGGGTTTTTCTGAACGGAGCACGACCGTGAAAACAAGCTTCCCAGTTGCTCGTTTGACGATGTTTGCCCTGATGATCACAGCGACTTCCCCGCTGCTTTTGGCACAGCAGGACCGCGGAGGCAAAGGGGCCGAGGTGATTCCGGCAACCGCATCGCGGTCCGCGGTCCTGGTCGGCGTGAACGACTACGAGAAGTGTAGCGACCTGAAATACTGCCAGGCGGATGTGACGGCCTTGCGCGACCAGTTGATCGAGATCGGTTTCGACAAACGGGACATCGCTGTGCTAACCGACGGTGCGGATATTCGGCCGAACCGGCGGAACATCGTGGAACAGCTTGACGTGGCCCTTAAGGTCGCCGAGGGAACAGACCTGATTGTCGTAGCGCTGAGCGGCCATGGGGCGAAGATCGGTGGTAAGAGCTACTTTTGTCCAGCCGACGCCCGTCCCGATGATCCCGACGGGACGATGATCTTGATCGAGGATCTGTACGCGAAACTGGAGAAATGTCCGGCGCGATTGAAGATCGTTTTCGTCGATGCTTGCCGTAACAAGTTTCTGCCGGCCGAGTCGAAGCCGTTGGCCGAACAGGAAAAATCGATCGACGGTTTTGCCAAGTCTCTGGCCGATGGTGACGTTCCCAAGGGCGTGGTTTTGTTGGCCAGTTGCACCAGCGGAGAACAATCGTGGGAAGATGGCGATTTCGGTCACGGCGTGTTCATGCACTTTGTGCTGGAGGGCCTCAAAGGAAACGCGGACCGCACCGAAGGGAACAAGGACGACTGGGTCTCTCTGTTTGAGTTATGCGACTACGTGGGCTCGCAAACGAAACGTCATGTCCGCCGCACCCGTCGTGCCGCTCAACGCCCCTACTACCACACGAGCCTCGATCTGCCCGACTTTCGGCTGACAAGAGTGCTCGATATCGGACCACCCAAGGACTTCACGAACAGCATCGGAATGAAGCTGAAGCTGATCCCGGCTGGTGAGTTTCAAATGGGCTCTCCGGCCAACGAAGAGAAGCGTGACGACGAGCATCATCACCGTGTTCGGATCACGAAGCCGTTCTACCTGGGCGTGACGGAAGTTACTCAAGGCCAGTGGGAAGCGGTGATGGGGACTCGGCCGTGGAGTGACGAGGAGTACGTCAAGGATGGTCCGGACTACGCAGCTAGTTACGTGAGTTGGGAGGATGCTCGGGAGTTCTGCGAGCGATTGAGCAAGCGGGAGGGCAAGACGTACCGTTTGCCGACGGAAGCCGAGTGGGAATACGCCTGCCGGGCGGGGACGACCACGGTGTACCAGTTTGGCGACAATGCTGCGCCTCTCGGCGAGTATGCTTGGTTCAGGGACAACGCCTATGATGTGGACGAGAAATACGCCCACCGCGTCGGTCAGAAGCGTGCGAATGCTTGGGGTTTGTACGACATGCATGGGAACGCCTGGGAGTGGTGTTCGGACTGGTACGACGAGAATTATTACAAAAACTCGCCGTCCGTTGATCCACAAGGTCCAGCAGCTAGTGGTTCGCTTCGCGTGTTGCGTGGCGGGTCCTGGAGCGTCAACGCCAAGTACTGTCGTGCCGCGAATCGGGGCGGGGTCACTCCCTCGGACCGTTACGGCAACTTCGGCTTTCGTGTTGTGTGTGTCGTGGAGTAGTTTTCCCCAGTCATCCTTGTAATCTGTTGCTCTGTACTCTGAAACTCTGTCCTCTGTCTCTCTGACGCGTCGAGGCGCAGCCTCGGCGCGCGATACAAAAATGCAAATCCCCA
>JASLPZ010000532.1:0-3276 GCA_030744725.1 Pirellulaceae bacterium
TACTTGTGTCAGCAGCACCGTGATCGACTGCATCGGCACGTCAGACTCCGACAAAGCCACTTGCGTGGCATAATGCCACTGATCTTGAAAGTTGGGTGGCACCATGTGTGGCCCATGTGTGGCGAAAGTTGGGTGGCACCATGTGTGGCACCATGTGTGACCTAAAGTTGGGTGGCACCGTGTGTGACCCACCGTGTGTGACCATGTGTGCACCATGTGTCTCCCCGATTCATTGCGCGCGGATGTCGATGTGCCCGGGGAAGGTAACAGATTCTCAGTGACCCTGAAGAATCGGTCCGTTATTGGGGTCGTTTGAGTCATATCGCGCGATGACAAACTGACGGCTTCGTTCCTCGAGCACTGCATGTTTGGATTCGTGGAAATGGGCCCTCTGCCGTCCCACCGATGTTTGCCGAGTCGATGACACATGTTGAAATGCGAATCGTCGAATGGCGGCTGCATTGGACCGAGTGCGACTGGAAGTAATGCGGAAGGCACTACCGCGGGAGCCCTGTTGACACCTTGCGATTATCGAAAATGGGCTCGTTCAACCACACTCGATTGGGCTGTCGCGAGTAGTTGGCAACGAAAACGTCCAGGTCGCCATCGCCGTCCAGATCGCCCAGGGCCATGCTCTTTGAATCGCTGTTTCCGAATGGCTGCACGCGGTCTTCAAAGCGCCCCGTCCCGCCATTCACAAGTGCGTAGTTCGGCCCGTTGATTAAACCAGAAACGACGACGTCCAGATCTTCGTCACCGTCCAGGTCCGCCAATCGGGCTTGTCTGGTCCGCAAGCTCGGAAACACTTGGCCGGTCTCGGTAAAGTGTCCGGCTCCGTCATTCAACCACACACGATCAGATCCTGAATAATACGTCTCAAACAAGTCCATCGTGCCGTCACCATCGAGATCGCCAACGTAGAAACCGTTCGACCCTGTCGTTCCACTCAGGGCTTCGTCGCCTCTGGTGAAGTGGCCCCGCCCGTCGTTGAGCCAGAGGCTATTTGGCTCGCCGATCGACGTTCCCACAAGGACATCGACGTCGCCGTCGCCATCAATATCGCCTGTTTCGACTGACCAGTTCCGCTCTTTGCCCAGCACCTGCCCACTGTCTGTGAATCGACCTGTTCCATCGTTGATCCAGACGCGGTCGTGGTGTGGGTTCAAGTTACCGACCCAGGCGTCCAGGTCACCATCTCCGTCGAAATCCGCCAAAGCAACCTGGGCACTGTTCGACTGCCCGATCTGCTGCTCGGTGATGCTGAACCTCCCTTTGCCATCGTTCAGCCAGACAGTGTTCGGCCCATCTTCGCAGGCCAGGAAGACGTCAAGATCGTCATCGTCATCCAGGTCGCCGAGGGCCAGATCGCGAAGAAAATCCATCCCCAGCGCCAGTTCGCTTTCACGAAAACGACCGTGACCGTCGTTCCACCAGATGGGGTTCGGGTCGGAGCCGCCGTTGGCGATGACGGCGTCCAAGTCGCCATCGCCATCCAGATCGCCCAACTCGACGCACCGGCTCGATGCACTGCCCAGTTCCTGGCCCGAGTCCCGGAATTCGAATGACCAGAGTGAAGCGACCGGCTCGTCGATGTCTCGGTTGAACCAGACGCGGTTGGAATGATCGCCGACGTTGGTGACGAAGGCATCGATGTCTCCATCGCCGTCAAAGTCAGCCAACGCAACATCGGATGCCGTCGTGGTTTGAGACCAATAAGTGTCGAAGCCAACCGCCTCCCCCTTTGCAAGCAGAATCTGAGCTGGTTCCGCTGTGCCGCGCAGGCCGTTGACGATGAAGAAATCGGTTCGCCCGTTGCCATCCAGATCCGCCATACCGATCGCGCCGGCCGAGAGAACATGCGAGAATGGCGTCGTCACGCTGAACGTGCCCGATCCATCATTAATCCAGAGCGCATCGGGAGCGTCGGCGTTTACGACATATGCGTCCAGATCGCCGTCGTGGTCGACGTCCGTAAGTGCGACACCATGACTCTTCGTGGCGCCCAACGCCTGACCGCTGTCAGAGAAATTGCCCCGGCCGTCATTCAACCACACGCGATTGGGCCGCTCGAAATAGTTGCAGACAAAGATGTCGATGTCGCCGTCGCCATCCAGGTCTCCGACGCCAAGCGCCTTGCTGGCTTTACTGCCAAGGAGTTGTCCGCTGCCAAGGCGCTGCCCGCTGTCAAGTAGATGTCCGCTACCGTCGCTGCGAAACACGCGGTTCGGACCGTGCGCGTTGGCAACGACAGCGTCCAAATCCGCATCACCGTCGATGTCCGCGAAAACGATCTTCCAGGGCTCCTCACCCGCCAGCTTCCAACCCGTATCCGTGAATCGGCCTTCACCGTCATTCAGCCAGATGCCGCCAGGGTTCGATGGGGACCTGCTTGCAAAGGCCGCGTCCAAATCACCGTCGCCGTCCAGATCCCCCAGTGCGACATCCAAGGTCTCCTCGCCAGCAAGTTCCTGATGATTCTCAAATCGCCCCGCTCCGTCGTTCAGCCAGACATGATTCGGCTCCTCAAGGTTTGCCACGACAACATCCAGATCGCCATCACCATCCAGGTCGCCAGACGCGACGCCTTGACTGTCGTCCCCTTCGAGTTCCTGGCCGCTGTCATAGAACTCGCCAGTGCTCGTCTTGGCGGGGACAGGTTGCGATGGGAGCAGATGCGATGCCAGCTCTTCGGCTCCTTGTAGCGCCACGCCATCGCTGTTGTTGAAGTCAGCAGCAATGCCGGCTGTCGCCGTTCGCGGCAAGTCCACTTCTGGGTTGGCTCGCGGGAGACCCTTGAAAATGATCGTGGCAAGGACGCCTGCTGCCAGAAACAACGTCACGACTACGACCAGCACCCTGCTACGCGCAAGACTCGTCGATCGAGGCCCGTCGCGCTTGCGTCGCCTTGCCGGATCGTGATCCAAGTACGTCCGCAGAGCCTCAGCCAGCTCGGCGGCGGATTGAAACCGACTATCGACATCATGCGCCATCGCCTTCAAGCAGATGGCCTCCAATTGCTCGTCAACATCAGCCACCGTCGAAAGCGGAGTAGGCGACTTGCCCGACGTGATCTGCCCGAGCACCGCCAGCACGGCTCCTTCAAAGGGCCGACGCCCGCAAAGCAGTTGGTAAAGGATCACGCCGAAGGCATAAACGTCCGTGTGTGGGCCAACCGCCCCGCGACTTCCACTCACTTGTTCTGGCGCCATGTACGCCGGGCTGCCGATCACCATGCCGCTTTGCGTCAACTCGGCCTCGGTCTGACAATCTCGCGAG
>JASLPZ010000533.1:0-3229 GCA_030744725.1 Pirellulaceae bacterium
CTGACGTCGTCGAGGTCTGCGAGCTCGTTTTCTCCAAAGTCAGCCGACGCCCAGTGCGCTGGGTGCTGTGCGTCCCCAACGATTCGCCCGTTCACTCGGTTCAGGATTTGGCTGGCAAGCGAATCGCAACCGAAGCTGTTGGGTTGACCGAAAGTTACCTCGCACGCCACGGCGTCGAAGCGATTGTGGAATTCTCCTGGGGTGCCACGGAGGTCAAGCCGCCCAAGCTGGCCGATGCAATCGTGGAAGTCACCGAAACGGGCAGTTCGTTACGGGCAAACGATTTACGGATCCTAGACGAGGTTCTCAAGAGCACTACACGATTCATCGCCAACAAGGCCGCCTACGATGATCCGTGGAAGCGAGAGAAACTGGATAACATTGCCTTAATGCTGCAGTCTTGCCTGGCAGCCGAAGGACGCGTCGGGCTGATGATGAATGTGGCCCGCAGTGACCTGCCCGCGCTGCTGAAAGAACTGCCGGCTTTGCAGAAGCCCACCGTGTCGTCGCTGTCCGATGCCGATTGGGTAGACGTGAATACCATCGTCGAGGAATCAGTCGTACGCACGATCGTGCCTAAGCTCAAAGCCGCCGGTGCCAAAGGGCTGGTCGAATACCCAATCAATAAGATTATCGACTAATTGGATGGCACCGCTTCTCGATCGTGGAGTACGGGTACCCCTCTGCCAAACTCCGGTTCTGGAGTGCACCGCGCCGACACACGGCAACGGAGAATTGAGAGGAATCACAGATCTTGGCCCGCCCTGCGCGCCATTGGATCACGCGCATGGATATGGTGCCGTTAGCCGAAACTCATCATGCGTGGCCAAATACGCGGATACGTTGCCATGACGTTTGATGGCGGACGCGATGAAGCCCACGGCCTCGGACAGTCGTTCATCGGGTTCGGCACAACTCAGCCGCAAGAATCCCGCCCCAGCCTCGCCAAAACACTCGCCTCCCAAACACGCGACCCCTCGTTGTTCGTCGGCACCCTCCAGAAGGTACATCGCCAGACCATGCGACGTAATTTCCAGCCGATTGCAGATCGCCGCAACCGACGGGAAGGCATAGAACGTTCCGCCGGGCATCAAACACGAAATGCCCTCTACTTTGTTTAGTGCCGTGACCAAACTGTGCACTTTGCGTCCGAATTCGTTCATCTGCCGATCGCGTTCGTCACGCGCTTCACGCAGCGCCGCGGCACCTGCCAATTGAACAAAAGGGGCGACACATGACAGCGAAGTATTGGTCAGTTTTCCGATCATCTGAACGATCGCTGGACTGCTGACAGCAAACCCCAGCCGCCAGCCGCTCATGCTAAACGACTTGCTAAACGTATAAGCCGCCACCGTCTGATCAATCATCTCTGGTTGGGCGAGCAACGAATGATGTTGCCCCTTCCACACCATCCGGTCGTACGGTTCGTCGCTGAAAATCGCGACGTCTCGCCTTCGAATCAGATCTGCAAGTTGAACAAGATCTTGCTGCAGCGCGACGCCTCCGGTTGGATTGTGTGGACTGTTGATGAAGATGGCTTTCGGCACGGCGTCCTCTTCCAGGAACTTGCGGACATCATCCAGGTTAGGCCGGAACTCGTGTGTCTGTTCGAGCGGCGACAGGCACATGCGCGCACCACGTCGGTGAATGTTCGGTGGATACGTCGGAAAGTGCGGGCTGAACACCAGGACGCCGTCGCCAGGATTCAAGAACGTCTCGCAAAACAACTGCTCGAAGGTCTTGGCGCCGGGGCCAGCCACAATGTTGTCAGCCGTTACGCACAGACCATATTCGTGGCTGACGTATTCGGCTGCAGCCTCGCGGAATTCTGGGATGCCGATGGATGGACCATAGTGGGTCCTGCCCGCGCGAATCGACTCAATGCCAGCCTCGACCGCCGACAACGGCGTGTCAAATGGGCTGTCACCGATTTCAAGTTCGATGACGTCCTTGCCGGCTGCGATGAGCTGTTTCGCGACGGCCAACACCGTGAACGCCGTTTCGGCTCGAACGGCGGAAGCAAATCGACTAAACGAAGCAGACATAGAGAACTCGCAATCGAGGATCGATATCGCAGACGAGTATTGCCAGAAGCGGGCGGGCAAGAAGCAGTATTACAGGAAACAGGCTTGAATCATAGCGACGACGTGGGCCGTTGGCCAACAGGGCCTGGTACTTCTTCATGTCTCTTCCGCACCAGAAAAGCAATGAACGAATCAGTTTTCTCGTACAGAGGCGCGAAGTGCAGAGAGGAGAACGGCTACCCGCTTTTGGAAGCTGCCTGCGTCCTACCAGTCTTGTTCCTGTACCAACGCCGTGCATAGGCTAATGCCGCCAAGAACAGCAATGAGCCCACAAACGCGGACACAATATCTTGAAGGCTGACGGAAACGTTCGCCAGTCCGAGATCGACATTCAAGAAATCAAAGAGGAATCCCCCGATCAGAGCGCCGGTCAAGCCGATCCCCAAATTGGCATATCTGCCAAATCCCTTCTTTTTTCGTGTCACCACCAGCCCCGTAAGGGCCCCGGCCAAGAGGCCCACAATAAGCCAAACCACCAACTCGACAAGCGTCACGCCCATCATCCCCTCCCTTAAGTACATCCCGCAGTACGCGGATATGGGTCGTTAGATACGTTTCGCTGAATTGGTTCCAACGCCCGGCAAACTTGAAGCCGGACCTCCCACCATTGAACCGTCCATCCCAGACTACAGCGTGATCACTTGATCCGGCGGATTTGTGCTCAGCGCGCCGTAAAGTTGTGGGAAGCAACCGGCAGAGACACCCTCGACAGTCCCTTTTGCTTTGACATCACCTCTGCCGCACTGTTCAAACGTGCCTTCTGCGAGATTGCGCCGAACCGCACACTGGTCGCACATCATCAGCAAGATGTTCTGTTCTTTGGCGACTTTTGCCAGACGCTCGCCCACGGGATCGCCAGAACGTAGCGTGTACGTGTTGTCGTCGAAGAAAAACATCCCAACGACCTCGGCCCCGTGAAACCCTTCCTCAAGCTGGGGCAGAATCATCGTGGCAAGTTGAAATGTCGAAGCCATATCCGATCGAAATATATAAGCCACTTTCATGTCTTTTCTCGTCCTTAGGGTGTTTATGGTAACCAAAGAGCGCAATCCAATTATGGGGTTCTAACCCCAATACCGTTCAATGAAGCCTAAATCGCAGCCTCCTGTTAGTTTACGTGGTGTGAAACGCGTAACGCTAGCAAG
>JASLPZ010000534.1:0-3228 GCA_030744725.1 Pirellulaceae bacterium
AAAAACGGGATCCCTTCACTGGGTTCGTCGAACAAGAGCCTAACCACAAAACTGATGCACGTGGTCTACACACGAGATCGCGCGGGTCGAACCCGGATCTATCTCAATGGCAAGCAACGCGCAGAAGGAAGGATTTCCGGCGGCACGTCCAACTGGGACGGTTCGTTTCGGCTGGCGATTGGCAACGAACATTCCAGAGATCGCCAGTGGTTAGGCAGTTACCATTTGGTGGCTGTGTACAACCGAGACTTAATGCCCAAGGAAGTCGAACAGAATTTCAAAGCCGGTGCCAACGCCCAGACGCTGCTGTTGACACAAAACGATTCAAAGGCCCGCCACTTCGAGCTGCAGGTCGCCCCGGTGCTGGCCCAGCACTGCCTCGAGTGCCACGATTCGGCATCGAAGGAAGGTGGTTTGGACTTGTCGAAGAAAACCGCGGCGCTGGCTGGTGGCGAAAGTGGCAAAGCGGTTATGCCCGAAAAGGTAGCGGAGAGTCTGCTTTGGGAATCCGTCGAAACGGACGAGATGCCCAAAGATCGTTCGCCGTTGTCGACACAGGAAAAAGCCGTATTGCGAGATTGGATCAATTCTGGCGCGACCTGGTCGTTGGATACGATCGATCCGGCGGTGTATGCCCACGATAGTCGAGTTGCTAAGAATTGGGTAAGACGGCTCACAGTTAATGAGTACATTGAGACCGTTCGTTGTGCCGTCGGTGTCAATATCGATCAGCTGGCACGCGAAATTCTTCCGCGAGATCTGCGTGCCGATGGCTTCCGCAACACAGCCTATAACCTGAACGTCGATCTGAAGCATGTGGAAGCTTACGCGGATTTGGCCGAGGTCGTCGTGAGCCGCATGGACGTACAGACATTTGCACGGCAGTTTTCCAAGAGTAAGAAACTGACCGACGACAGCATGCGCGGGCTCATCGCCAAGATGGGCAAGTGGCTGCTGCGCGGGCCGCTCGAAGAGAGCGAAGTCGTTGTCTATCGTGGTATCTCGACAACGGTCGCCAGTGCCGGAGGTGATTTCAAACAGGCAGTTGGATACATCATCGAGGCGATGTTGCAGTCGCCACGGTTCATCTATCGCATGGAGAACCAACGGGGCGACGGAACGGCTTGGCCGATTGGCGAATACGAACTCGCGTCGAGGCTCAGTTATATCATCTGGGGTGGGCCGCCGGACAAGGAACTCATCCGCGCGGCCGATGCAGGGGAACTCGATCGCAGCGGTACTGGCCGTCAAGTCGAACGAATGCTCGAGGATCCGCGGGCGATAAGTCGGTCGAAGCAGTTCATCTTCCAGTGGCTGAACCTGGGCCGACTTGACAACCTGCGACCAGACCCAGACAAGTTCCCGAACTGGGACGTCAAGCTGGCTGGTGACATGCGCGAAGAAACGCTGGCATTTTTTCAAGATGTTGTCTGGGAGCAGAAACGACCACTCGCAGATTTGTTCAACGCACAGGTGACTCACGTTACACCGCGTCTGGCCAAGCACTACGGCCTCCAGCTTTCGAGTAGCGGACCCGTCGACAAATGGAAGCGCCACGACCTTTCCGCGATACCCAGTCGTGGTGGACTGCTGACTCAGGGTAGCGTGTTGACCATTGGCGGCGACGAGGCGTCTATGGTGACGCGGGGACTGTTCGTACTTCACGATCTGCTCCGCGGTGTGGTCAAGGATCCACCGCCCGGTGTCGATTCGACACCGACCCCATCGAAACCCGGTCTGACGCAACGTGGTGTCGCCGAAGGACGAATCGGAAACAAGGCGTGTGGCGGGTGCCACCTGAAGTTCGAGCCGCTCGCCTTCGGCCTGGAGAAATTCGACGGCTCGGGAGCTTATCACGACGTGGACAAGCACGGAAACAGATTACGCGAAGACGGAGAGATTCTCTTTCCCGGTACTGCCCGGCCCGTTTCCTATGCTTCCACGGCAGAATTAATGGATTTGCTGGCCCGTAGCGGCCGCGTCCGCCAGAGCATCACCTGGAAGCTGACGCAGTTTTCGCTGGGACGACCGCTGGTCGCGGCCGATGTACGGATTGTCAATGACATCCATAAGGCTGCGCAGAAAGAAGGCGGGACTTACGCCAGCCTGATCACCGCCATCGTGATGAGCGATCTGGTACAGATGACACGAACAGAAGAGTGATAAGCCAATTCGGAGAAGATCTCATGAAACGACCAAGAATAGACCGCCGCATGGTGCTCAAAGGACTTGGTAGCGTTACCATCGGGTTGCCACTCCTGGAAGAGATGTTGGTCACCACCGCCACGGCGGCGTTGCAAGAAACGGTTCCTGTGCGCGCGTTCAATGTCTTCTTCGGACTCGGGATTCCCGCCCCTTTGCAGACGGAAGGTTTTAACGATGTCCTCGAACCGCTCAAACCACTCAGCGACAAGCTGTTGGTCATGCGGAACGTCGACCAGGTTCGTTGTGACGAATCCGGGATCAACGCTCACTTCGACGGAGCATCCGGTGCGTTCACTGCCGAACCGCCCGATGGTGAAGCTAAAGCCGGTGGTCCTTCGATCGACCAGGTCGTCCGCAAGACCTACCATCCTGATGGGTTGCCAAAGGGCATGGTTCCCACACTGATCGGAGGTACGTTCTTTCGGCGTAGTCGCGTCAGCCGGTACGTCCACAGCTATAACCCCGACGGCACGGTTGCCTCGACGATGCAAGAGAAGCCGCGCGATCTGTTCGACCGCGTGTTTGGTACGATTGGCGTAGCCGGTCGCGACACCGACGTTCGGAGCCGGCGACTGCGTCGCAGTGTGCTCGATTCCGTAGTCGATCAGTATAAGTTCTACACCGGCACAAATTCGCCGCTCGGTGCTGCTTCCAAGGCCCGCGTTGCCGATCACCTCGACCGGATCCGCGAGTTCGAACAGCGTGCCTACGAGATGAAAGCGCGCCCCAAAGGCGCACCCTCGCTTCCACGTCGATCGCAAATTGCCCATGGTGGACTGGCAGATCCCGGTGGCCAGGGCATCGACATGAAGCTGGACGACCTCACGACCGAATGGCGTTTGATGGCCGACCTCTACGCGCTGGCCATTCAACTGGATCGAGTCCGTTTTGGTTCGTTGACGTTCCTCGCGGCCGGCGAACGCCTTCGCATTAAGGGCGACTACAAGTACCTGAACTTTCGCAGATATTCGTCTGCTTAAATGGCGAGACTTAGGTAGTTTTCCAGGGCGTCGATTAATTGTT
>JASLPZ010000535.1:0-3226 GCA_030744725.1 Pirellulaceae bacterium
CACCGACACCCACCGCCACCAACGAAAACCTTTAAGCAGTCAGTAGTTGTGATTCATTGAACGGTATTGGGGCTAGCAGACTGTTTCGCTTTTTTGAGTTTCTTTAGCTTTCCTGCTCAAGCCAGCATAGTGGTTCTGTCGATACGGCCGGTGGTAAGGATTAGGGGGACCAGGCTAGCGGCCTTCATAATGGAAGGGGATGCCGAGGGATCGTTGCCAGCACTGCTTTTGAGGAGTTCGATCCATGTGGTGCCCCGTCACCCGCAACTTGCTCGTTCTTTCGTGCGGCGTCTGTTTGTTCGCCGCCTCCGGCTGCAGCGTATTGCGGTCCGGAGTGCAGGACGCCTTCGCTGCCGAAGCACCGCGGCCTCGGCCCGCGGTCGAGGAAGCGTCCTCCACCAACACTCCTCCAGCGGATCCGCTGGCAACTGCCGACGAGGGCACGAAAGACGCATCCGATGCACCCAGCTGCTACGTCGAAATCCGGGCCTCGGGAAAAGAGCCCAAAAAAATCAGAATGTCACTGGACGACGCCACACATGTGCAGAAAGTGCTCGAACATACCGGTCTGGTCAAGCAGTTCAGGAACATGTACATCGAATTGTCTCGCAAGCTGCCAGACAGCTCACGGCATAAGCTGGAAGTCCGCTACGACGCGAAACGGAATCACGTGATTTCTGCATTTGATTATGCACTTCATCCAGACGATCTGCTCGTTGTCCGGCAAGACTCGTCGACGTCATTTGACAGGATGCTCAAGAAACTGGCCGGTCCGCTGGCGCGCTAGCCTTCTCGAGTCAGCGGGCATCGTCGGGATCGCGTTCCGGGTGATGTGCCAGGTTTCGAGCGCCGCCGTTGGCTTACCCAATCGTGGTTCCGGCGTCATCACGGCAGCAGTCGCCCCTGCGATCGTAACCGGAGTATAGCGGCACCTATCCAGCGACGCGCCATCGCACGTTGAACAGCCAAATCATCGTGCACAGCAATAACATGTTCAGCAAGAGCGTAAAGCCAACATAGGCACCGAATAACGGCCAATTGCCGTGGTCTATCTCGTCTGGTTCGGCCGTCAGATCCATATTTAACGGCACGGCGAACGCAGCTGAAAACGGGCTGGTAAGTCCGACCCATTCGATCCGTTCGGCTACTGGATGCGTTTCGGAAAAGTTGTACTTGATCGCGACAAAAGAGCTGACGGCGATCGGCACGCAGAACAAAAGGATGATCAGCAAATAGGACGTCATCAAACTTGTCGAGGTTTTTCGAAAGAGGACCGAGCAAAACAGGGCGATGTGGGCGCTTGTCAAACAGGTCAGCAAGACGATTATCAAGTATGCCCCGATACTCAACAAGTTCGTCCAGTACGATTGGACCATGACACAGGCCAGCAAGACGGGCCACAGTAAGAACATCGTCAAGACGCTGGATACACGAAGCCCTGCGATCAGCTTTCCCCATAAAATCTGCCAGGGAGTGATTGTCGTCGTGAGGAGCAAATCAAGCGTTTCCCGTTCGCGTTCGCTGGTCACACTGCCGGCGGAGAACACGGGGCCAACCAGCATATTGAAGACCATGGCATAGCAGATATACCAGGCCGCAAATTCGGCCCAGATGTACAGACAAACGGCCATCAACGGGATCGCCAACACCATGCTCATCTGGATTACGAGCCGCAACATCAACGTACCTTGACTGAAAATCTCGCTGCGGATTTCTTTGTCATAGACTGGATTGACGCCGTCTTCCAACATGTCCTCGTGCTTGGCGGGCGCAAACAAGCGATCGGGAAACTGATCACGCTGGATAACCAAACCAACGGCTTCCTGAGCCTCTTGTTCGAGATCAACGACTTCCTTCCCCTCGCTGCCGACATCGGGCGGGTGCATCAGCCTCGCGCTCGTGTTTGCCAAGAGGGCCGTGCTGATCGCCGCGCCCAGAGTGGGTACGACAGTGACCGTCAGCAGCAAACGAAATTCCCCCTGTTCTCGCAATAACCACCAGGCCAGGACCGACAATATTGCCAAGGGTAAAATCAGCAGATACGACACGGCCAAAGACGCCGCGGTACGATGGAAGTAACTACTGCAGGCGACGCTAATCGCACCAAAGGTGATCACGGAGACGATCAATGCCAAATAGGCCGCCAATACTTCGTAGGGTGAGACACCGCCCAGCGGCAGACACAACAGCACGATCGGCAATGACGCAAAGACCAGCACACCAATATGCGTTAGCGATGCCACCATCTTGCCTAGTACAATCGCTGCGGGTCGTAGCGGACTGGCCAACAGCATCTCATACGTCTTGCGTTCCTTCTCGCCCGTAATCGCCCCTGCGGCGAAACTCGGTGCCATCATCGATGCCAGGACATATTGTCCAAGAAAGAACATATCGACGAGTGCGCGGGCTTCCTTCTGATTTGGATCCAGGCGAGTGTCCTGTGGCCACCAGAAAAAAACCAATGCGGCCAACACCGCCTGGTACACAAACAACAGGATAAACCCGCGCGGCATGCGCAAATTGACCAGCAGTTCGCGTTGCAGGACGGGGTTTTCCAGAACATACATGGCAGTGACTGGCCGCGCTGCAGGCGGCCCCCTATTTGCCTCACACTCGAACCTGCGCGAGTCCACCTTCCAGAGGAGGATACTGGATCGAGTTGATTTGGGTTTCAATCGGATTTGCCGGTCTACATGAGGCACGCGCAATTAAAACCGCTCCGAGAGCCGATTCCAAGTCGCCTCAACAGAACTCGATGGCCGGATAAAGCCATATCGGCAGGCCCACAAGGGTGTTTTCTCGCGAATCGACGGGCAAAGTGTCATTGCTTCGGCAGCCAAGATTGCGCGTAATTGGTTTCCTGACTGACCGCCGATACCACGCCCTTTACCATCAGCGCGTCCTCAGTCGTCACGCTCACAACCATTTTGGATCTGGCTCCCGCCCATCCAATTGCTGGCGTTGCTGTCACACCATTTGCGAAGAACGGTGATTGCCAGTCCATTTTCAAGCCGTCAATTCTACGTGCATTCTCAACTCACCCAATTTCGACCGAGCGTTACAATCGTTGTGACCATCAGCGATGTCAAGTGAATTCGCCTACTTCTGGCGAAAGCTCTGGGCATGTTCCAAAGGACTGTGTCGTTAATCTGCACTTTCTGAGAACAGGTTAGGCTATGCGGCCATGTTGATCAGGGTTTCCGCGAGTTGGGTTATTTTTGGTGGG
>JASLPZ010000536.1:0-3215 GCA_030744725.1 Pirellulaceae bacterium
GGCAATGGCGACTTATGACTTGTAATTGAATTGCAATGAACAGCAAGAACCAGTTCTGGCCGCTTGTCCAACGGTCGCTACAGCTTCGTTGCCCCGTTTGTGGGAAGGGGCGGCTGTTTAGAGGGTGGTTCAAAATGCACGAAGTCTGTACAGCGTGCGGAGTGGCATTTGAACGAGAAGCCGGTTTCTACCTGGGGTCAATCTACGTGAATTATGGTGTGACGGCACTCGTGGTGGCCATTGGTTATCCGCTGTTGCTGTTCAACCAAGTGGTCCAAGAGCAACCGCTACTGTTACTGGCAGTGACGTTTTCGATCCTCTTCCCGATTTGGTTCTTTCGGTATGCACGCGCGCTATGGATCGGATTTGACCAGTGGTGCGATCCACGCAATGCGCCGGGTCCAGAGTAATTGAGCTGGTTCGCAGCTGATTGCGTCTTTGCTCTCAGCGTCAAACGCTCGGAGCCGATGCAGCACCGGTCACATACTGAGCACCACGGCTTTGGCGGGTGCGGGCACGCCGAATCTCGAAGTAGAAATAGCTGCACAATCCCGTAAAGATCAGGAACGGCATCGACATCAAAAACACGATGCTCCAGAAATAGCCGCGCACCAGGTTGGCCTGATTCGGATCGTTTGCCACTCCGTTGGCGCAGGTGGGGCAAGCCACCGCGACGCTTTGAAAACAAAGCCAGACCAAGCAGACAACCGCAATCGCAGCGGCGTGCTGACGCAGGATTCCTGTCGGGCTGACCATCGGTTTTGAGTCCCCAGGGAATGACTGGCCTGGCTTGGGCAAAGCCCGTTGAACTGAACTTCGAGCAATTATATCGCCAACGACCTAAACGCGAAAGAAGTGATATAGCATCAAGTATACAACCACCCCGGTCACCGAAACATAGAGCCAGATCGGGAACGTCCACCGCGCAACAGTCCGATGGCGAAAGAATTGACCTCGCAGGCCGTAGTAGATCGTAAAGCCCGCCAGAATCGGGACCGTAGCCGCCAGTACGACGTGGCTGATCAGGATGGCATAGTAACAGTATCGGACGGCGAGTCCCGGGTACTCGAACGGTTTTCCCCGCTCGCCGGTGACCGCGTGCAGCATCTGGTGGTAACTCAGGTAACACACCAGAAACAGCACGGACACGCCGACACAGGCCAGCATGGTCCATTTGTGGGCCGCGACATTGCCTCGCTTGATCAGCACAAATCCGGTCATCAGAAGCGCGGTCGCCACCGCGTTGAGTGACGCATTAACGTGCGGCAAGACGTCGACAACCAGATTCACCAGCAGGTTTCCTTTCGACGTGACAACATCACGAGTCTGTACGTGTGGAAGGAGCCGCGGTTTCGGGCTCTGGAAGCGGCTCGGGCGTCGCTTCGTCGACAGGCTGCTCGTCCGCTGCCGCTTCGAGTTTGCTGGGCGTTTCTTGTGGCGATTGTGACTCTTCTTGTGGCGCTCGGGACTTCACCTGGGGCGATTGTGACTCTACTTGTCGTGCTGCGTTTGCCGAATCGGCAGGCGGCACGATTGGCAAACCGGTCTCTTCGTCAAAGACCGGCGCTGGCTTTTTTGGGGGTTCCGGCGGCGGTTCCGTTTCGTCGAGCAACTTCGGCAGCAGCTCTGTTAGCTCGACCAATTCCTCTGGATGGTTCCGCCAACGAAAGCGGCCACGCGGCTGGCCCCATTTGTCAATTACGATCAAATGCTCCGAGTGCGTTTGGGTATCGACGGGGACCACATATATCTCCGCACCGATGCGACGCAGCAACAGCATGTCGCCGGTCAGAAACTTCCAATGTTCTGGATCCGCGTTGAACATGCCGGCATAGCGCTGCAGTGCGGCTGGCGAATCGTTATCCGGGTCACACGTAATGCTCAGAAAAAGAACACCATCGGGGCCGAATTCGGCGGCCAGTTTCTGTACTTCCATTGACTGCATACGGCAATACGACGGGCACGAGGCAAAGAAGAAATTGACCACGTGAGGTGTGCCAGTCAGGTCTGCCGAGCGAAACTCCTGGCCGCTTTGCTCGGTCAACGTGTATTCTGTCAGTATTTCGGTCGAATTGCTGCCTGCTAACGTTGGCGTAGCCAGCGGTGATATCGTAGCGGGTGGCGCACGTCGACTGCGCGCTGCCGCGGTGACCAGCGCCAGTACACCGCCGACAAGAAAGAGGAATGCGATGGCCAGCTTACCCGTCTTGTTCATAGTAGATCTCCCGTCGTATGTTTGCCGGCCAGCTTCCAGCACACTGCGAATGTGGCGGCGGCGAACCCGATCGTGACGGCCCAGCATGTCGTTAGCTCGGGCGTCCACAGATTCGTGAGTTGTTCTGGCGAATAAAGCAGCCGACGTACGCCGGCAACAGCGTAGGTCACTGGGTTTATACGCATACACCAGTGTAAGACAAGTTGGCTCGTAGCCGCACCCGACTGAACGGGTGGAACTGGAAAGAACGCACCAGAGAGCAGCCACATCGGCATCAAGAGCAGATTCATGATGGCGTGAAAACCCTGAGTCGATTCCATTCGCCAAGCCAGGACGAAGCCCAGCGAGGTTAATCCAAAGGCGATCACCAGCAACAGGGCGACTAACGCCATGCAACGGGCAATTCCCAAATCGACCTGCAAAACCAGTGACAGAAAGAGAAATAACACGCCTTGGGCAACGGCGATTAACGTACCGCCCAGGACCTTACCAAGCACCATGGACCAACGTGGAATCGGTGCCACCAGCACGGACTGAAGGAAGCCTTCGCGACGATCTTCAATGATCGAGATCGTGGCAAAGATGGCCGTAAACAGCAGAATCAAAACCAATGTGCCAGGGAAGTAGTACTCCAGAAACGACATTCCGCTGGCGCCAGCGGGTGCCAAACGGAACGACTGATGGAGACCCGCGCCAAAGAGCAACCAGAACAGAATCGGCTGCGCTACTGCGCCAATCACGCGGTTGCGTTGACGAAAGAAACGAACAATCTCCCGCCAGCAGAGCGTCCAGGCGACGTGCCACGGTGAAACGCTTGGAAGGGGATCAGCCGATGCGGAGCCCTCCGTCATGGCGAAGCCTCCCGGACCGTCGCCGTGGGTGTGTTGATCACGTTGGTTGATTTCCGATCGCCGGCAAACCTGTCTGCACTTTCTGAGAAAACGTCTTCAATTGGTATCCACTAAAAAAGGCTCTTCTATCATGCTGCGGTTGCAAACAA
>JASLPZ010000537.1:0-3208 GCA_030744725.1 Pirellulaceae bacterium
TGAGTTGTCTTGGGTTCGCTTGAGGTTGGATTGAGTTTGGTTTGGATTTGTTTTGGTTTGGTTTGGGTTTGGTTTGGGTTGATTTGGGTTTGGGTTGGGTTTGGTTTGGATTGGTTTGTAGTGGTTTTGTTTTTGCCATTGGCTTCGTTGATTCTCATAGTGATCGGACGTGGACGGGTTGGCGTGTGTCTATTCCTGGTGTGGATCGCCATGCTATTCGCGGCAACGATGCTTCTGGCCGCCCCATGACCACCCAGCCCATGACCCCGAAACGCTGGCGGCCAAGATTTTCGGTCAGGACGTTGGTGGTGCTGGTTACGCTGGCGTGCTGCTACGCGGCGTGCTGGAGGGCGACGAAGACCAGGGGTGTTGCTGATGTGACACAGCACGTCAGTACAAATCCGTTTCTAATAGATCCCCATTCTGTTGCGTGGTTGCCACTGATGGTCAAGACCGATGTAAGCACTCCATTCGGCGGCGACGACCGAGTGGAACTGTACTACTTCTGGTTCTTCGGCTACGTCGCCGAGCTGCCGTATAAACGGTGGTATGTTCCGTAAGTCATCGACAGCCTCACGTCGAGCGGCACGCTACCGTCGCGTGGGCTAACACGTTCGCCGACGAAATTCGTCGCCGATTGCCAGGTCGATGTACGACGAAGCGGGGTGGGATAAAAGCCCTGACACGCTGTCAGTTCTTTTAGGGACCGGGACCGACGAGCAGGTGCCGGCAATCACCAGCCAGCACCACCATGAAAATCGCCCTCGCACGATCGGGGCACCCGAGCCGACTCAGACGCCACTGCGCCGACTTCTGGCGTCAGGCGGGCTCTGAAAAGCTCTCAGCGGGTGACGATCGGCGGCGTACGATTGGGCATGGAGAACTTGGAAAAGGTGCGGTGTCCAAAATGCGGTGAGTCGGTACAAGTCTCCACGTCCATGTCCTGTGCTGAATGCCTGTGCGAGTGGTGTGCACGTTCCTTCTTGTATTTGAATATCCATGGCAATATTCACCTTCTCGACTCGGTGGTGCGATCGTGTGTTGCCGATGCCGAATCACTCGCGGCACAGCTGGGTTTTCGATTCCATGACGTTGAAGGCTTGGCCCTTGAAGCGGAGTGCTTTGAACTGATTCCGCGTGAGGTTGCACGGGACATTGATGTGATTGCAGTCGATGGGACTCAATCAGAGATTACGGTTGCATCGCCGTGTCCTGCCCGCGTGGACCTGTTTGAATCGCTCCGATTCTCGATTGGCCGATCGGTCGTGCCGTGCCTCGCGTCACGTGACGCCATTCATCGTATCCTTTCCCTCCATCCTTTTGAGAACCAAAGTGTGAAGCTTGACCCTCTGGGAAATGATCCAACAGTAAGACGTTTGATCCGACGTACATTCATCGAAGCAAAGAAAGAAACAGATCAATATTGGCTCAGCCTGGGCGATCCGAGCAGTCGCGACTACAAACCCTACATTCGCCATCTCTACCGTCGGCAAAAACGCATTCTCGATCAGAAATTTGGGATCGCTTGGTCTTCGCCGATTGACCTTAATCCCAACGTCGATGTGGATTAGTGGGTGGCAGATTTGGCCGGTTGCGGAGTGGGCGGGTATGATTGGGGGACAATGACCGAAGTCGCAATCAAGCTTGCCTAGCTAAACCGTTCTTTGCGACAGGTTGTCGTGGGAAACATTTTAAGCGGCGATAGTCGAACACAGATGTGGCCGTTTTCCCGAACCCGTCCAGAACCGTTCACTGATGGCGACCTTCGCGAATACGTCATGGACGATGGTTCGCGTCTGTTTGCTGAACTTTGGGAAACTCAACCTATAGACTTCGTCCACGCGCACGCCCAGAAACTGCAAGGCGCTGAGGTCCATACATTCCCCATTGAGACGCCGGACGCCACTCTTTCGTTGACCTTCCGCTACAAGGGATTCGCCTTTACCGTTTCGCCGGGCATGGGCGATTATCGGTTCTTCGTCAATGATCCTGGCTGCGACAATGACACATTGCTCGTTGTCGCGCGACACTTCAACCAGTTGCTCCGACCAGTCACATCGACTTGGCATGTGTTTTTCCGTCGCGGTTAGTGGTTGGTCCAATCTTGACGCCGGCCCACGTCGAGCGGCGCGCTACCGTCGCGTGGGCTGCACTGCCACTGAACAAGCGGCGGGGAACAACCGAGCGGCGGAGATGGCCGGTTAATGCAACCCCGCTGCGCGAAGGAAACTTTCGCACGAATTTGTGTCGTACCCTCCTCTGCTGACAGTTTTGTTCTCAATTTCGGACAGAATCTGTTCGTAGACCCCCAAATCGACTGTCCGGAAATACGCGCGACGTACGTGAGCAGATTTTGCGTCTGTTGGTTCGACAACACCAAGCCAAGGGTCGTTAATGAAACTTGCAATCACAAGACTGACGCCTGTCCAACTGAAGTCAACCTTCATGACGCTGTCGGAGCTTCTGATCGAATAAAGGTATTCGCCAATTAGCCAAGTTCTCTGGTCCGGTTCCGCAGTCTGTGTAATATGTTCTACCGTCCGACGCAGCAATTCGACCGTGTCCTGTGCCCGCTCCGAAGACGGGGTTCCATACTCGTGCTCAGGTTCCTACGTGTGCGCACTGCCCTTTCGACTACTTGGGAAGTAAGTTCGTCCATAACGCGTCGTCGCAATAGCAGCTCTGCTGCGTCCGTGGATTTCTTGGGTGCATTTCGGCAACAGGCAAAGCCGTTCGTTTGGAGATACCAATCTACAACTGAGTTGAGCGATCGTCTCGCATTTATGACTGCATTACTTAAGTGGCGAGACTTCTCCCCAATATCCTCAGTTCGCATCGCAGTTTCCACATCGGCGACCGCCCATGCCATCAACTCGTGTGGCGAATGCGTACCTGGATGCCGTGTGAGAACTCCGAACGACATGTAGGATCCTTTGGACATGGATCCCACTGCGTCGAGAATATCTCGAGCTTCCACTTTTTCAAACGTGCAACTGCAAGGTTGTTCGGTTTCATGCTTCATGATCGATGCTGCACTTGTTTCCGGAGTTGGATACTTGTTTCTACGTACAACAGTAAATCGTGTTGATGTCCCGCAAGCCTAGCAAATCGCACCCAGAAAAGCCCCTCCCAAAGACAAACGCGCGGACGTTCTGCGCGTACACCAATTGCAACGCGAAAGGATTCACTCATGACGAACTGCCCCAAT
>JASLPZ010000538.1:0-3169 GCA_030744725.1 Pirellulaceae bacterium
AAAGCCGAGACACCACTACAAACCGGGCGAAGCATAGAATTTACGTCGATTAAGTGCCATTCACTCCCGACCCCTTTTTCTCCCGACACTTTTGTCAACTGGAAACATAAAGAATGAAAAACTCATGAGACACCGAAATACACGGTCTTCACGATACGTTCTGTTGACTGCGATCGTCGCTACGGTTGCAGCGATCGACCGCGCCGGATCTGCCGAACCGACGCAACCACCCCCGACGAACGTTCTGTTCTTTCTGATTGACGATCTCGGTTGGAAGGATCTTGGCTGTTTTGGCAGCAATTACTATCAGACGCCTAACATCGACGGCCTCGCCCGTGAAGGGATGCGTTTTACGGACGGCTATGCGGCATGTAACGTCTGTTCGCCGACAAGGGCAGCGATCATGACGGGTAAGTATCCGGCGAGACTACTGTTGACCCAGTGGTTACCAGCGGGGCGCTGGAGCCGAACGGACCATCAACTGCGCGAAGGTCGTTACCTCTCGAACTTGCCGTTGGAGGAAGTGACCATCGCCGAAGCGCTGCGCGATGCCGGCTACCGCACAGCCTTCATGGGCAAGTGGCATCTGGGAACAGAAACCTATTACTACCCGGAACACCAGGGCTTTGACGTGAACGTCGCGGGGCGCGATTATGGAGCACCGGGAAGTTACTTCTATCCGTTCGAAGGTAGTTGGAAGATCCCTTCCACGGGTCAGACGCTTCACAAGCAATCGCCACTGCCTGGCAAGAAGGGCGACTATCTTGTCGATCGACTGGCCGAAGAGGCCGAGCGATTTATTCGGAACAATGCGGACAAGCCATTCTTTCTCGTCCTCTCACACTATGCAGTACACACACCGCTACAAGGCAAACCAGAAAAGACAGCCCGCTATGAGAAGACCGCCAGAGACAAGCGGCAGGGAAAGCCCGCCTATGCCGCGATGGTCGAGAGTGTCGACGAGAGTGTTGGTCGCGTGATGCGTACCTTGCGCGAAATGAAGCTCGACAAAAGAACACTCATTATCTTCACCAGCGACAATGGAGGTTTCGCGCGAGCAACCGACAATGCACCGCTGCGAGCGAACAAGGGAACGAACTATGAAGGTGGCATTCGCGTGCCAGTGATCATCAAATGGCCAGGTCGGACGCAGCCAGGAACGATCTCGCGAGAGCCTGTGATCAGCACGGACTTTTATCCCACGATCCTAGCGGCAACGGGACAAGCCGCTCGGCCGCACCAACACATGGACGGACGAAGCCTCGTCCCGATTCTGACGGGGAACGCCAGTCTCGACCGCGACGCGCTCTTCTGGCACTATCCACACTACAACCGCCACCCGCAGAGCTCGCCGTCGGGAGTAATTCGCGAAGGAGACTGGAAGCTGATCGAGTCGTTTGAAACTGGAGAATTCTCGCTCTACAACCTCGCTCGCGACATCGGCGAGACGACGGACCTCTCTGCAGAAGAGCCGGAGCGAGTCGCGGCGCTATACAAGAAGCTGGAGGCATGGCGTGACGAAGTCGGTGCCGATCCGATGAAGCCCAATCCGACGTACGAGGGAGCGAAGCCATGAGTGTCCGTCGTTTCGTCGGCTTCCTTGTCGCATCGATGTATTCCTGCATTCCGATCGAAACCACACATGCGGACATACCGCCACGTCCCAACATTCTGTTAATCGTTTCGGAAGACAACGGTCCCGAACTTGGGTGCTATGGCGAGCCGTTTGTGCAGACGCCCGTGCTGGACCAGCTGGCCGCCAACGGGGTGCGGTTTCAAAACGCCTACGTGCCACAGGCAGGTTGCAGTCAATCGCGGGCGGCTCTGCTGACGGGGCTATATCCGCATCAAAACGGCCAAATCGGATTGGCGACGTGGAAGTTTCGCATGTATCACGAGGACACGCCTAACATCGTCCGCAGTCTCAAAGCGGTCGGCTATCGGACTGGCATCCTCGGAAAACTGCCCGTCAACCCAGCCGAGTCGTTTCCATGGGACATGCACAAGATCCCTTCGGCCAACTTTGGCCGCAAGAAGTTGAGCGACTACGCCAGGCACGCGGAGGCGTTCTTCAACGAGGCTGACCGACCATTCTTCCTGAGTGTCAACTATCCAGACGCTCATCGCCCGTTTATCAAACAGGCTCGCAACCTGCCCAATCGACCGCTAACAGGCAGTGAAGTCAAGCCGCTGGATTACTTTGGACTCGATACGCCGCAACTGCGCGCCGAGACCGCCAACTACTACAACTGCATGAGCCGCCTCGATACGCTGATTGGCGAACTGCTTGAGGCACTTCAGCGGTCGGGCAAGTCCCACAACACGCTGATCATCTACCTCGGCGATCACGGTGCAGACCTGCTGCGCGGAAAGCGAACTTCTTACGAAGGTGGTGTCCGTGTGCCGCTGATCGTCAAATGGCCAGGGCATTCAAGACCAAATCAAGTTCGTCGTGAGTTGGTTTCGACACTCGACATCATGCCGACGTTACTGAAAGTCGCAGGCGCGGAACCAGTCGCCAACTTGCCGGGACGCTCGTTGCTGCCGCTTCTCAGCGACGAGCAGGCTGAAGACGCCGAGTGGCGGCAGTACCTTTTTACGGAGTATCACCTGCATTCGGCACACAACTTCTACCCTCAACGAACCGTTCGCAACGCGCGGTACAAGTTGATCCAAAACCTAATGCCCAACGAAGGCAATCCCGGTTATGACTTTACACTTAATCGTTTCTTCGCTGATCTTCGACAAACGATTGAAACCAGTCCAGTACACATTCGGCGAGCCTACCACCGCATGAGGAGACCGCCGGAGTTCGAGCTATACGATCTCCAAGCCGATTCTCACGAGTTTTACAATTTGGCTGGAGAGACTCAGCACGCAGAGACGTTGTCGAAGTTGAAGAGGCAGCTGTTGAATTGGAGAACACAAACCAAGGATCCGCTCCTCGACTCCAACAACCTGTTTCGGCTAAAGGCGGAGATCGACGCCTGCCTGGTCGATGGCGAGGCGAACAAGGCACTGCTGACTTTGACCTATCCGGAATACTTTTTCGCTCAGAAGCCAAAGTAATCTCGTTGAAAAAGGGGTCGGGAGTGAATGGCACTTAATCGACGTAAGGTTGCTGGTGGCAGTAGCTTGAATTGCTCTTCACAAGAAGGGCCTCACTTGG
>JASLPZ010000539.1:0-3162 GCA_030744725.1 Pirellulaceae bacterium
TGCGGTCCATCGCTTCTTCGCCTTCGGACACAACACCGACCCACGTCGAATAGCCGTAAAACGCAGACCGCTCGCCCACCATCAACGTGTTGCTCAACCCATCGTGAATGTCCGCGACACGAACCCGGCTCTGAAAAAAGAAAACGCCATCGCCGCGCCCCGGATCGTCCTCGATGTCAAAAGTTCCGAACACACCCGCATAATTGCTGGTGGGCAACTCCGTAATGGGTACCCACTGGTCATTGTGGCTGTCGGTCGGACATAGGTAAACGCTGAGGGCTGTAGCGCGCGCCCGGTCGTTTTGCGGGTCGGTGATCGGCAACTCCAGGTGCACCAGCTGATTGAAGAGAGGATCCTGTTCCAAAAAGGGAAGGATCCTCGCTGCCCAGCCCCATCCAGGTTCCCCTTCGAGATCGGGACGGCCGGTTGCCAGGTCGCGCGCCAGCCAACCCGGCGGCAGCGTCTGCCACGTATCGTGGTATAACTGCAATGCCAGGCCGATCTGCTTCAGGTTATTCTTACAAGACGTCCGCCGGGCGGCTTCCCGCGCCTGTTGGACTGCTGGCAATAGCAATGCGATCATGATGCCGATAATTGTGATCACCGCGAGAAGCTCGATGAGCGTGAACCCGAGCCGAAGTGTTCGATCTCGCCAACTCATTCGAGACATCTGTTTACTCGACAGCTAGGATGCAAAGACACAGAACTGGAGATTAGCCGATCGGCCGTTGGCGTCAAGCAGCGCCTTATGCACAACGTGGCATTGGGCGAGAAATGACGACATATAGGATCGGTAGCGGCGACGTCGCCCGTTAGCAGGAACGTTTGGCAGCTGTCTTCCAGAGAAGCGTCACTGACGTTGACGAAGTCTGCGTCAAGTGCGTTGTTGGGTCGGGCAGTCGTTGCACCAGCTCATCATGCCGTTGCGTTACGTTTGCAACGTATCTGGAACAGATAATGCAAATGGCACCAAGTGAAGCAAGGATCGTCGCCATACCAATATTCATCGCTCGCCAAAGGGTGAGGTCTAGGTCTGTGGCATGACTGGGGACGGGCAGCCACGGGAGACATACAGCAGATAGAAACAAAACGGCTGCGATCAGCTTGAAAGCGAGGGTGAGGCCTTTGTATGATCGCGTCGTTGCGAGCAGCAGTTCGAGCGCGGCAACTCTGGATGCCGTCATCGAAATGTCGTCGGTTCGACACTCGTCAGAGCAGACAATGTGCTGGCCATCAGGGACCATTGTGCATTCGGCGCAGACGGCCCGACCGCATGCACAGCAAACGGCAACCGCATCTACTTGCTGGTGTTGAAAGCACTTCATGTTCGAGGGCCGTCTTGAGTGTTGTTCTTGTAGGATACGGGCCCGCCATTGGCGGAGCAATCTGTTTTGCCAACAGGGTGTGACTCACGTTATGGCGCCGCAGGCAGTTGTCGTTCATACGACAGCTTGGCGACGTAGCCGAAGAACCAGACGCACCGCCTTCTTTGTCAGTCCCCAGCACCATACATTGCGTGTATATAGTCCCACGTGCCACGTTAATTCAATCAAGAGGAACTCTTCGATGCAGACCTTGCAGGAAATCTTGGTAGGCGTTGGCGTTCTGGTTGTCTTCGCTGCCCTGCTGGCTGTGGTGGCTCTCTTCTTTTGGAATCACAGTCGAAAGCAGTCAATCCCGCAGAAGCTAAAGAAGCACTTCCGCCCGACATCGTTGGACAGTCTCACGGTCACGGAACGGCAATTTCCAACGCACATTCGTGCTGACCTTCAGCATGGCGTCGACGAGTTCTTGCAGGACGCCACCGTTTGCTCCTTCCATGGCGTTCAGTCTCAGATGCATGGTTTCGGTGGAGTGGACTTCACTTCGCTGCTGGATGAAAGCCTGATCAACATGACGAGTTCGACCGGGACTGGACCGCCGCAATACGAGCAAATCGACATTGGCGAAGACGAACCGATTCAAGCCTTGAAGAATGGAATGTGGCTCCTCAAGCGAGGTCACATCAAGTTTGCCGTGTTGTACGCACCGAATTCGGAGTTCGGCGAATGCGGTATGAGCCAACGTATTCGCTTTCAGGTGGCGACGCCTAATGACGACGAAGGGGCAGCCATCTCGCGGGATTTCTTCAAGCACCTCGAATCGGAGGTACTCAGAGCCAGGTCCTATCGCGGTAAGATTCTTTCTCTCGAACAAGGCGATGCCTATTCCGGCGAGGCAAATGGGGTCAAAGTGCACCGGCTCAGGAGAGTCGAACGCGACGAGGTCATCTTGCCAAGAAAGACACTCGACCTTCTCGACCGCAACGTGATTCGCTTCGTTGAGCGTCGTCAGGATCTGGGCGAGTTCAAGATGGCCACAAAGAAGGGCATTCTCTTCTATGGTCCACCTGGTACAGGTAAGACGCACACAATTCGTTACCTTGCAAAATCGCTGGCCGGGCACACGACGTTGCTCATTTCTGCAGAGCAAGTCGGTCTGTTGGGCGAGTACATGACGCTGGCCCGATTGCTCCAGCCGAGTATTGTCGTGATCGAAGATGTCGATCTGATCGCGAGGGAACGGACGAAGATGCGGAATGCAGGGACAGAGCTTCTGCTCAACAAGCTTCTGAACGAAATGGACGGCCTTCGGGAAGATTGTGAAATCCTCTTCATCTTGACGACGAACCGCCCGGAGGAATTGGAAGCGGCTCTTGCGTCTCGACCTGGACGGATTGATCAAGCCATCGAGTTTCCACTGCCAGACTCGGAAGGTAGAGAGAAGCTGGTCCGACTGTACTCGCGAGGCGTCGATGTTCCCGATGACGTCGTCCAGAGCATCGTCAAACGGACCGAGAAAGTGAGTGCATCCTTCATCAAGGAGCTGATGCGACGATCCGCTCAATTCCATCTGGAACGAGATGGCACTCGGACGTTGACGCTCGATGACGTGGAGAATGCACTGGACGAGATGCTGTTCAGTGGCGGTTCGCTAAACCTCAAGCTGCTCGGAGCTGAACAGCGGATCGACGGCGAGACGCAGGAACCGGGCTAACTCCAATACCGTTCAATGAATCACAACTACTGACTGCTTAAAGGTTTTCGTGGGTGTCGGTGTTGTGGTCGCTTCTTCGGCCAGCCAGACATTTTGCGTTTGATGACGCGCGGGTTGATTCGGTTG